>JADGDY010000079.1 GCA_016744655.1 Bacteroidales bacterium | reverse complement strand
CAAACAATAACAAATAAGATTCTCACACAGAAGGTCTATCTTGATAGAAAAAACGTACTTTTAGAGTCTATTAAAAACACAGCACTATCTGTTTTATAATGATGTTTAAAAAGATATTGGAGTGAAAAAGAATACCATATTCATGAAAAAAATATTAATACTTAGTATTACGATTTCCATTTTTTTGTCAGTCTCTTGCCAAAAGAAATCAAATCAATTTTTTGATGATCAGTCTACTCCCAACATTATTCAAGAGCATATTAAAAGTTTAAAAGCCCTATCGGAAACAGATAGCTTGGAGTATTTCGCCCAACAAAAAGACGAGAAATTACAATTAACTCTAACAGATAGTTTATTAGCCGAGTTTAGAAAAGAAATAGGTATCGTGTTTTATTTGCGGTCTGATTTTAATAGTGCTGAGGAATATTTCATCAAATCTGAAGAGAGTTTCCGTAAGGCTAATCTGCTTCTACAAGCTACACAAATGCTCGGAAATAGAGCTGTCATAAACGATATGAAAGGTAATTACAAAGAAGCCATTGCCATTTACGTAGATGTAGCAAATTATTTCAAATTACAGAACGACAGCACATCTTGGGCATCAGCTTTGGGTAATATTGGTGCTGTTTATGAGGAAATGGGCATGGCTGACAAAGCTATCTACTATGATAAATTAAGCCTTGCCATCAATTTAGAAATGGGTGATACTTTAAGAGCAGCCACAAAATACAATAATATTGGTGTAGCATTTTCTGAGTTAAAAAACATTCCCGATTCAGCTGTTTATTATTACACCAAGGCTCATGAAATATACAAAGATGAAGGTCATGCCTTATATACTGCTCTAGTTGGAAGCAATCTCGCCATGCAACACATTATGCTGGGCCATTTCAACCTTGCAAAGAATTATCTGGAACAGGCGGAACCTGTATTTGATTCACTGGGCAACCGAGATGGGCAAGCCACTACCTTAAGATACTATGGAGAATTTTATCTTGCTCAAAACGACAACCAGAAAGCAGTGGTATATTTTGAGAAGGCTATGGATATTTTTAAAGAACAGGACAGTAGGAAAAGCTTGATGGAAACAGGAACTTTATTGTCGAATGCATATATAAATATGAAAAGCTATGCTAAAGCTACGCAAACCATGCTATATGCAAATGCCTTAAAAGACTCCCTCATGAATGCTGATAATAATAAAATAATTGCGGATATGGAATCCAAATACCAGCTGAAAGAGAAAAACAATTCTATAGAAAAATACCAGCTTGAGGAGACCCTAAACAAGAAACAATTAAGAATTCAGTTGATGATTATTGGGCTATTAAGCATTGTCTTTTTATTATCTATACTCCTCTATTATTTTAGTATTCAGAAAAACAAACTCAAAGAAAAAGAACTCCGACTCGAACTGCAAAACTATATTTTAAGAATTGATGAATTACAAATAGCCGTTGACAAAAAAGACAATAATTCTAAATCAAAAGAAGAAAAACTAAAACAATTTGATTTGTCAGCTAGAGAAGCTGAAGTATTAAAATATATTGCTCATGGCTATAAGAATTCAGAAATTGCCGAAAAACTTTTCCTTTCACAAAACACCATAAAGACCCATATCAAAAACATTTATCAAAAGCTGGATGTGAGAAATAGAGTGGAAGCATTAAAACGAGTTGAAATTACATAAACCACCAAAAACAATTCACATCTTGCTCATATCATGCAAATTGCAAATAATCAACATCTATGATTATATTCTGCATTTGGGCCATATCATCCTAAAGGACTAGTATAATCATCCTTTAGGGTGAGAGATATCAACTATATTTTGATGTAATTTGCATTAACAAAATACGAAGTTAAAAACAAAAATTATTCTTTATGAAAAAATTAATCAAATCCTTATTTACGATTATAGCTTTACTATTTATATTCAGTTCATGTGAAAAAGATGAAGGCGAGTCTGTTGATCCGGTAAGCTGTGACATTCACATTACAGATGATATTACAGAAAACACAACATGGAAGGCATCTTGTACCTATTACGTGGATCGCGATATAGATGTTACTAACGATGCTATATTAACTATTGAACCTGGAACAGTAATTAAATTTGCTCAAGGTATAGAACTTACAGTTTCGGATGCAGGTAGCTCCACTGGTAACATTATAGCAGTAGGAAGCAAAGACAAAATGATTCTTTTCACGTCACAAGCGCAGGTTCCATCAAAAGGCGACTGGGATGGAATATGGTTATATAGCGGTTGCAATGCCTCAAAATTTGACTATTGCAAAATAGAGTATGCTGGCGATTATAAATGGGGTGGCGGATCAGGTGCTATTACAAGCAATTATGCAAATAACACCGCAATTGACAACTGTATCTTTGAAAATAATGATGACTATGGTGTACGCATATACCAAAACCGATCAGCATTGAGCTCTTTTACAAGAAATACTTTTATAGATAACACAATTGGTGATTTAAAACTTAAAGCTTATAATGTCAGTTCTATTGGAGAAGGAAATATATTTTCAAAAGACATTGTAGTTGCTGGCGATGATGTTGATGCTCCTGGCGATGTATTATGGCGTAATCATAATGTAGCTTATTTAATAATCAATGATGAAGTTACAGTTGGCTGTAATACTGGAACTAAGTTGATTATTGAAGCTGGTACAAGTCTCAAATTTCCTCAAGTTCATGGGATAGAAATAGCCTACGCTTCTAGTCGTTTAGGTATGATTGAAGCAATTGGTACCGCTACAGACCCTATTACTTTTACTTCAGCATCAGCTAATCCATCAAAAGGCGACTGGAATACTATTATTTTTTATGATGGTTGTTCGACAGGTTCTGTTTTCGATTATTGTAATTTTTCTTATGGTGGAGCTAGAAATATTCCTACAGCGTTTATTACTTTTAAGTTTCAGCAAGGTTCAACTACTACCATAAAAAACTGCTCTTTCTCATATTCTGAAGGTTATGGGGTTATGCTAGATCAACCAGATACCGATACCAGTTATCCTACTTTGGCTAGTAATACCTTCTCTAATAACACACTTGGAGATAAGAACTGGGAGTAATATCTATTAAAACTACATCACATTTAGAAACAATGCCTGTAAACCTTAGTTCGATTATTTATTGTCGAACTAAGGTTGTAAATAATACGGGCATTGTTTTTTAAAAGGCGAAGAAGTAATCTATTAATTACCATGGTGTTTATAGAATACCTATAATTTCAGGACTCGGTTTTGGATTCCCTTAAAAACATTACTGGTTTCACTATTGTTGTTAATAATGATAGAAATGGAGCAATACTTTAAGCTATATGATGGTACTTTCGACCCCTTTGACTTGTTGGTCAATGTTTCTTTATTACTGCCACTATATATCATATATACTTTTCAAAATAGATAAGTTGAAATTAATTAGACTCCTCAAATTTCACTATTATTGCCTTGAAAAATAAATCACAAAATGAGAAACACATTTATAATATTTGCAGTTCTAATTCTATCCATCACAGGATTCTGTCAAACTAAGGATTCACAGTTTATCTATTTAGTAAACGGTCAGGAAGAAACTGAAGCATATGTAAACTCTATTGATCCTTATAAAATCAAATCCTTCGATAAAGGAGTATCTGACGAAGAGCGAGCAGAATTGGTCAAGAAGTTTGGTGAAAGAATGGAGGAGGCTTTTATTATTAATATCACCTTATTGTCTGACAGAGAGTTACAAGAAAAAGTAAAGTTAACGAGAGAAGAAGACCAAAAGAAAAAGCAAGAGGAGGAGAATAAATATAGAAAACGTGTGGAAAGTACTACTTTAATCTTCGCAGGAGATAAAGCCCCTGATTTTACAGTCGAAATGTTGGATGGACAAGAAATTCAGTTGTCCGAGTTAAAGGGAAAAGTGGTGTTGATCAATTTTTGGGCTACTTGGTGTGGACCATGCCTAAAGGAATTTAATGAGATCCCTTCTGTAATTCAAGAACCATTTCAAGATGAAGAATTCGTTTTGTTACCCATATCAAGAGGTGAGAAAAAAGAGGTAGTACAAAAAACCATGGATAGGTTTGCAGAAAGGGGAATTGAGTTTAATGTGGGACTAGATTCTGATAAAAGTATTTATAGTAAATATGCCACTGAAACCATCCCACGTAATTTCCTAATCGATCAAAATGGCCAAGTGGTTTATATCTCCGATGGTTATTCTGAAGAAAAACTAGAGGAAATTGCCCGCCGTATTGCTGAATTGCTTGGAGAATAAATAGAAACAATTTATATCACTCAATATGGTTTTTCATTGGTATTATTACACAAAATGCTTAGAGTAGACACAGGAGCCATAAAGGACTTGGAATAAGAATATTTTCTTAGTGCTTTTAGTGCCTTCTTAGTGCCTTTTGTGCTATAACTTACAATAGATAGTTATGGTAATAACAGAAAAGCCATCACAAATGCAATGGCTTTCAAATATTTTATAGAATATATTCTCCTATTTTTCCGTCTTAAAAAAGCTCTTTTGGAATATCAATATCAAAAACACTCCAACCGTAATAGAAGCATCCGCTACATTAAATACAGGCTGAAAGAAAGTAAAAAACTGTCCACCTAACCATGGCATCCATTCGGGCCAAGTAAAGCTAAATAAAGGAAAATAGAACATATCTACCACCTTGCCATGTAAGAAGTCGGCATAGCCACCTGCGGTAGGAAATGCAACTGCTACTTCATGAAACATACTTTCACTAAAAACCATTCCGTAAAAGGCACTGTCTATCATGTTTCCTATGGCACCAGCCATAATTAGAGATATACTAGCTATAAAAGCTGGAGGAGACTTTCGTTTCACAATATGATCTATATAAAATCCCAATGCTACAATAGCTCCAATTCTAAAAAGGCTTAAGGCTAACTTCCCCCAAGAAAAGCCCAATTCATAGCCAAAGGCCATTCCTGGGTTCTCTGTAAAATGAATGATAAACCAATCCCCCATTACGTGAACTTCTTCGCCCAATAGAAATGAGGTTTTAATATAAATCTTTGAAATCTGATCCACTAATAGAATCAGAAATATGATTAAAGCTGCTCTTTTCAATGTGTATATATTTTAATAAAAAAGAAGCATTTTGAGATTTTCAATCAAAATGCTTCTATATACTATTTTAATCGTATCAAATTAGATACGTGGTCTGTTTAATTTAGCATCAATACTTAAAGTAGCATGAGGGACACTTCTCAAGCGTTCTTTAGAAATTAATTTCCCAGTCTCACGACAAATTCCGTAAGTCTTATTCTCAATACGAATCAATGCCATTTCCAAATTCTGAATAAATTTTTCTTGGCGGGCTGCTAATTTGCTATTTTCCTCTTTTGTTAAAACAGCATTGCCCTCCTCTAATACTTTAAAAGTAGGAGAAGTATCGTTAGTACCGTTGTTGTTATTATTGATATAAGCTTCAGTAAGCATTTTTAAATCAGATTTTGCTTTATCAACTTTACCTTGTATAATTTCTTTAAACTCTTGTAGTTCGTTATCCGAATAACGACTCTTTTTTGTTTCAGTATCCATAATGCTATATTTAAATGATTCGTAATTAGCTGATTCTCTCCACTTTTACTACCACTTTAATAGAATCTGATAATTCTATTTCCTCTCCACCTATCAATTCTGTGTCAACCAGCTTTAGCTCTGATGCGAGTGTTTCTGAGCAAATATACAAATTATTATTATTGATAGCAGCATCTGTTTCAGCCTGTTTTTGAATAGTGATACTAATTTGATCCGTTACTTCAAATCCTTTGTCTTTTCTTAAGCCTTGAATTTTATTAACGATATCTCTGGCAACACCTTCTTCTCTTAGCTCTTCAGTAATGGTAATATCCAATGCAATAGTTAATGCTCCTTGTGTGGCGATTAACCAACCTGGGATATCATCTGTGGTGATTTCAACATCGCTAACTTCAATAGCTACATCCTGGCCATTGATGTCGATATGATAAACACCTTCGTCTTCCAATTGCTTGATATCATCATGACTAAATTTAGCAATGGCAGCAGCAATCTGCTTCATCAACTTACCATATTTAGGACCTAGAGCTTTAAAGTTGGCTTTGATTTTCTTCACCAGCATACCACTGTCTTCGGTCATAAACTCTAAATTCTTCACATTAACTTCAGAAAGAATTAAATCAGTAATTTTTTCAACCTGAACCTTAAAGCGTTCATCTAAAATTGGAATCATCACTTTGTTTAACGGCTGACGAACTCTAATCTTGTTTTTCTTTCTCATGGAAAGAACCATACTAGAATAAGTCTGTGCCATTTGCATGCGCTCCTCTAAATCTTTGTCGATTTTTGATTCGTCGGCAACAGGCATCATACAAAGGTGAATGCTTTCCTCTTTGCGTTTTCCTGAAACAGCATTTAAATCACGGAATAGGTTATCGGTGAAGAAAGGTGCAATTGGAGAACTAATGATAGCAATCGTTTCTAAGCAAGTATAAAGCGTTTGGTAAGCTGAGATTTTATCTTGTGAATATTCACCTTTCCAGAATCTTCTTCTGCTCAATCTAACGAACCAATTACTCAAGTGCTCATCAACAAAGCGAGCAATGGCTCTACCTGCTCTCGTTGGCTCAAATACTCCAAAGGCCTCGTCAACCTCTTTTACTAGAGAATTTAATTCTGATAATACCCATCTGTCAATTTCTGGACGTTGGTTATATTCAATGTCATCCTCAGCATAAGTAAATCCATCAATGTTGGCATATAAAGTGAAGAAAGCATAGGTATTATGTAAAGTTCCGAAGAATTTTCTTCTCACTTCATCAATACCAGCCACATCAAATTTCAAGTTATCCCAAGGCTGAGAATTGGTGATCATATACCAACGAGTGGCATCTGGTCCATATTTTCCTAATGTCTCGAAAGGATCAATACCATTGCCTAATCGTTTCGACATTTTATTTCCTTTTTTATCCAATACCAAACCATTAGAAACTACATTTTTGAAAGCGACATCATCAAATAACATAGTAGCAATAGCATGTAAAGTAAAGAACCATCCTCGAGTTTGATCCACACCCTCTGCAATAAAGTCGGCAGGAAAATTTTGCTCAAATAATTCTTTGTTTTCAAATGGATAGTGTAATTGTGCATAAGGCATAGAACCTGAATCGAACCAAACATCAATCAAATCTGGCTCACGGAACATTTTCTGTCCAGTTTCCGATACCAAAACAATCTTATCTACATAAGGGCGGTGGAAATCGAAAGTCTCATAATTCTCTTTACTCATGTTACCAGGAACAAAGTCGGCCATTGGATTTTCAGTCATTATACCGGCAGCATAAGCCTTGTCAACTTCTATTTTTAACTCTTCAGCAGAACCCAGAACGATTTGCTCTGTGCGGTCTTCGCTAGTCCAAATAGGAAGAGGAATGCCCCAGAAACGAGAACGAGAAAGGTTCCAGTCTACTAAGTTTTCGAGCCAATTACCAAAACGACCTTCACCAGTAGCTTTTGGCTTCCAGTTGATGGTTTTGTTCAGGTCAATCATTTTTTCCTTAACATCTGTGGTTTTAATAAACCAAGAATCTAGAGGATAGTATAAAATAGGCTTATCTGTTCTCCAACAATGAGGATAGGAGTGAGTATATTTTTCTGATTTAAAAGCTCTGTTTTCTTTCTTAAGCTTGATAACGATTTCAACATCCACCGATTCTTTGCGCAATGGGTCTTCATCTGGATAATATTCGCTTTTTACGAAACGACCAGCAAACTCTCCCATTTCCTCGTTGAAACGACCTGTTTTCTCAACCATAGTCAAAGCACCAATTCCATTTTGCTGAGCCACTTTAAAGTCATCCGCACCAAAGCTAGGCGCAATATGTACAATACCAGTACCATCTTCTGTAGTTACAAAATCACCAATGATCACTTTAAAAGCATCGCCAGTTTCAGGCTGAGCGTAAGGCAATAATTGTTCGTAACGAAGGCCTGCCAAATCGGTTCCCACACATTCTCCAATCACTTGGAAAGGAATAGCTTTTTGTCCGGCTTCATATTCTTCCAATTTGAGCTCTGCATTTTTTTCCGGGAAATATTTCCCCATTAAAGGCTTAGCAATAATTACAGTGATTGGAAGATGAGTATATGGATTGAAGGTTTTAATCTTCACATATTCAATTTTCTTACCAACCGCCAAAGCTGTATTTGAAGGAAGAGTCCAAGGAGTAGTTGTCCATGCTAGGAAGAATAAATCATCTTCCACATCGGCAAAAAGTTTTTCAGAATCCTCGTTTCTCATTACTTTAAACTGAGCAGTAAGCGTAGTATCTTTCACATCTTTATAACAACCAGGCTGGTTGAGCTCGTGAGTACTCAAACCCGTACCAGCAGCTGGCGAAAAGGGCTGAATAGTATATCCTTTATAGAGGAGGCCTTTTTTGTTAATCTTGGATAAAAGATTCCAAACCGACTCTATATATTTATTATCAAAAGTGATATATGGATCATCGAGGTTCACCCAATATCCCATTTTCACGGTTAAATCGTCCCAAAGGTCTTTATATTTCATGACCTCAGAACGACAAGCCAAATTGTATTCTTCAACGGTAATTTTCTTACCAATATCTTCCTTAGTAATTCCTAGGCTTCTTTCTACTCCAATTTCCACTGGCAAACCATGGGTATCCCAACCAGCTTTACGGGCCACATATTTTCCCTTTAAAGTTTGGTAACGACAAACTATATCTTTAATGGCACGACCCATAACGTGATGAATTCCAGGAACTCCATTTGCTGATGGTGGTCCTTCATAAAAAACGAAATGCTCACCTTCTTTGCGGCTTTCGAGGCTCTTTTCGAAAATGTTTTGTTCTTCCCAAAACTTGAGTGTTTCCTCAGCCACATTGGTGAGGTTTAAATTTTTGTAATCTTTATATTTTGCCATCCTGTATTCTCTTTATAAATGATTGGATTGGTAGTATTTACATCTTGTGATAAAAGTTTGCAAAAATATGAAAAATTTGCTTTGGTTGGGTGGGTTTATGTTTGCTTAGGTTTACCCACCAAAAATTCTAATTATTGCTTGAACTTAAAATATTCTCCTCAAAAAATAAGCGTTGTTCTTTTGGTAGGTCGTAAAGAGCGTTTTTTTCTCCATCTATCACCAATCTTTTATAAATATTGATGTAGTTTTCTGTTATGGCTAGCTCTGGATATTTATCATTTTTCTTTTTTACAATTCGCTTTAGTTTTTCTAATTCTTCATAATTAAAGATCTCAGAATACTTTAATGCAGTAATGAGCCAAGAATTTAACAATCCATCAATATCTGACTTTTCAACTTCAGAAATAATATTTAATATCTGATTTTTATTGATTCTCTCTGAAAAATCTTCATAGATAGACTCGATTAGCAATTTCAACATGTCAAAATTATTTCTATCGACACCTGGCATAGAAAGTAGTTTTAGAAACCGTTCAAGTCCTTTGGAATACAATGCCTTATCCTTTTCCAATAATGCTACATGAAAGAGTTCTACTCCTCCAAAAAACATAGCATTATTAGAATTAGGGTTTAATTCTAAAGCTTTTTCAAATTCAAAATAGCTCTTCTTATGAAGCTCTAAATCATTTTTTAATAATGCATATTTACTCCGAATAAATGCACACCTATACAAATTTTCATAGTTGTTTGGATTTGATTTTATAAGCTCTATAAAACTTTCTGTGCTTTTTTTATAAAGTTCTTCTTCATTTTTCAAAATAGCTAAATCTCCTAAAACCATACTTTTCATATGTGCTATTTGTTTGTCATCTTTATCAAATGTAAAGGCAAACTCCAATTGTTGCAGACTCTTGATTAAAGCTTTTTCATCTCCACCTTTAAATTTTGAAAATAAACTATAGGTTTTAGCAAGACTCATATGAAAACCACTACTACCAGAGTTCAATTTCTCAGCGTACTCAAGTTTTTCCAAACATGCCTGAAACAATTCATTATCTTTTTTCTTATTAGCAATTCCGCATAATGCTAAGCCCCAAGTCAAATAAATTGTTGATGTATATATATCAGATTTTTGATTATCATATTCATTACACTTAACAATATTTTGTAATACCTTATCAAAATCAATATTATCCAAATAATACAATGCTAATTGATGATGATATACTGATTTGCTTATTTTAATTCCATTAGTCTTAATATAATCTAACAACCCATCTTCAGTATTTTGGTTTAAATATTTAACAATTAATTCGGAGGTTTTATAATTATCATTGACTAAATATTCTATTTTTTGTAATTCAATTACTTTATCAATGGCTTGAATTTCAAAATTAAGGTCTTTTTTTTCAGATTTAACTTTGCAAGCCTTAAACTTCTGAAGAATGTTTTCTTTTCTATTTGTCAGTTCTTGTTCGCTATAATAAATGGCCAAAAAGTCAATAAAAAGTGCAGTAATACCTTCCCTATGTTCTCCAACTTCAATACTAATTCTTAGCAAAGGCTCATTAATATCATAGAGCTTATTTCTCTTATTGCTTGGGTTTGTTATAGTTTCAATAAGGTTTTTCTTGGTGAGCTCACTAAGTCCTTTTGTTGCTGATTTCTGATCAATAAAACAATTTTTACTGATATCGATTCCTAGTTGAGGTTTCCTTTTTAAAGCGATATACCTTAAAATCTTTTGTTGTTGTGCAGGCAAATACCTGATATAGGTTTCGTAATAAGGCTTAAGATCGTTTATAGTTTTTATAAAGTTTTCAGAAAGCTTAACTAATGTATTTGTTTTTAGAAACTGATAGAAGGTGACCAATAATCTATGGTTTCCTTTAACCAGTTGATGGAGGGCTTTAATTTGTCCTTTGCCTTTATTATTTATGAAATCTACTACATCTTTTCTTTCATCAATTTCGGCAAGTTGAATTAGGAAGCTCAAAGTATCTTCATAGGATAATTTCTTTAGGTAGTAGGTATTAAAGAAGCCGTAGAATGGTCTGTCTTCGCTATCAAAATCTTTGCTTATAGCTTGACTTGTAGCAATTATACTTATCTTATTGACTTTATATAGCCAGGCACGTAATTTAGCTTGTTCTTTAGGCTTGATGGATTCTAGTATGTCAGCAAAGTTTTCAGCCAAAATGAGTAGTGGGCGTTCATTAAGATACTCTTCAATAATGCTTTCAGCATAATGTTCTCTATTTGCTTTGGTTCCTATTTCTTGAAGCTCAGAAATTTTAGTTTTTAGATAGGGTTTATCGCCCTCATTCCAACGCATAAAGGCATTAAAAATCCTAATAAGAAAATCAAAGTAATTGTCAATACCATATTCCTCCTCTGAAAAATAGGCAACAACTATCTTGTTCTCTTTGATAAAATCTTGGATATTGTGATGTAAAACTCTTAATAAATGGGTTTTGCCCATCCCTCGTTGACCTACAACCAAAATGAATTGATTATCACGATCGTTAACAATTGATTTAACAGCATCTAGTAGGTAAGCTGAAGTATTTTGTCTTCCCACTAATAATTTTTCTAGAATCTCAGGGTTTACACTTTTTGCTCCAAAGGATAGTGTATTGTTTATGCTTGATTTATTTTCCACCATTTTCTAAAAATTTCGTATTTGATTTTATAATGACGCTTTTCGTTTTTCATTTCTCTAAGCAAATAGTGATCTGCCAGTAATGTATAAAGATGCGTTTTAACCTCTTCCTGATTTATTCCATTGATAATATCTTCTTCTGACACAAATTCTTCTTGTTTAGATAGGAAATCAAGGATTGCTTTCATGCTTTCTGCTTTAACCAAGGGTTCGCTATAGTAAATATTAATTCTATCTAATAATTGTTTGAATTTATCATGATGGATAGGGTCGTTTATTATGGAGTCATAAGCAGATTTAATCGTTAGCTCAGTGATGTTTTTATCATGATCTGTTTGAATGATATTAAACAATTTGGACACATAGAACGGGATACCATTAGAGTAATTATAAATACTTTCCCAAAGACTGAGTTTGTCCTCTTTAATTATATTAAATCCTGATAAAGTATAACATTCACATAGGAATTGAACCTCTTTAAGGCTGAAAGAACCGACTGAATATTTCGCCATATCGTTGGTTGCTTCTCCAGTATATCCATATTTTGTTCTGAAAGTATCTAGAACAATTTGCATCCCAATAGAACCGCAGAATATAAACCTTAAACCTTTGGGCTCTAGTTTTTGCCTTCTTTCTCTTAAAATGTTTAAAAGAAGCATGGCATCATCTTGCTTTCCTTTTTTATACCACTCCCATAGCATAATAGGTAATTCATCAAAAATGAGAATTAATTTGGATTCGTTTTTTTCTAGATTAGCTGAAATATCATCAAAAACCTTATTAAAAATATCTTTCCAGTGCTTTTGATGAATTGGAAGATTAATGTTAATAGATAAGTTTTCAAATGTTAGGGTGGGAGAGTTGATAATTTCTTTGATTGATTGAAGGGTTTTATCAAAATCGATTTGATACCATTCCTTCATCTTCTTTAGCTCTAATATCAAATAGCTTATTAAATGACCTAAATCATCTTGTCCTTGAAAAGTAAAATATTTAGCCTTGAATTTTTCACCTTTAAACTCTTCTGGCAGCTTGTTGCTATTACATTTGTATGCTAACTTTTGAACCAAAAGAGTTTTGCCCATTCTACGAATCTCTTCAACAGAAACACTTTGGCCCTTTAGTAATCGTAATAAGCTAGTAATTTCATTTTCTCGACCTACAATTTTATCTTCTTGCATTGTTCCAGAAGTTGGAGACAATGGATAAGGTGTTATGTTTTTTGTTTCCATCTCGCGAATGTACGACAAAATTATCGTACGACAAATTTATCGTACGATAAATAAATCGTACGTAAGCATGAAATTGTGAGTTTAATTAAGAAATTGAATGAAATTTTAAGAAAGGAAAACCATATAAAAAGTAAAGTCGCCAGTAGGGCTACTGACGACTTCTCGCATATAAACACATTTAACCAAATAAAAAAATATGAAAAAAACTACAACTTTTTCAAGTTGCTTTCCTTAATTTAGTTGTACAAAAGTATGCCTAAAAAACCACCGGGTCAAGTTTTTAACAATAATTTTAATATTCCGGTGTCAGAATACCTGATTAATAATTGGGCATTAATTTTTATACTTAGCTCAGCTACTATGAATGCTCAGAAAACTCCATTAGTTCTATTGGCGCACCATGATGTTCTACCATAGCTACTCTTATTCCATCCATCGGTAGATTTGGAGGAGAAAGGAGATTTAACTCAGGACGAAGCAATTCTTTATCTAAATTTTCCACTACAAATGCCAAGTGAGGAATGGTTTGAATTAAAGGGTGCATTTCACAATCCTCATCAAAACGCATCCACTCTACGCCAAAAGGACAGGTAGAAAAACCGGAAACATAAAACTTAAACTGTGGCAAATATATCTCATCTAGCTTTTTCTCCTTTGTTGGAACTCCCAAATGATGGTATTTCCATCCCCATTCTTCTACTGCCTTTGGCAATTCTGTTTCGTGTCTTATATATTCCATAATCATTAATATAGTTTTCAAATATAGGGTTTTAGCTTCAATTACTTTTCTTTTTACCTATTCCAATTATCACAAAACAACTGTTGAAAAAGAATAGGGTCTTTTATGGAAATGAGAAAAATAATCCTTTAAGTTTATACTTTTAAATTTTATCATATGAGAACTAGAAATCTATCTAATTTTTTCGCTTCATTATTAATGCTTTCTCTACTATTATTTGTTAGTCAGATACAAGCACAATCAAGTTTAGCCTACGGCCCCAGAGCCAAGTCAATGGCTGGTGCTGGTGTTGCTAATGTGGAGAATTCTATTTGGGGAAATACCAACCCTGGTGGACAAGTATTCTTAGGTCAGAAATTAGGAATAGGGATAGAAGTAGCCATGCCTAATGCTTCATATATGGTAGCTGGCGAACCCACAGAATTTGAACAAACTCAATCAAGCATGTGGCCTTTAGGTCTTTCAACAGGACAAGTTGAAGCTGAAAATAAAATTTTAGTAATCCCTCAGATTGGTTTCAATATGAGTCTCGATGATAACCAAAGCATTGGAATCAGCATATATGGAAACGCAAATAGAGGAAGAGAATATGCCACAAAAACATATTACAGCCCTGTGATTGCTGATTTTGGCTCAAGCGAAGGATTTATTAATCCAATGGGAACCGTTACCTCTCCAACATTCATGCAACTAAACCAGTATTTCGCTGCGCTTTCCTATTCTAGAAAGTTTGGAGATAAATTAGGAATTGGATTAAGTGTTGTTGGCGCTTGGCAGTCGTTTAGTGCAGGGGGACTAGAAGCTTTTGGAACATTACATTATTCTGAATTCCCCAATGAATTAACCAATAACGAAACAGCTAACTCTTTTGGAGTAGGTGGTAAACTTGGTGTTCAATGGAATGTATCGGAGAAATTTCAAGCAGGAGTAGCCTTTAGAACCAAGCTTTTTATGAGCAAAATGGACGAGTATAAAGGTTTAATTAGCGAATCAGGAAAACTAGACATCCCTTCTGAGTGGAGTCTAGGTCTTGTTTACCATCCGTTTGATAGGTTTCTAATGGCATTTGATGTAAATAGAATATGCCACAGTGGTGTTCCTGCTTGGGGATTGGCCATGAAACAAAGTGAAACTATTTCTCTTGGTGGAGAAAACGGAGGAGGATTTGGAAGAAAAGACCAGGTGAATTATAAATTCGGAATTCAATATAGTATTCCAAAATGGCAATTTAGAGCTGGTTACCAATATAGCGATATGACAATAGTAGGCTCAGAGTTTTTATTAAATATGATGATGCCAGATGTAATTACTGACCATATTAGTTTTGGTTTTACAAGAGATTTAGGAGAACAAAGCATTAGTTTTGCTGTGGTTAAAGGCATGAAGAAAACCTACACTGGTATCAATATTATGGATAATGCTCAATTTATCGACCTTAGCGCTGAGAACCTACTTTTTGAAGTTGCAGTAGAATTCTAAATATTGAAACTAAAACAACTCATAATCACCCTAGCAGCAATTAGCCTTCTAGCTGTCGTCTTCTTTTTTTCTTGGATACAATATCATGAATACCATCCTCAGAAAAAGTTGAGGGTCGTCGACCCTAGCTCTGAAAAGGTTGGAGATACTCTAAGCATTTTACTCTGGAATATTAGCAATGGCGGAATGCCTGCTGAAATGGACTTCTTTTATTCCGGAGGCATTCGGATTCATCTGGAAGAAGGAAAAGGCAAAGCTAATTTTGATGCCATATTACAAGAAATAGAATCCTACAAGGACAGTACCGATGTTTTCCTTTTACACAAAGTTGATAGTGCTTCAAAGAGAGCTTATGGTGTGAATCAAGTTCAGGAAATTCAGAAGAGGCTCAAAGGATTTGAATCGGTCTATTGTCCTAATTTTGCTGTTCCGTATATTCCAGTTCCCCTTGACCAACCTATTGGAAAGGTATATTCTGGCATGTTGAGTATGAGTAGTAAAGGAGCTTTGTCGCATGAGAGAGTCCCATTGAATGATAAAGATTTTTACTGGCCCAAGAAGCTTTTTACGGCTAAAAAATGCATGGATATTGCTGAATATCCTATGGAGGAAAATAGGAGTTTGTTTATTATAAATGTACATTTGAATAGCTACGATTATATGGGTGAGATTCGTTTGGCTCAATTGCAGGAAGTAGAAACTGTAACTCAGAAATTATATGCAGCAGGTAATTATGTAATTATTGGAGGAGGTTGGAATATGAACCCTCCACATTTTCAGCAATATAAAATCAGCTACGATTATAAAGGTAAGGTAGCTTTCCCAGAAGTCGATCCTGAAAAGCATTTTAAAGGCTGGAAGTTTGCTTACCAAAACACCATCCCCACATCTAGAGTGCTAAATGAGGCCTATAGGCATTCTGCATTAAACACCACCATTAAAGATTTCTTTATTTGTAGCCCAAATGTGAGTGTTTTACGAGTGAACACTGTAAGTCAACAATTTGAGTTTTCTGATCATCACCCTGTTTATTTAAGTGTATTCTTGAAGTAAATCTATTTGATTAAAAAACATATCCTGAAATTCACAAGAGAACTCATTCTAGAATTTATTCATCATTTTGCATCTATCGTAAAACAAAATAGAACCATCTATATTCGTCTGATTTCCTGATACCTTACATATGTCACACGGAAATATTTATCAAGAAATTGTAACTAATGAAGCTTAACTGATAACAAATACTTAAAACCCTCTTTCATAGAATTGGCCCTAGCTTTATATAGCTTTTTACAATTGTATCCATAATGAAAAAAGCCTAAAACTTATATTTGATTGTTTTAGTGAAAACTAAATTGAAGATGCTTTTACATATTAATCCTCTCAACATTTCATTATTCAATCTCAGGCTTATAGCTTAAACTTATCAATTCGAGAATAAAAAGCATTCCTATAGCTATTACCTATCGGAAGTTTTTCTGTTTCATATACAATATGATTGCTTTCAATTTTTTCAATTTTTGAAAGGTTAGCAATATATGATTTATGCATTCTTATAAAATTCTGTTGGGGAAGTTTCGATTCAATATGCTTCATGGTAGATTTGGTGAGAATCATTTGATCTTTCATGATAATTTTCACATAATCTTTTAATCCTTCCACATATAGGATGTCTCTGAAACTAACCTTGAGCGTTGCATAATCAGCTTTCACCATCATAAATTCTTGGATAGGAGTTTGATGAGTATGTTGAAGTTTATGGAGCGATTGAGCCTTGTTGGCCGCCTTTAAGAAGCGGTCGAAGGGAATGGGTTTCACCAAGTAATCAATTGCATTAAGTTCATAAGCCTCTAAAGCATGCTCCGAAAAAGCTGTGGTGAAAATAATCATAGGAGGATTGGTCATGGTTTTAGTAAACTCCAATCCATTAATATTAGGCATTTGTATGTCTAGAAAAATTAAATCAATTTGATGGCTTTCTAGAATCTGAAGAGCATCAATGGGGTTTGTAGTGGTATCCACTAAATTTAGAAACTCCAATTTTGAGCAAAAATCCTTAATGACATTTAATGCCAATGGTTCATCGTCTATTGCTAAGCAGTTCATAGGTTTTTAAGTTTGATTTGCATTTTTACGCTAAATACTTCATTGTTCTCGTCCGACGAAAATTGATGATGGTCCGGATATAATATTTCTAGCCTCCTCTTGATATTATTTAGGCCAATTCCTGATTCTCTACGAAGCATAGCCGGTTGATGAACCACTTTATTGACCACTTGTAAATCTAGTTGATGATTCTCCACTAAAATATCAATGCTAATGAATGAGTTGTTCAAATTATCTACTCCATACTTAAAAGCATTTTCAATGATGGGCAATATGATAAAAGGCTCGAACATATAGTCTTCAAATTCTCCTTGTACATTTACCTTTACTTCTACTTTATCTGTTAGCCTTAGCTTTTGTAATTCAATATAATCTTGTACTACCGATAATTCATTTTGCAAGCTGGAGCGAGAGGGTTCGGTTTCATAAAGCATATAACGAAGAATAGAAGAGAGTTTTACAATAGAAGCTGTGGTTTTCTCAGACTTGCTGATGGAAAGCGAGTAAATGGAGTTTAAGGAGTTAAATAGAAAATGAGGATTGATCTGTTGTTTTAGAAAGGCCAATTCTGTTTTTACCTTGTCCTGTTCCAATTGTGTTTTTTGCTTTTCATCGTCGAGCCATTTTTCGATAAACCGTATTGAGATACTTAAGAAATAAAAGAATAGTAGACCAATGGCGATAAAGCCAAACTGTCGCCAAAACCCAAAAGGAAGGCGTTTTTGTTTTTGATTAAAAAAGGCTTCGGGATTAGTATCAGATGGACCTCTTTGGGCCATTCGAATTTCTCGTTTTCTTTTATCAAACACTTCTCGCCCTAAATAGCCTTTAGTTAGGACAGAAACACTTATTAGTGTGAGGCTTAATATGATAAATAGCCAGATTTTCTTTTTTAAAAGAAAAGGCATTAAAACAAAGTAGGTGGTATAAAAAAACAATAAGTTAAAGAACAGATTAAAAGCCATGAATTTAAAATTCACAACAATATCTGAGTTGCTTAATGTGGCCCAATTTAGAAGAAATACTAAGATCCAAAACCCTAGATGTGCTAAAATGGTATATATGGTTTTCTTATTGTTTTTCATATGATTTACTAGCTGAAACAACATTGATATATAGGATGTCAGCATTTATTCCGGTGAAGATTCCTAAACCATTTTCAATATTACTTGTGGGTGCGGTTAAGTCCAATGAACTACTTCCTAAATCTTCGTAAAGAGCAGCGTATTCCGGATTTAATCTATAGAGTATCACTCGGTGTCTTCCATAATAGGTGAAATTTCTAAAATGTAGTTCTTGTTCGTCTCCTTGTATGGGTGCGTTTCTAAATGTTTTTGGGGGATGATCATCATCAGAATCGTTAATGAGTTCAGCATCTTCATCTGTTGATTCTATTACAACCATATGGTATTCTGAATCTGGATTACTCCAGGTGAGTAGCGTTGGTTCTGGTGGTTCATATCCTGGACCAATAGTGGGGATTTCAACGGTACTTGAAGAGCTTTGGAAGCTGTTTGGTGGAAAAGGAATACTAGTTTCAGATTTAATGATTTTCTCATTATACTCAAACTCAATTTCAAAAGCATCTCCCGACTCAACCAAAGTATTCTCTAAAACATAAATACTATCATACTTGTAAACCAATTCTTCCCAATCACCATTGTGTTGAATCTTTACCGATAAGTTTTCAATAAAACCTCCACCACTATCATCTCCATCAAACACAATTTGCTTTTTAATTTTTACTTGAATCTCATTTCCAGGGTTAATATATGATTCCACCACAGCCACATTTGGGTCAGCAGTTTGTAGGTTTACTTTTTCGCAAGAAGAGAAAAATAGGAGGAGGCTAAAAAGTAAAATATATCTAGATTTTATAGTTATCATTATTTCAGTTTAAAGGTTAGATTAATATTTGGAGTAAAGTTTAAATAGTAAACTGGAGTTTCTATCACTTCGTTATCTACAATCTCATATTCATTATACCAAACATTGGATCGGTTATAGGCATTGAATATAGAGAAACCAATACTTGCAGGCGATTTTCCTCCTACTTTAAAGTTGTAATTTGCCGATAAATCTAATCGATGATAAGCCGGTAATCTATTTCCATTCTTAACAGAAACATTGATAAAATCGGCTGTGGTTCCATCTAGTAAGGTTAATTCATAACCACCTTCGGGTGCGGTATAAGGTCGGCCAGTTGCATAAATCCAAGTGGCTCCAAAATCCCAGTTTTTCCATTTATAGGTTCCTACCAATTTGAGCTCATGAGTCACATCATGGGCTGCATAAAAGTCATAGTCGCCATATTCGTCAATATGGTGAATCACCTGAGACCAAGTATAAGCAACCCAACCGGTGAAGTTTCCGTATTTCTTTTGAACCAATACATCAATACCTCGAGCGGTTCCATATCCAGTAAAGAAATTCTCGGAATAGTCAATACCGGTTCTATCGGTTTTTACTCTCAATGAATATTCGGTGATATTGTCCATGTCTTTATAGAAGGCCTCCACGTCAAACAAATAGTCTTTTGTTTCGTAGGCAGCACCTAAAATATATTGTGTTGATGAACTCACAGGAAGTTGGTCATCATCGGCCAATACCCAAAAGTCGCGGCTTCCTCCAGTGACATCTTCTCTGAGTACTCGACTTGCAAATTGATAATAATTTCCATAGGAAGCTTTTATTCTCCATTTGTCGCTGAAATTATAGACGCTAATCAATCGGGGTTCAAAATAGTTTTTCTGAGTTTCGCTGAAATAATTATATCTCAAACCTGGAGTAATAATCAGTTTACCATCAAATAGTTTCATTTTATCTTGAAGGTATCCCGTGTAAATTTGTCCATCGGTTTTTCTATCGATAATAGTCAGGGTGTCCGCATTTACATAAGTATAATCTATATCGTTATGAGTAAGTTGCGCTCCAAATTGTATGTGATTGCTTTCGTTTAATTGGTATTCGAAATCTACTTTTGAGGTATAATCCAAAAGGTTATTATCTTCTGTTATCCCCCTTGTAAAGCTAGTGGATTCGCCACTGGCATTTTGCATGGAACCTGAACTAGATTTATCACGCAAACTGAAATAATTAGAATAGCTAGCCAAAGCATTCATATAAAACCTATCGTTAAATTGTCTCGACCAATTGATAGATGCTCCGGTATTCCCCCAGCTGGTCTCGTCCACTGATTCTATGCTAAAATTACCACCAAACTTGCCTCCTCCCATGGGGCTTAAGGAGTTATCTAGTTCATCTTTTCCATTATAAAAACTAAAACTAATCCTGTCTTTTTCAGTGGGATTATAAGTCAATTTTGCATTCACATCGTAGAAATATGATGTGGTTTGCTGGGTTCCTCCTCCAAGCCTAAATCCAGTTTGAGGGCCCTCCTCCGTTTCGGTATATTGTTCAAATATTTTATCATAGAGTGGGCTTTTCCAGCTCCTTCTTCCCGATAAGGTAGCGGTAACTTTATTCCCAATGGGGAATTCTACAAATCCATTGGCCGACATCATGCTCACATCGCCAGCAATATTGAATCCTTTCTGGTTTCCATCTTTCCCGGTAATTTCTACCACACTGGCCAAACGACCACCATATTTGGCATCGAAACCACCCTTAAAAAGCTGAACATCTTTTATGGCATTGCTATTAAAAGCACTAAAAAAACCAAACATATGTTCCACATTATAAACGGTGAATCCATCATATAAAACCAGAACCTGATCGGGAGTTCCTCCTCTTACATAAAGCCCAGAAGAGTTTTCGTTGGCGGCGCTAATACCCGGCATCAACTGAAAAGAGCGCAATATATCTTTCTCGCCAAGGTTGGGTAAGGTTTGTAGTTTTATGGGCGACATTTTAAAAATACCAGCTTGCTGCTTTGAAACCTGCATCACATCTTGTATTTCGGCAGTAACATTCACCTCGTTTAAAACCAATGCTTGTTGTTTTAAAGATATGAGCATATTTGTTGTGATGGTTTTAGGACTTAGGAACACCTCCTTTTTTTCATATCCAATATAGGAGAATACAATTGTTGAAGTGTCGGTTGGAACATTGATGAGGGTGAAATTCCCATCCACATTACTAATGGTTCCTTTAGTGTTTCCTTTTACCGATATACTCACAAATGGTAAGGACTCATGACTTAGCTCATCTACTATTTGCCCTGCAATGGAGAAGTTATTTTTAGAGGAAGCTCCATGATATACTTTGGTTTCAAAAACGGTTTCTTGTCCTCTTTTAAACCATTTATCTACAATCCAAATGGTTTGGTCATCGTTTACAAAGTATTTTAGTTTATTATATTTGCAGATGTTATCGAGGACCTCTTTTAAAGGTTTATTTCTGGGATGTTCTGTAAATCTTATTTCTTTCAGTTTAGCTTTATCGTAATGAAACTTCAGATTGTAGGTTTCGCTCATGTCTATTAGAGCTGCATCTAAATCACAGCAAAACCAGGAATCGATATTGGTTTCTAATATATCTTCTTGACCATAGGAAACAAGGCTCACAAAAAGTAGAAACAGTGTTGTTGAGAGTTTATTCATGGCTGGTGAGTTGTAGTTTCTTGACTTCGATTTTCATGTCTTTTATTTTATTTTTTTGTGCTTGGCCATCTACTCTTTCACTACCACCAGATCTTCCACCTCCTCTGCCTCCGTGGCCACTACCACTATGGCCACCACCAGATCTTCCACCTCCATTAGACATGCCCATTTGAGGACTTCCTCCTTGAGGTCTTTGATTCATGTTTGTGGGTGCTTTTGACTCTAAAATCAAACTGATAATTGGCTTGGCATTAGCTTGATTAGAAAAGTAACTGATGGGAAGTTTTAGTTGAAAATTGAGGCTTCTCTCACTGTCATTGTTAAAGCTGAAATGAATATCTTCGTTTATTTGATTGAATCCAAGGGGTTCTTGAATCATGTTTTTTATAATATAGGTGGTTAAACTCATCTTTTTCCCATTCTCATCTAAAGGAAGATAATTCTGAAGTTCCTGTGGCTTCATTATCATTTTGTTGGGGTCTACATGGTATTTAAGACCCATATATTTTTTGGCTTTAGCGGAGGAGTCTATCCAGATGGTGAAACCGCTCAATAATATCCTTTTCTGCACATTTTGATCATCCACTTTTAGGTTGATGTACAGATGGTCTTTGTCGTTAGTGAAAAGGTAAAAGAGTTTATACTCTGAGTTGTATTGATAGGCTGTTCTTGGAGTTTCAGAACTAGATTTTGTGGAATCTTCTTGCCATTTTGTGCTAATGGTTTTTTGAGAGGAACAAGCAGAGAAAAGTACTACAAGGCTTAAAAAAAGAAAATATTTGCTATTCATGGTATTATAGTTTGTGGCAAAACTACAGTAGCCATGAGCCAGCAACAAACAATATAGACCAATAGGGCATTTTTATCGACGAATAGGATGGGCTGTTAAACGACTGAATGGAGTTTTTTTGATGGTCAGGAGATAAAAATGGGGCCAAACAGCCCCATTCCCTAACCAAAACACTTCAACTCCGTAAATCAAAAAAATCGAGTATAGATAATAATACCATTTAAAAACCATATTGATTGATATAAATCGTTTCTATTTCTCTTACTTTTCAAAAGAAATGATTTCCGTAGCTATGGCTATGCAAAGAA
>JADGDY010000078.1 GCA_016744655.1 Bacteroidales bacterium | reverse complement strand
GACAGTAATAGCACAGGTTTTGGTTGACGTACTGGTGCAATGCTCAGCATCTATTCTACTCTCACTTTTTTTATTGGGAATAATAGGAGCACAAATTAATCAGTTTTTCGAGATAGATTTTAATATTTTTTATTCTGAGCCTGTAATATACATAGCAATAATTGGAGTGCTTTTTATTTGTGGAGCACTAAGTGCATTTTTTGTAAGATTCTTTATTCTAAGAAAAATCTCAACAGTCCAGCTACTCACAAAAAGTGATAATTCCTCAGGGAACTTTATTTTGAAAGTATTAGTTGTATTACAAATTTGCATCGTTATTGTTCTCATATCAAGTGCCTTTATTGTGAACAATCAGGTAGATTATATAACGACAAAACCATTGGGATTCGAGAAAGAAAATGTAGTTGTTGTGCAGGTGGAAGACTTCTCAAAAGCTCCAAGTATTTTTGCCAATGAACTAAAAAAGAGTCCTCAAATTAAATCTGTTGGTTTTACCCGTCAATACTTTGGTTACCCCACACAAGATTTTCCACTCGAAGAAATGGGAATTGAAGGATCTGCCGATTTCGTTCTTGCTAATTATGACTATATAAAAACAATGAATATTCAATTGCTTCATAATTGGATTTCCCCTTCTGCCGATACAGTTGAAGGAATGCTAATTAATGAACATTTGTTTAATAGATTATTGGAAAAACATGGAACAATAGAAGCCCTTGAAGCCCATGCTGCTATTCACAATTTAGATCAGAATGATCATCCGGTAAAAATACTTGGGGTAGCAAAGGATTTTAACTATAACTCAGCTCATGAAGCGGTGGGTGATTTTGCATTCTTATTAGGGGAATCGCCATTTCGTGCAAGATTTACTCATATTAGAATACAAGCTGGAAATACAAAACAAGGTTTAGATATCATTAGGGAAGTTTGGAATAAAAATTATCCCGATAAAGAATTCGAATACTTTTTTATGGACGAAAAGATTGGGCAGCAATACAAAGCGGAAAATATTCTGAGACGCATACTTTTTACCTTTTCAATTCTTGGTGTCATTATCAGCATTATAGGTATTACTGCGCTATCTCTATTTATCTCTCAACAGCGCACCAAAGAAATTGGAGTTCGAAGAGTAAATGGTGCCACAGTAGTTCAAATATTAATGATGCTGAATAATGGTTTTGCTAAACTAGTTGGAATTGCCTTTGTAGTAGCGGTTCCAATAACCATCTATGTAATGAAAGTTTGGTTGCAAAATTATGCCTATAAAGTTGCGATAGGTTGGTGGGTATTTGCTTCGGCCGGGATTATTGCTCTTATAGTTGTAATGATTACTGTAAGCTTTCAAATAATAAAAGTAGCGAGAAGAAATCCAGTAGAAGCACTAAGAAATGAATAATTAGTAAGGAAGTGAATTTGTTTCAAGAGTTATTATGGGGACAGATACGGGCAGGAATTTCTTAGTATAAATTGAAATTAAAAAGAAATAATCATTTAAAAATTCAAACAACATTTTAAATGAAAACAATTATCATTACAATCCTACTATTTTTTATGTCAAAGCACAATTCTGCTCAATCGAATATTTGTAAATTATATATACAATCACTGTAAAAAATATTTACACTTAGACCATTTTTTAATTGATAATATCTTCCATAAAAACATGATAAATAGACTGTTAGTCTTTTCGGCACAAAGCTTGATTCAATGGAGTCAAATAGTAATGAATACCGATGAATAATATATTTACCTAGAAATTGATTTTTTGAAAATATTTAACATATAATCATAAAGAAAATGAAAACCAGTTTTGCCCCAACTCTATAGGGAGTCTGGTTTTCGAGTAAAAAGAGAATTTAGAATTGGATAAATAATGATGAGTAATAATATCAAATAAAAGACATAAAAAGTAGAATTGTTCTTTGCGTCTCAGCGGCCCTGTCTAACTGCGTAGCCAGGTAGATTTGCGTGAGCCCATCAAAACAATAAGTACTAAAGCACTAGAGGAATGAATATAACAATGATAAATGAAAGACTAGAAGAGTAGTCAAATTATTGAATCATTAAAACATTAAATCATTCACTCCTTCGAGAAAATAAAAGTGATAGAGAATTAGTGAAATAAAATATATAAGCCAAAATTCATTCGTGCATTTGTGGCCACTAAAAAAAGAAAACAATAAAAACAACAGACATGATAAAAATTGAAAAATTAACCAAAGTATTTAGAACGGAAGACATTGAAACATATGCCTTAAATGGAGTAGATATCAATGTGAAAAAAGGAGAATTTGTAGCCATTATGGGCCCATCGGGATGTGGTAAATCTACCTTACTCAACATTGTTGGACTCCTCGATAATCCTTCTGATGGAAGTTATCAGTTTGGTGGAACAGAAGTAGCCAAACTTCAAGAGAAAGACAGAACCGTTTTCCGAAAAGGAAATATAGGATTCGTATTTCAAAGCTTTAATTTGATTGATGAATTTACTGTATATGAAAATGTAGAACTTCCGCTTATTTATCTAAAGATGAGTGCTTCAGAAAGAAAGAAAAGAGTAGAGGAGGTTTTACAAAGAATGAAAATCGGACATCGTATCAAGCATTATCCTCAACAATTATCTGGTGGACAGCAGCAACGAGTGGCGATAGCAAGAGCAGTGGTAGCTAACCCTGACCTGGTATTAGCCGATGAGCCAACAGGTAACTTGGATACTAAAAATGGTTTAGAAGTGATGAACCTACTCACCGAACTCAATCAAGATGGTGCTACCATCATTATGGTAACACACTCCGATAGAGATGCAGGTTTTGCACACCGTACTATTAATTTATTGGATGGTGAAGTAATTACAGAAGAGAAAAACTAAGTTCCCTCCCCCAATATATATACTTGATAATATTGTAAACCAAAGAGAGAATTATAAGAAAACATAAGATGATTTAAATGATATGATATTTCGTGAAGAAGTATCTGTCGCAGTGAAACCAAGGAAAAGGAATTAATCATTTTAAAAAAACAATGTTATGATTAAAAATTATATAAAAATTGCTTTTGCAAATCTTACTAAAAATAGGATATACTCCGTTATTAGTATTTCTAGTCTTTCTATAGGTTTGGCAGTAGTGATTTTGTTGTTCTTATATGTTTCACGAGAATTAAGCTATGATCGTTATAACGACAAAGCAGATGTCATTTATCGACTTTGTCAAGAAGAGCACCCTTATCAGGCACCTCAAATAGCGAAACTTCTTACAGATCAACTTCCGCAAATAAAGGAATCCGCCCGAATTTTGATTAGGGGAGATATGGCTGTACAACATGAAGAGTTAAAATTTAGCGAACCCTTGGCTGTTTTTGTGGATGCTGATTTATTGCAAATGTTCTCCTTCAAATTTAAATTTGGCAATGCCAAAACAGCTTTGGAAGATCCCGAAACTATTGTAATCTCAGAAAAAGCTGCACAAAAGTATTTTGGAAATGAAAACCCGATTGGTAAACTATTAATACTCAATAATGAATATAAAGGCACCATTACAGGAGTCTTTGAAAATATGCCACAAAATTCACATTTTAGATATGATTTTTTAATCTCATTAGCAGGTGCCAATAATTTGTTTAGCGAAGAAAGCATGAGGGATTGGGGGTGGCAAAATTTTCTGGTCTATTTTGAGATGCAAGAGCAGTTTTCAAAACCCGAAACGGAAGCGAAAATTTCCGACTTAGTAAAAGACGCTAAAGGTGATGATGCTTTAACGGTTTTTAAACTACAAAACCTAAAAGATATCCATCTTTACTCTTCTCATATGTCAAACGATATTCAACCTCAGAATAGCATTGTTTATGTGTTGATTTTTTCAGCCATTGGTTTGCTGATATTGTTGATTGCTAGTTTTAATTATGTGAATCTTTTAACGGCAAATGCGACAAAACGAGTTCTTGAGATTAGTGTTCGAAAGACTTTTGGAGCTTCACGTTTTCAGTTGGCTAAGCAATTTATCTCGGAGTCGATGATTGTGTTTTTTATCTCATTTGTTATTGCCTTAATATTGGTTTGGTTGAGCTTGCCACTATTTAATATATTGGCAGGGAAATCCATTGTATTTTCAATGTTGATCAGTCCATATATGATATTAGGTCTTGTTGGTATGGTGTTCATAGTTGGCGCATTAGCTGGTTGGTATCCTGCAATTGTTTTGTCTTCCTATAACCCTACTAAAGTGATGAAATCAAATGAAAAAGGGATGGGTTCTGGTTTTCAAATCAAAAAGATTTTAGTGGGAGCTCAGTTTACTATTGTCATTGTTTTAATCGCAAGTTCTTTGGTTATGTTGCGACAAATTAATTTTCTTCAAAATAAAAGCTTAGGATTTGATAAAGAGTATGTACTTGTTGCCAGTGTAAATGATTATGGTGATGAAGCAAAATATCTTTCGCTCAAACAAGTGCTTCTCGAACAAAGTATGGTGAAGAGTGTTTCAACAGCAAGTCGTGTTCCTTCTGGCAGCCTAAATAATTGGGGAGCAGCCAAACTAACAGAAGAAGCAGAGTGGGCAAGGCTTCCTATTGTACATATACAATTTGATTATTTTAAAACGCTCGGGATAGAAGCATCTCAAGGAAGACTTTTTTCTAATCAACTAAAAACAGATGCTACCGAATCATTAATTTTAAATGAGGCAGCTGTAAGTTTTTTAGGCATTCAGGGAAATCCAATAGGACAAAAGATTTTCAGTCATTGGCCATATGCAAATAGGGAAATTGTAGGTGTTATTAACGATTTCCATTTTGAATCTCTTCATGATAAAATTAAGCCTGTGTTTTTCATTATTAACCAAGATTGGTGTTCCCGACTTATTGTAAAACTCAATTCGTCCAATGCTAGCAATGCCATCAATATCCTTAAAGAAACGAGTCAAAAAATCTATCCCGATGAAATGTTTGATTTTCACTTCTTAGATGAAAGAGTGGAGCAACTTTATCAGAAAGATGAAAGGACTTTTAAATTGATGTCTTATTTTTCCTTCATAGCCATTTTCCTTGCCAGTATAGGATTATTTGGAATGGCTTCTTTTATGATGGCTAGCCGGACAAAAGAAATAGGTATTCGAAAAGTAAATGGTGCCACCATTCCTGAAGTGATCAAGATGCTAAACATAAGTTTTATAAAATGGATGGCGGTATCCTTTGTCATTGCTACTCCAATAGCATTTTATGGCATGAACAAGTGGCTCGAGAACTTTGCCTATAAAGCTGCATTAAACTGGTGGATATTTACTTTAGCCGGAATTATCTCTTTGGTCTTAGTGTTGTTGACCATCAGTGGCTTAAGTTATAAAGCAGCTCGAAGAAACCCTATTGAGTCTTTGAGATATGAATAAAGAAACCTTAATAAAAAAAACATAATAATGATAAATATTATTAAGTCTGCTTTTTATAGTTTTAAGAATTTTAAAATTTATTCTTTCATCAATCTATTTGGATTAGTGTTAGGATTAAGCTGCTCAATGCTTATTATCTTATATGTTAGTTTTGAATACTCTTTTGATGGTTTTCATAAAGATAAGGATCGGATTTTTCGGGTAAATGAAATAGCTACAAGCCCAAAAACAAGAGATATCAGTTCTTCAATTAGAATGCCTTATGGCCCAGCTTTAAAAAATGAAATTTCAGAAATTGAAGATGTGGTCAGAATACGAAACAACTGGCATGAAAATACGCTTAAATATATCGATAAGGAGGTTGACCTTGAGAAAGTAATTTTTGCTGATATCAATTTATTCGAGTTTTTTTCTTTCGATATTATTCAAGGGCAGCCAAATCAGCTCCTAGCTGCTAAGAATAGTATTGTACTTACTCAAAAAGTTGCTGAGCGATTATTTGGAAAAGAAAACGCTTTAGGAAATCTTGTTGAATATGACAATAATTCATATATAATTACCGGAATTGTAGCCGATATTCCTTTAAATTCTCACATTCAATTTGATGCAGTTTTTCCGATGCAAATATTAATTAATTCACCCGATGTGTATATTGGTTGGGATGGGGGAATATCTGCTCATACTTTTGTCAAGCTATATTCAATTCATTTACAATCAAAAGCAGAAGAAAGGTTGCCCGATTTTTTATGGGAAAAAATTAATAAAAAGGATGAAGATTCAGGGTTTTATAGTGAATTTTATCTGGAGCCTTTAGCGCAAATTCATTTGTTTTCTGATGTGGATTGGGATAGCAATAGTAAGGATGGAAAACAAGTGTTACTGCTCCTGTTTATTGGGGCTCTCATTCTTCTAATTGCCATCATTAATTATCTTTTTATTTCCAGCGGAGTATTAACCCTTCGTTTAAAGGAGTTTCGTATTAAATACTATTTTGGATTTGATGAAACTGGGATAGCAAAACAATTTTTTATCGAATCGTTTCTGCTATTTATTATTGCAAACGTGTTTTCTGTGATTATTATCTATGTGTTAAGGACTCCTATTTTTCAATTATTCCAAGCTGATTTTATATCCTTTCAATTGAAGGAAAATTTTTTCATATTGATAATGGCGATTGTTGTCATAAGCAGTATTACTGCTTTTATCCAATTTGTAAATTACAAAAATAAAATCATTAGCATTGAAGATATTAGTTCTTTTTCAAGCCCTTTTCGAAGCAGGAGATTGAATTATATTTCAGCATTTCAATTTTGCATTTCTATTGTTCTTATTTCCTCCATACTGATGGTTTATAAGCAGTTAAACTATGCCTTGCATATGGATTTGGGCTTTAAAGTGGAGCATGTTCTCAATATTTCTCATGGTTCAGTTGGTGCGAAACAAAAGATGCTCATCGATGAAATTAAAAAAATACCAGGTGTGGTAAATGCATCCGCTAGTTTTGGAATTCCTGGATTAGAAACTACTGCTAATGGCTATCAACCTGAGGGCTCAGAACAGTATCAAATGTTTAACGCGCTCTATGTAGATGATAACTTCTTTAATACCTTTAACTTGGAATTATTGGAAGGTAGAAATTTCAGAGAAGGAACCAATAGCGATACCAAAGAGTTTATCGTAAACGAAACATTAGCAAAACAAATGAATTGGGAGAATGCTGTCGGAAAATCAATGTATAGAGATGGTAACCATGAAATTATTGGTGTAGTGAAAGATTTTCATGTAGGATTGATATACAGTAAAATACCTCCATTAATCATTTCAAAAGAATGGTCTGATAACTTTTACTCACTATCCATATCATTATTACCTGGTGAAACTCAGGAAACCATAAAAGAAATTGAGGTTCTATGGAATCAGATTCTGCCAGAAGTTCCTTTCAATTACTCGTTTATGAATACAAAATTCGAAAGTTTATATGCCGAAATAAAGCAAACAGCCACTATTTTGTTTCTTTTTACATGCATCTCTATATTAATTTCTATGCTAGGCTTATTTGGAGTTACATTTTTGCTTATGAATAGTAAAGTGAAAGAAATAGGTATTCGAAAAGTAAATGGAGCCGCTGTTTTCGAAATTGTAAAATTGTTAAATTATAATTTTATAAAATGGGTGATAATTGCCTTTATTATTGCTGTTCCCATTGCTTGGTATGCTATGAATACTTGGTTACAGAACTTTGCTTATAAAGCGGAACTTAGCTGGTGGGTTTTTGCATTTGCAGGAATTATGGCTTTTCTTATAGGAATAATAACCATAAGTTGGCAAACGTTTTTCGCAGCAAGAAGAAACCCGATTGAGGCTTTGCGTTATGAATGATTAAATAATAAACTAGAAATATGATGCTTATCAAAAGTATTCGCTTGTCAATAACGCGTTTGTGGTCTTTCAAACTCTATTCTATAATAAGCATTATGGGTTTGAGTTTGGCTATGGCTATTGCCTTGGCTATTTTCTCTTATACGTCACATCATGCCAGTTATGACAGGTTCATTGAAAATGGAGAAAATGCATATAGATTGGTCTCTAGGCTAGGGGATGGTACTTATAATACCAGCACCTTTGCATGTATTCAAGATGTTATTGAGGAGGATGTAAATGTGACTTCTTCCACCACTTGTCATACTTATCACAGCATAGAAGAAATGGATGTGGAAGGGGAGAAGTATAAAATAGATCATGCTATTTTTATCAACTCCTCCTTTCTCGATTTTTATTCCATTTCCCTGATTCTGGGAGATCAAAGAAATATTGATAAGCCTAATATGGTCTTTCTCACACAAAAAATGGCGGAACGAGTATTCCCAAAAGAGAGCGCTATTGGAAAGCAAGTATTCGTGAGATCTTTTACTGCCCATCAGGATAGTTTAATTGGTTATACGGTGGGAGGTATTGTAGAAGAAATGCCCATGAATTCTCATCTCTCTTATGAAGTGTTGTTTTCGCAATCGGGTCATTTTTCACCAACAGTAGAGATTTTAAAGGCCCGTAAGGTTTTTGGAACAGCTATCTATTTAAAACTTAGAGAAGGTACAGATATAGAGGCTTTTGAATCTGGCTTGACTGAAAGTGCAAAGATTAGTCTCGAAAATGCTCATGGCCCTCCATTGGATGCTTTTAATTTTCATTTACAGCCGATTTTCGATATACACTTTACGGCCGGATTAACGGGAGAAATGAAGTCCACCGTTCGTAAATCTTCTCATCAGGTTTTAATCATCATCGGATTTTTGATATTGGCATTGGCCATATTGAATTTTGTGATTATGCATACTGCTAAAGCCTCCTTCTACCGTAAAGCCAACTTTATGATGCGCTTGATGGGAGCATTTAAGAATCAGATCCTATTTCAAACTTTTTCGGAAATATTTATTTCAGTATTCATCAGTTTGATTTTGGCTATATACATTTTGGTCACTTTTCAAGGACTATTTGGAACTGACTATTTTGGCGATTTTAAAATCTCGTTCTTCTCCTTTAACTTTATTTCTTTATGTCTACTGAGCCTCTTATTACTAAGTCTAATTATTTCATTGATAGCCTCCTCCGATTTAGTAAAAAAAGAATCCTTATTATCGGTTATTAAACTGAAAAGCAAAAGGAAATTTGCTGTCATTCTGCTGATATTTCAGTTTACGGCAGTGATTGCCCTAATTGGTTTTACCTTGCTGATTAATAAACAAATAGGTTATATCCAAAATAAAGATTTAGGTTATAATAGCGAACAGGTTTTGGTGATTCAAGTTCCCCAGAATAATGAAAAAATTAGTATACTAAAGCAAGAGCTGAAAAATGATAAAGCGGTAATGAATGCAGCAGCAGGTCGTCATTATCCAGGTTATCGACTACAGGATATGACTTTTACCAATGCCGAGAATTCCTTTCCTTTTAAATTTGGATTTATTGAAGCTGATGCCCTACAAACATTAGATATTCCTGTTATACAATATTTCCATCCCGATAGGGAAAAGGCAAAGGGAGGATGGTATATCAATGAGACTTTTTATCATCAACTTCAGCAAAAGTATAGTGAAGAACAAATCAGTAGCAGTCAATTTCCCGTTGACGAGAATGCAGAAGGTAGTAGTGAGGAAGAGTTCTTAATATTAGGCATCATCAGCGATTTTCATTATGAATCCTTACATCACAATATTGAAAGTTTTGCATTTCATATTTCAGCAGATGAAAAAATGAGATATCGTTTTGTTTTGGTCAAATTTCTTTATGATGAGTCTCAACGAGTGATAGAATTAGTAGAGCAGAAGCTAGCAGAGGTTTTTCCTGGCCAGCCTATTCGCTATCATTTTATGCAAGAAGAAGTACAAGAACAATATGAATCTGAAAGTGTATTATTAAAACTCATCAATACCTTTTCCATACTCAGTATTTTAATTGCTTGTTTCGGATTAATAGGGCTTTCTGTTTTCATATCGGAACAAAGAACAAAGGAAATAGGAATCAGAAAGGTGAATGGCGCATCTATCAATGAGGTTCTTTTATTATTAATTAAAGATGTGGTGATATGGATTACCGTATCCTTTATTTTGGCCACACCACTTTCTTATTTTGCCATGAGAAAATGGTTAGAAAATTTCGCTTATAAAACTCAAATAGATTGGTGGGTTTTCTTGCTATCAGCTGCTATAACATTAGTAATTGCTCTTATAACTGTGAGCTGGCAGACCTTTAAGGCAGCCCGAAGAAACCCTGTAGATGCTTTGCGATATGAATAGGAGGAAAGCACGAAGCACGAAGTTTGAAGTTTGAAGTTTGAAGGACAAATTTCTATGCGCCCTTGCGTCTTTGCGTGAGTATAAAGTGGATTATATTTGAAATTTAGAATTTGAATAAAACCAAAAGAAAATGATAAACAGATAACGACCAATTAATATGATAATCAACTATATCAATTCTGCGATAAAACAATTTTGGAAAAATAGGTTTTTCACCACAGTGAACCTGGTAAGTTTATCTGTAGCCTTTTTTATAGCCTATGTTGTTATGGTTTATATTATGTTTCAGTTTAGCTATGATAAAAATCATGAGAAAAGAGAACAGTTGTTCTTGGTTCAATCCTATCTAACAGATTTTCGTAAAACTAGAATGAAAACAGCCTACAGAGTAGGAGAAAGCCTTCAGCAGAAATATCCAGAAGTGATAACAAGTACAAGGTATCATCATTATTGGAAAAGTAAAATTATACATCAAAATGAGGAAATACAGGAAAGGGAATTCTATGCTATTGATGATAATGTTTTCGATGTATTTACCATTCCTTTTTTAAATGATATTAATCCAAAGGGGTTACTAATAGATAAGAATAACATATTAATTTCAGAAAAGGCAGCGGAAAAATTCTTTGGAGATATCAACCCTATTGGGGAGAATTTAAAAGTTAAACATAAAGGCAAAGAACAGGTTTTTACTGTACGCGCTGTTTTTTACAATCTACCAGAGAATTCTAGTTTTCGTCCTGATTTCCTGACTAATATTAATTTTTCATTGGAGACGATAACGCTTCTAAGTGATGAAAATATTCATACTGGAATTATTGATAATTGGGGAGGAAGAGATTACTATACCTATCTTCTATTAAATAAAGATTGTGACCATCTTGAATTTCAAAAGAAACTAAATGGATTTATTGCTGAGCGTTCTGATTCTATTAAAAATACGGAGTTACGACTTGTTCCTTTTCAAACCATGTATCAGGATTTATTTTTAGAATATGAAGTAGTTTTTATTCTTCTAATACTAGGACTATTAGTCCTTTTTGTGGCCTCAGCGAATTATATTGTGTTAAGTTCTGCCATTTCGATAAAGCGAAGTAAAGAAATTGGAATGAGAAAAGTAATGGGAGCCAAGCCACTAGATATTAGAAAACAATTTCTTGGTGAATCTATTTTATTATCTGTATTAGCTATTGTTCCAAGTGTATTTTTATATAAGATTTTTCTTCCCCATATCATGCCAATTCTCGATATACCAATTGAGTTTTTTAATAATCGAATATTCTATTATTTACCCTATTTTGTCTTGTTAAGTATTTTTATAGGTTTTCTATCGGGCTATTATGTTTCCTATCGCTTATCTCATATTGAGGTTGTCAAGGTGTTGAAATCGGGCTTTCTTAAATTGTCATCTAAGAGTTTTTTTAGAAAGACACTTATTGTTTTTCAGTTGTTTATTGTCATCATCCTTATTTCTACCGTTTTTGGTGTTCGTTTGCAGATGAACTTCGGACAAAATATAGATATGGGTTTTGACAGAGAAAATATAATATTGGTCAATTTTGAGGATATTAATCTTGGTCCTGAATATTTAGCTAATATCAAGAAAAATCCTAGTGTAATCTCAGCAGCAGCTGCCATGGAAGGTCCTCCCAGTAACTCTAGTATGAGTTATATGGTATCTCGTTTCGATAAACCAGAAGAAGAAATTAGACTAGAAGGAATGGCGATAGATTTCGATTTTTTAGAGTTATTTGACTTTGAATTAATTGAAGGGAGGTTTTTTTCTAGAGAATATCCAGGTGATTATGAAACTACAATTCTTAATGAAACAGCCGTTTATCAATTAGGATTTAAGGAGCCAATTGGAAAAATTGTAGCTCATAAAGAAGTGATAGGGGTGATTAAAGATTTCCATTTTCATTCCATACATTATCCTATTCCGCCTTTAAATATTGACTTAACAAAAAACTACTTAAATCAGATAGCAGTGAAATATAAATCTGGTACTGAAGAGTTGGTAAGGGAATTTCTTCAGAAAGAATGGGGAAAGCTGGATAGTGCTGGTCGATTTTATTTACTTTCTTTCGATGAAACACTTGAAGAGCTATATTCTAAAGAAAAAACCTATGCAAATATTATCGCATTTATTGCCTTCATTATATGCTTAATAGCGCTCTCTGGTTTATTTGGTTTGAGCTTATTCCTAATTAGAACCAAGCAAAGGGAAGTGGGATTACGGAAACTATTTGGAGCTTCAATTGCTAATATTCAAAATGCATTATTTAAGGAATTCTCAAGGCATGTGCTCATTGCTTTCCTGTTCGCCACTCCTGTTTCCTACTTGATAATTTCAGAATATTTGAAAATATATGCCTACAAAACACCTCTAAATATTTGGATATTCCTTATTCCTGGATTAATCACATTCTTAGTGGTCTTGCTCTCGGTGGCATTCTATTTAGTAAAAGCAGCAAAAACTAATATTGTTGACACATTAAAAGAAGAATAAAATGATATGAATAGAGAAAAAGCACGAAGCACGAAGCACGAAGCACGAAGCACGAAGTTAGAAGGACAAATTCCATTGCGTCTTAGCGGCTTTGTGCGAGCAATTAAGAAGCATTATGATAGAGTGAAAGAAGAAGTATAAAAGCAGGTAGGGATGCAGTCTTGAGGAGAATCAAAAAAAGGATCGCAGCCCTGGTTATTTAAGCATTGAAATAATAATATTCTATTTTCTTTGCGGCTTAGCGGCTTAGCGCGAGTAAAATATAGAATAAACCAAAATTGAAACAGATAAAAACATGAATCAAATAAAAATAAGCATCAGAAATTTCAAACACAGCCCCATGTTGCTGTTTGTTAACCTACCTGGCTTGGCCATTGGTTTGGCTGCTTTTTTACTATTGATGGTTTATATAAAACATGAAACCAGTTTCGATAAACATATTGAGAATAAAGACCGTGTGATTCGGCTTTACAATAAAATTATTGAAGAAAATAGTGTAGAAACCTATGGCATCTGCATGAGAAAAGCCTATTCCGAAGTCCCTGCCGAAATCCCAGGAATTGAAAAGACAACACAGATATACAGAGGATGGTATCAGAACATTGCGAGGGGAGAGGACAGATTCGATAATAAGGAGATGTATTATGTGGATAAGGAATTTTTCGATGTCTTTGGTTTTAAGCTTTTAAGTGGGAATAATAATGATGCTCTAGGACAAAAAGGGAAATTAGTGCTTACAGAAACTTTAGCACAGCATATTTTTGGAAGTATAGAATGCGTTGGAGAGGTGGTAGAAATTGACAAGGAAGAATATATTATTGGTGGAGTGATAGAAGATATGCCCATTAACTCTCATCTACAATTTGAATTACTGTGCTCCATGGAAACCATAAATCCGGATTTATACATGGGAGGCTTAGAATTTTTCACCTATTATTTATTGAAAGAGAATGCGAACGCCGAAGAAGTAAGTAAAAAGATAACTACTCTTAATGATATAAAAGTGAATGAGCTGTTTAATACTTTTAATGCAGAATGTATTTCAGGGACAGAGCCTTTGAACGATATTCATTTACATACCAAAGTGGATTGGGATATTAGCCGAAAAGGAAGCATGGAAAGTATTATGCTCATTGGTTTTTTGGCTGCTTTTATTCTACTGATTGCCATTATCAATTTTATCAACCTATATATTTTTCATGGGGAAAAGCGATTATTAGAAGTTGGAATGAGAAAATCTTTTGGAGCTACTCTTATGAGTCTCAGGAAACTCTTCTATCTCGAAACTGCTCTCCTTAGTCTCATCGCACTCACTTTTGCTGTTTTACTTACTATGGTGGCTCTACCTTATTTCTCAGACCTGATTCAAGTGGATCTGAATATCCTCCAAATCCTGACTCTTCAAAGCATTATCGGAATTATTTTGTTTATCATCACCTTGGTGTTTGTTTCAGGTTCTTACCCTGCTCATTACCTATCAAAACTAAGTGTTATAGATGCCGTAAAAGGAGGGGCAAAAAGCCTAAAACGCAAGAAATACCTTACCGTTTCATCAGTATTATTACAGTTCTTTATTAGTATTTTCTTAATTGTGAGCTTGTTGGTGGTGAATGCTCAAATCAACTATATGAAATCTATTCCTTTGGGTTTCGATGCTGAAAAGGTAATCGCAGTCAGGGGATTTAATCAACGACTTGGAGAAAAAGCAAAGTCTATTTCTGAGGAGCTCAAAAAACTAACATTTGTACAATCTGTAGGAACCAGTGTGCATTCAATGGGAGGTGGTTTTAGTGGACAAGTGGTTTACAAGTATGGCGAGTCGGAGGAGAATGGCAAGAGTTTAAACGAGTATAGAGTAATGGCGGGTTTTTGCGAAACTCTGCAATTGGAATTATTAAATGGTCGATTTTTCAGGGATAATGATGAAGACAAAATGGGAATCATCCTCAACCAAAAAGCAGTAGAAATGCTGGGCTATGAAAATCCTATTGGTCAGTTTTTAATGATGCATGGCGATGAGCCTTTAAAGGTGATTGGTGTGGTAAAAGATTTCTATTACGATGACAATGCCGGACAAGAAATACAGCCATTATGCTTAACCGCTTATGCCAGCAATGTAAACAACTTCTATCTCAAGCTAATTGGCGATTATAACGATGAAAAGAAAACCGCCTTAGAGGAGGTTTTTATTAAATTTCTTCCAGATTATAAAATAAATACCAGGGCAGTAGAAGCCATTTACGAATATAAATTTCATTCCGAAGAACGACTTTTTAGTTTAATACTGAGTGGAGCACTATTGGCTATCCTCCTTAGTTTTATAGGAATGTATGCGCTCTCTGTTTTCAATGTGCAAAAGCGGACCAAAGAAATAGGTCTACGCAAAGTACATGGCAGTACTTCCTTACAAGTTTTACTCAAAATACTAGCCGATATTCTTATTTGGGTGGTTTGGGCCATGATACCCGCATTTTTAGCCGCCATCGTCACCATGCGATTTGCTTTATCACATTTCGCCAATCACATCTCACTTTCACCCATTTACTTTATTCTAGGCGGCCTCATTGCCATCCTCATAGCTACAATTGCTATATCTTTCAAAAGCATTAAAGCAGCTACTCAGAATCCGGTGGATAGTTTGAGGTATGAGTAGGTGGAGAGTTGAAAAAGTGCCTAGAGTACTTAACGTGAGCTATGGACTACCAACAAAATATGGTACAAATTAATTAAGCCACATTTTTTAAAAAACCTTTTAATTTTATTTCCATCTCAGCAGGAGTAAAATACCCAATAGCTAAGTGTATTCTTTCATAGTTATACCACTGAATATATCTTTGGATTTCAGCTTCTAATTCCCTTGTAGTGTGAAATATAAATCTAAAAGCCATTCATGCTTAATCATTTTAAAGAAACTTTCGGCAGGAGTATTGTCCCAACAATTACCTTTTCTACTCATACTTTGAGTTGCTTTTGGATTTGAATTAACTAATTCTACAAGCTCACTTGCTGCGTACTGGACTCCTCTATCAGAATGAAAAACAAACCCATCTACAATTTCACGATTTTCCCGAGCATTGAACCATGCTTTTTTAGTTGCATTTTCAGTTGACATATCAGTACTTACATGCCAGCCAACTATTTTTCTATCAGCTAAATCCATTATTGTTGTAAGATAATTCCAGGCAGTACCAACTCTTACATAAGTAATATCTGAAACCCATTTTCTTCCCAATTCCATACTACAGAAATCCCGTTGTAAGATGTTATCAAACACTGGCTGCTTATGGTTTGAATCTGTGGTGACTACAAGATTTCGCTTCAATACACTTTTTAAACTCATCTCATGCATGAGGCGAGCAATATAGGATCTCGAATAAGTTAATGATTCTCTTTTTATCATTGCCTGTATACGTACAGAACCATAAATCTCAATGCTTTTAATGAAATGATAAAGTATTCTTTTTTTCAGGTATATCACCTCTTCCTTCTGATTTTTAAACCGTCCCTCTCTTTTCCAATAATAATACGCGTTCTTACTTATATTCATGCATTTACACATCTTTTCAACAGTATGTTCCCCAGTATTTTGAAAGATAAACTGGTACCTAATTGCCTTTCTTGGAAAAGATGCTTATGGCCTTTTTTAAGATATCTCTTTCTTCCGTTACGTCTTTTAACTCTTTCTTGAGATGTCGTAATTCTTTTTCTTCTGAGGTTAACTCTTGTCGAATACCAAAACCTCCCTTGTCAGTGAACTCTCTGCGCCAGCGGCGTAAAATATCTGGTTTCAATTCGTAATCAGAACTAACCTGCTTTACACTTTGACCAGCTGCTAATAATTTTACAATGGTCTTTTTAAATTCTTTCTAGTAATGTTTTCTTACTTTCATAATTCTAAATTAATAATTATACGCTTATTAATTTCGCACCAACAAATGTAGACATTCCACTTTATACACCAATTAGTATAACCCAATATTCATTTGTGATAACAAGGCAAACGAGTACTTTAGTTTTTTCTATAGATTTTTTAAAAATGAACTTGGAAAAATAATAATGTTCAGTTCTACTGAATATAGCTATTAGAACAAATTTGATGAAACCCCTAAAATCGATGAATATTTTTTTCTTTAATTAATTCTGTACTAATCTTTTATCGTAAACATAGAGTTTAGCCAATTGCCTATATTTTAATCAATTCAAAATCCCTACCAAATCCTTATATTTGCATAATCACATTGAAATTAATGATGTTTTTACCTTAAAATCATCAAAGTGATTATTCGACTTTTTAAGGATTAAAAATTCGCATTTTATATGTTTAAAAAACTCTCAAAAAGATCATATATACTTGAGTTCTCCAAAATCGGAGCATTGCTTTTTTATTTTTTCATAAAAACTCTTGCATGGGCTATCAATCCTATGAATGAAAAAGAAGCCAGTGTTTTTATTACAGGAAATATTGTTGATTTTATTGTAGGATATATCAGCATTAGTTTGCTGTTTGTACTTTTGAAACTCCAATTAAAAAATAAAAAGCACCCCTTAAAATCATTTGTAATTCTTGTTATTCCAGGAATATACTTTTCTGCTTTATTATGGACGCTACTAATTAGTTATCTTTCCAAAACACTTCGTTCCGAAGGATTTATTTTCAGTCCATTGTATTTTGTAAAGGCATTTAGCTATTTAATTATAGTGATTGCTTTTGTAGGATTGTTTTATCTCATCAATCATTGGCTTAATTTAAAAAAGCAAAAAGAACTAACTCTGGCAGCAACCAATTTAGCCAACAAAGCTCAATTGCAAATGCTTCGTTATCAAATTAATCCACATTTTTTGTTTAATGCATTAAATACTATTCGGTCAATGGTAGAAGAAGATAAAACGCTAGCTCGAAATATGATTACGGAATTATCCAATTTCTTTCGTTATTCACTATCGCAAAAGGGAACTACAGATGTTTTAGAGAATGAAGTAAACGCCATTAAAAATTATTTAGAGATTCAGAAAATCAGATTTGAGGAGAAACTCATTATCTCATACGATATTGATGAGAAACTTTGTCAATTGAAAATCCCTTTCTTTATCATTCTTCCTCTAGTGGAGAATGCCATAAAATATGGATTAGAGACGAGTAAAATGCCACTTCAAGTTAAGATTTGTGCTGAAGCGAATAATCATCTCGAAATCAGTGTTCACAATACAGGTAATCTAGTTCATGATAAAAAAAGTGTAGATGGAACACAAACAGGAATAGAAAACACAAAAAAACGTTTATCTCTTCACTTTCCTGATAATTACTCTTTTAAATTATATGAGAAAGATTCTTGGGTTATTGCTCAAATCATAATCAAGGATTTCAAAAAATTAATTGCTGAATAGAGATGAAAGAAATAAAAGCTATTATTGTTGACGATGAACGCCCAGCAAGGAAGGAACTCATTTTTCTATTGAAGGATATTCCTGAAATTATTATTCAGGCCGATGTAGATAATATCAGAGATGCAATCACTATTATTAGTTCGGAGAAGCCAGACTTAGTTTTCTTAGATATTCAGCTCGCAGGTGAAAATGGCTTCGATTTACTCAAGAAAATACCTGTAACTTTTAAAGTTATTTTTGTTACCGCTTTCAATGAATATGCCATTAAAGCATTTGAGGTGAATGCTACAGATTACCTATTAAAACCTGTAGATCCAATTCGACTTGAAATTGCTTTAAAAAGAATATTAGACGATACACCTCAAAATAATGAAACAGCAAAGAGGTTTGAGTATGATGATTCAATTTATGTGAAGCAAAATAACTGCACTGCAAGATTCATTGAAATAAATACAATTATTGCTATAACATCAGTCGGAAATTATTCCAAAATTGAAACTTTAGATGGGAATACTTATATTATTCTCAAAACATTAAAACAATGGGAGTCAGAATTACCAGAATCCTATTTTATAAGAATTCATCGATCCACTATTGTGAATCTTAAATTCATTAATAAAATAGAAACTTATTCAAAAACATATCATCAAGTGCTCATGAAGCATATTGAAACACCTTTTGAAGTCAGTCGCAACTGTTTTAAAAATCTTAAAAAAGTGAGTAAATAAGCATTTATCCATTTTTTACTACTGCTTATCATCAATTTTAACCATCCATCATAAATCAATCAATTTTTCAAGAGAAAGGTATTTAGTTTGTTATAAACAATAACTAAATATTTTGAGATGAGAACACGAATTATACTATTGCTAACAGCAATGCTTTTTTGCCAAGAATTAATTTTTTCGCAAACAAAACAATTAAAAGATACCACAGTATTTACCCTTAGCTATTCAACTTACCTTTCTCATACTGATAAATATGCTTCTGGTTTCGATATTTATACAGATAAGGATGGTTATTCTTATATATCAGGAAATACAAGGGATAAAAACTTCCCAGCCACAGAAGGAGCTTATCAAACAGAATTAAAGGGCGAAGCGGATGTTTTTGTAGTAAAATATACTCCTGAAGGAGAAATAGTATTTGCCACATTAATAGGAGGTAGCAAACGAGAACATCATTCTGCAATAAATGTTGATGATGACGGCTTTATATATATAGCGGGAGGAACCCATTCTTCTGATTTTCCTGTTACCGAAGGAAGTTATGATACCAGTTTTAATGGTGAAGGAACATGGGCTGGCGATGTATTTATTACTAAATTAAATCCAACAGGAACAGATATAGTGTTTTCTACTTTTATTGGAGGAGAAGTAGAAGAAACAGTAAGTTCAGAAGGTATAAAAGTAGATTCTAAAGGAAACATTATAGTTGTAGGAACCACAAAATCTGTTGATTTTCCTTTAACAAAAGGGAAGATTAAAGATAAAGACAATATGCATGGATTCCTGACTAAATTTAGCCCTGATGGCAAAAAACTATTGTTATCTAACTATTGGGGAAGTGCACAAAGAGAAGGTATTACAAGTGTAGCTATAGATGATAAGGACCATATTTATATAATTGGTGCAACTTATACAAATGATTTACCCGTAACTAATGATGCTTTTAGAAAGGAAATCATCATGCCTAAATCGGGCGCTTTAATGGATCATTATATAGCTAAAATCGATGGAACGAGCCATGAGATATTATATTTGAGCTATTTTGCAACCGATGCTTATGGGAGTGCAACTTTGCAGTGGTCAAAACCAAATAGATTAATAGTTTGTGGTAGCACAAAAGCAGAGAGTTTTCCTGTATCTGAAAATGCGATCAATAAAGAAGTGAAAGGTGAACTCGATTGCTTTGTTTCAGTATTTAATTCAGAAACTATGAGCTTGGAATATGCCACATTGTTTGGTGGAACTGAAGAAGATAAGATCATGTCGGCTCATTTTATAAATAAAGATACCATTATAATTGGAGGGCTTACAAGTTCATCAGATTTTCCAATTTCCGAGAATGCTTTATACTCAACCTTCCCAACATGCGAAAAAAGCTTCAATTCCAGGTTTCTTGGTCGTAAGAAATCTTTTATTTCTGTGATAGATATGAAAAATAGCAAGCTCCTCTATTCAAGCTATTTTGGGGCAAGTTTCATATTTAGATTTCACCCAGATAAGTATGGCAATATCAGTTTTGTTGCCGAGGCAGGTCAACGAGGAGAAGGGGGAATAACAGGCTTTCCTATAACAAAAGATGCGATAGAACCACCCACATATACAATGGTTGGTAGATTATTATTAAATGCTGTGCCCGAGCCAACAAAAAAAGAATTATATAAAGACATAACTGTAGAAGATGCCATATTGGAAACCTATAAAGGTAAATATGAGTTAAGTCCCGGATTTGTATTTACAGTAATTAAAAATGACAATCAGTTGGTTTTACAAATCCCTGAGCAAGGAGATGTTCCTTTGTTCCCAAGATCGCAAATTGATTTTTTTATTAGCAGATCTGTATATGAATTTACATTTAATAAAAATGTGAATGGTATTATAGAAAGCATGACCATGCATCCTGATGGGGGAGATGATGTGATTTGTAAGAGAGTTGAGGAATAAGCCAAAACAAAAATCCAATTTGATAGCTCATTGATATTATTGTAAATGATTGATACAGTGAGTGTAAAATAAATTTACAATAAACTTCAAATGCCGTTTGAGCTTAGGTTGTAACTTACACATATCTAATGATATAGCATCTGTGGCATGGTAATATCATATAACAATCAAACACCAAAATAAAAAAAACATGAAAAGAATTATTATTATAACAGTTTCTATACTGTTGTCTGTTAGTGCCTTATTTGCACAGGAAGATCAAAACAAAGAAAAAGAACTGATTAAAAATGCCATTCAAACGGCTTATGTTGATGGTTTGTGCAATAATGCCGATGAAGAAGCCATAAAACAGGAATTCACGAAGGTTTTGAATTAGTTTATGCCGGAAAGGGTAATACGTTATGGAAGCTTCCTATACATAATTGGATAAAAATGGCAAAAGAAGGGAAGGCAAAAGGCAATAAATATTCCTTTCAAAATGAATTAACTACTGTGAAATTTTTATTCATTGATGTATCAGGAAATGCAGCTGTAGCTAAAATTGAATTCTTAGAAGGTGAGAGCTTAAATTATATTGATTATTTATTCTTAATAAAGTTTGATGATGGATGGAAGATAGTTTCTAAAATAGCACATCCTGTTCCTAAATAGTATTCATGAATATGGTGCCAGAATTTGATTTGGAAATTCTGAATTCAAAATATTCGCAAATTCAAATAGCATATTAAAAACAAACAAAATGAAAAAAACGCTATTCTTTTCGTGTATCCTGATATTAATAGTGATCTCCACATTTGGACAGATTAATGATAGCCTAACTTTTAGGGAACTGCAGTCATTAACAATGGATTATGCTCGCAGTAATGATTTTGATTCGGCAATTATAATAATGGAAAATGCTTTCAAAAAATATCCAGAAGAATACCAGCAATCAACCACTCTTTTGGCTTCTCTTTATACAAGGGTAAATAAAAAACCAAAAGCTATAGATATTTGGAAAGCAGGATTGGAAAAAGGTTATAATTATCACTTAACTCATCCCTCATTTCAACGGTTTTATAAAGATGATGCTGAATTTGAAAAACTAGCTGAAATTACAAGATTTAAACTTGATGAGCATCATCTATTGCATGAAGTCATTTTACCCACAAATTATAATAGTAAGAATCTTTATCCTGTATTGTTTGTTTTTCACGGAAATGGAAGGAATATAGAGAAAGCAAAAAAAGTATGGGATTCACAAATGATGAAAGACGAATTCATTTGCGTATTTGTTCAATCACCAATTTTTGTTAACCCAACAGATTTTAGTTGGATGCCTAACCATGAGAAAACAGAAAAAGAGTTTAAGGAAGTATATGATAGAATTATGAATACCTACCCGGTGAATTCTAAACAAATCGTTTTTTCTGGAATGTCTGCAGGTGGCAAAAAAGTACTTGAATATGCATTTAAAGATTTTATTCCTATTACAGGCATAGTATTAAACTGTCCTACTATTCCTGCTTATATAAGTGAGGATGTCCTCAAAAAAATTGTTGCCGAAAAGAAAAAAATAGGAATCATTACTGGTGAAAATGATTTTGCCTTAGATGCTCAAAAGAAATTAGTAGGAGACATAGAAGAATTAAAAGGTCAAAGCAAAATATTAATCAATGAAAATCTTGGGCATGATTTTTCAGAAGATTTTTTAATACAGTTAGATAAATATTTAAAATGGATCATTAAATAAAACAGATTATGAAAAGAAAAGCAATTATAATATTAATAATTTTGAGTTATATAACACTTAGCTCTTATGCTCAGTCGGAAATAACGGATGTTACATATGTTAGTAATAAAGGGGTTTTAATTAAAACTGGAGATAAGAAAATTTATATTGAAACACTATTCGATAGTTCTAAAGGTAAAATAGAATTACCACAAAAAGCTCAGGATAAACTATCCCCTACACAAGATTCATTCGAAAATACTGATTTGATTTTTGTATCGCATTCTTTCACGGATGTTCTGAGTCCAGAACTGATAAAGAACTATTTGGAAAAGAATCCAAACGCATTTTTTGCTTCAACGGGGCCATTTGTGGAAGCGCTCAAAGAATTTCCTGATCGTTATGTGTATTTTAACCCTACTCAAGAAAAACCAGATAAAAAGGTAATAAATGACATCACTATTGAGGCTTTCTATTTTCCTCCCGAACCAAAAATGCAAAAGGTGAAAATCGCTTTTGTCGTTTCAATAGATGGAGAAAACATTTTTCAAACTGAATATTTC
>JADGDY010000077.1:11336-23287 GCA_016744655.1 Bacteroidales bacterium | reverse complement strand
GAATCTATTCGTAATAAGTACACCTTTTTGACCATAAACGCTAAAATAGTTTTCTATAAATAACTCTAATACTTCTTGTTTAGTAAACCAATTCCCAAAATATAACTGGCTATTTTCTGTAAATAAATTGTAATAAATAGGTTCTCTTAAATGGTGGAACAAATTATCCTCGATGTTTTGATATTCATAATAATATTCTGACAAGGTGTTCACTCCCAGTTCAGTTGATTGATAAGGTTTGCCAAGCAATAAACTAAATAGATTATCAATAGATTTTTGAATATCAAATACTTCTTTTAGAGTTTTACTTTTCTTTAGTTGAATATTTATAAATACAAACTCTTCTATTTTTGATTTCCTTTCAAAAGGATAATCGGCATTTGCTCTAAAGAAAAAATATATTTTATATTCATCATTCTCAAATAATAGAATGTCTTTAGGTTGTTTATAGATATGTTTTGCTTCAAATTTCTGATAGTATTCAAAGTCTTTTTTAAATCCCGTGTCTTCAACCCACTCATTTAATTCTTGGGAACTTAAATATAAATAATTAATATTCTCTGATTTAATCTTGTCATCAAATTCATCTATTTGTCTTGATATAAATACTTTATCTGATTTGTACCGATGAAGCTCAAGGTGTCCTGAGTTCCGAAGAATTGTATCTACTTCATAAAGCTTTATTGAAAGGGTTTTCCCTGAATCAACAAATTTTACTTGCCCATATATCAAGTCTATTTCATTAAAGTTTGGAAAAGTCTTTAATTCATCGTTTGAGTGCATGTCAAACAGTGAACTCAAATATGCAACGCCTTCTTTATCAATATATAAGTTAGATATAAACTTTTTATCTTGATTATCAGGTAACCAAAATACACCGAGGTAATATTTATCTTTAAAATCCATCTCTAAACAAACATCTTCTGCAACAAACCTTTTTTAAACTCTTTGGTTTTGTCTATTTGGGTTTGGGCTATGGATACTTTATTGTCAATTTTTTGCAAAAAATCAGCAATCAATTTTTGTTCTTCGAGACTTGGAATGTTGATTTTAATTCGAGCAAAGTTTTCATAAAACAAATATTGACGAACACCTCCTTCGGTGTTTCGAATTACATCTTTTCTAAATTTCGGATACTTTATATACTGAGCTAAAAATTTGTCATAAATCTTATTTGACGTTTTAAAACAAACATATAGAGAACTAATAATTACTTCATTAAGTTCACCACTATAACCTATTGACCCAACATTTATTCTTGCAGGGTTATAAGCAAATGTGTTTTTGTAAATTATTTTGTATAAGCTAATATCATAATTCTCAGCCTTATTTTCAACACCTACAAACTGCTCATTTTGTGGGATAAATCCTTCAATATTATTTATTGAGTATACTGGATATTTTGTTGAATTCTTGTTTTTCTTACCTGTTTTGGTTGTAACTTCACCCAACTTCTTATCCTCCCACTCAGGAAAATCACAACCATCATCTTGCTTAAACCTAATTTGCTGAGAGAAAATTTGCTGCATTACACCCTTTTTATAGGATTGTAGTTTTTCTTTACGCTCCTCTAAAAGCTGGATTCTTTTATCTACTGAGGATAGGAATTTTGCTACTTTTTGTTGTTCCGCTATAGTAGGTAGATTGATAGATAGTTTTTTTAGATCAGAATTATAAACATTACTGATACTTACTCCTTTTGCCAATCTTGCAATATTCCTTTTCAGTTTTTGGTTTATATAATAGGATACAAATATATGGGAATATAAATTGCTAAATTGAGGCTTTAAAATATTTATAGTTCTGCCAATTGCAATATTTTTAATAGTAAGAGCAGATGCAGAACCGATATCCAAAGGGTCTTCACCTGCTGATGGAAGTAAAATTTCATTTCCTTCACTAAAACATAATTCTGATTTATCTATATTAGTTCGATTTATGATTTCTTTAATAACTTCATTGTACATGTGATATAACTCGCCGTACCTAACACATGGTGTTTCAAAACTTGGGGATGCTTCACCTTGTTTTATATTCTTTCCAGTCGAAAAAAGGAAAATCTTATTAAAATTATAGGTTTTCAATAAGTTGTTTTCTGATGAAGAAAACTCAGAAAAACGCAGTTCAGGAACTAATTTACAATTTTCCATATTAAAAAGGTGTTGAGATATTGAGTTCCTGACAAAAGGATGCTATTTCTTTATCAGTATCTTCGAGTGCTTCAGCCACCTTTTTAAGGTCCTTTGACACTATATCTAAATCAATAGGTTCTTCTTCTTCAAAAGTATCCACATAGCGGGGGATGTTTAGATTGTAGTCGTTTTCTTTTATTTCAGCAATATTGGCTAAATGACTAAACTTTTCTATTTCTGTTTTGTTCTGGTAGGTATCAACTATTAAGTTTACATCCTCGGCACGTAGCACATTTTGTGTTTTTTCTTTAATATAATGCTCATCGCCACTGGCATCTATAAACAGAACAGGATCTTTATAATTTCTGTTTTTCTTAATCACAATAATACAAGTAGGAATAGAAGTGCCGTAGAATATATTGGCAGGTAATCCTATTACTGCATCGAGAAAATTGAGTTCCTGTATGAGGTATTTTCTGATTTCGCCTTCAGCAGCACCTCTAAACAAAACTCCATGAGGTAATACACAAGCCATTAATCCATCATCGTGCAAATGATGAATCATATGTTGAACAAAAGCAAAATCGGCTTTAGAGGAGGGTGCTAAGCGGCCATATTGCTCAAAACGCTCATCATTACTAAACAGTGGGTTTTCTTTTCCTTTCCATTTGGCTGAGAATGGTGGATTAGCTACCACAGCATCAAATTGTTGGTTTAGGTGTTGTGGGCTGTCTAAGGTATCATCCTGTTTAATATCAAATCGGCTGTAATGCACATCGTGCAGTAACATATTCATGCGAGCCAGATTATAGGTAGATGGGTTTCTTTCCTGCCCAAAAAACTCTGTTACATTAGTTTCCTTAGCCACACGTAACAGCAAAGAGCCAGAACCACAAGTAGGGTCATAAACCGATTTGAGTTTCTCTTTGCCTGTGGTCACTATCTTGGCCAATATTTTTGAAACTTGTTGAGGCGTATAAAACTCACCGGCTTTTTTGCCGGCACCAGCAGCAAATTCCGATATCATAAACTCGTAGGCATCACCCAAAACATCGGCTTCCACTTCGTCCATCATAAAATTTATCTCGCCCAATTTGGAGAGTACAGCAATAATGGTTTCGTTTCTGTCGTTTGGGGTTTTACCCAGTTTCACACTCGCTAGGTCAATGTCTTGGAATAGGGCATTAAAGTCGTCTTCACTATCGGTTCCAGAAGTACTTTGCTCTATGCTGTTGAGGACAGTTTGTAGGTCATCTAAAATGAAATTGTCACCATCTTGTTGCTTATTATTGCCTTTATTTAATAGTGCTTCATAAAGCTCATTTGGTTTTAAGAAATAGCCCAGCTCTTCTAGAGCATCATCACGTATTTCGTTAATATACTCTTCATCATTTAGATGGATATAGTTTTTGTCATTCAAATCCTCTGTACTGAGCAAATGATTAGCATGAGCATGCAGTTTTTCGGAGAGGTATTTGTAGAAAATAAAACCTAATATATAATCTTTGTATTCATCAGCATTCATACGTCCTCTAAGGACATTGGCTACAGCCATCAACTGATTTTCGAGTTTTCGTTTTTGTTGTTCGGACATTTATATGCTTTGTTATAAGGCTAGCAAAGTTAGGGAAAACCATGGATTAAAATAGGCCATATTTCCTTTTAAATGCGCTCTGTTTTTTTATACTTTTATACCATAACTTATTAATGCATTAAACACATTATGAATAGACTAATTATTATTGGAAATGGTTTTGATTTGGCTCATGGAATTAATTCTCGTTTTTCAGATTTTCTTGCAGATTACTTTTGCAATGCAATAGAGGTTTTTAATAATACAGGAGAATATTTAGATGATTATTTACATATAAAACCTAAATACCCCACTGAAATATTTATTAGAGAGAAGGAAATTGTTGATGTTTCAACTTCACTGAAATATTTTTCTGAAATGATGAATGACAATTCACTAGAAGTACACCTGGATTCAACTATGCTTTATGTTGGAAAAAAGCAAGTAGAGAAATTTAATTGGGTTGATTTTGAGAACTTATATTACGAATTATTGATTCAAAAGTATACTGATTTAAAGCCAGGTAGAGATACCCAGTTTTTTGATTTCTCAAGATATGCTGAGGAAATAGATAGAGTAAACAAAGAATTGGTTTTTATTCGGGATAAATTTTTAGAATACCTCAAAAAGGAATCCTCTGGAAAGAACAAAGGTCATGATAAGTATTTTGCATTAATGCAAGAAAGATTCTTTGAAGATGATTTTCTATTGGAAAGAGGAAATCCAATTGAAAAACCATTAAAAACAATGCTTTTGACTTTTAATTATACCCCATTATCTGGATTGTATGCAAATGGCATGACGAAATCTGTTGGTTTTGACAAAACGGATATTGTATACATTCATGGGAATTTAGATAATGGACATGGCGAACCGATTTTTGGTTATGGAGATGAAAAAGATGAAAGATTTGATACTTTGCAGAAAGGAAAGGTAAATCAAGTTTTTGAACATATTAAATCATATAGATACCTACAGAATCCTAATTATTATAATTTGATGAGATTTTTGAATGAAACAGAATTTCAGATTCATATTTATGGTCATTCATGTGGCTTGTCAGATGGTACCTTATTAAGTCAGATATTCGAACATAAGAATTGTAGATCTATAAAGGTATTTTATCATGAAAGAAAAGATGGCTCAAATGATTATAGAGAAAAGTCTTATGAGATATCAAAGCATTTCTCCAACAAACAATTGTTTAGAAATTTGGTTGTGCCGGAGACTCAGTGTAGTGCATTTCCTCAAGTGATATTGCAAAATAGATAATTTATCTTACTCAACTAGTTTTAGTATACCTAAAAAGCCAATACCCATTTAAAGGATATTGGCTTTGAATTGTATAAGGTTTTATTATTGCTGTTACAAAATCTGAAATTTGTAAAACCTGAAATTATTGATTGATATCAAAAACCTTAGAAGGAACTGGAGAATCATACCAATTGGTACTTTGAGTACCTCCAGATTGTGCCCAAGGTAAAAATTGTGGGTAGGCTTCGTTAATCTCTATCTTCTCAATAGGACTACTGTAATCACCTTCCAATATCATTTCAATTCCCCACGGAATACCATTCGAAGTTTGGTAGTTTCCATCATCATCGAAGGTATTAAACAAATTTGGATTTGCCGCAGCAGTACCAGGGAAATTACTTCTGTGTATCTCATGGGAGCGATCGTTGGAGCGGAAAATATAAAGCTCAGGTAAGATATCTTCTACTCCATTTGTAAATGTTACTGTAAAGAATAAAGTATCGGGGTTGGGATTTGTAGGTCCAACTCCATTGTTTTGATAATATTGGTCGATGAAACTATATACATCATTAGTTAATATTAAACCGTTTGTATTATCAGGGTCTATACTTGCGTCACCAGTAACAGAGACTATAATTTCTTCAGGAATAGGGTTTCCTTCTTCATCATAGAGCATCATGCCTATTCCATTGCGAAGACCTGCTCCAATGGCATCAACGCTAACTTTAAAATCTGCAAACAAGATGTCAAAAGTTTCTCCTTTAGCTATCATGGCTTGGTTCGACATGGTCAAATCATTAAAATCGAAATCACCCATACTAGGCCATAAATCTTCAAAAGCAACCACTTGTTTCCCAGAATTAGGGAAATAAGATACATAACATACATCTGGGTTTCCTGGATCATCATCTTCGCTATCTGGAATACCATCACCATCAAAATCACATTCTATTTCAAAATTGTCGAGGAAATTACCTACTGAATTTGAACCTGCTGACGATACAGAACTAAATACGAAGAATGTGGTTTCTTGTCCTTCTGGTACGGTGTAAGTTCCCATATAATGGCCCCAGGCATCTGTTCCATCTGACATCACTTCAAGAGTTACCGCAGACTCTATTGAACCACCGATTTTTACTTCAGCCACATCAACTCCTGCACGGCCTCTATGCCATACCGACCAAACTATTGATGAACCGGGATTTAAACACAGCTCTTGGTATAAGTCAGCTACACGATTGGCATTTAGCTCAAAAAACTGATGTCCTTCTTGAGAAGGAACTCCATTAAAACCATCAGTCCAAATCTCAATTTTTTTGTCAACAGCATTGGTTTCCCAACCTGGAACATTGTCTTGGTGAACGATTTTAAAACCGCTACTATAATAAGGTGCTTCAGCACCTGAGTTTTCCATAGGGTTGTCACAGGTGGTACAACTCTCTATATCATCATTAACTGCTGTTGCAGATTTGAATGTATTGGTTTGGCCAAGTGTTAACTCCATACTTTTAATTTCTGTGATTTCAAATAAATCACCCGTAACAGGGAATTGAACATAATATTTGGCATTTTGAGGAAGTTCTATATTGAAACTCACCTCTCCATTAATGATTTTGTTTCTAACAATGATATCCCCTTGTTCGTCAACAATATTAATAATTTCTAATTCCGTTGAGACATTATAAGGATTGATAAAGGTCAAATGTAGTTCTCCATTGAGACTTGATTGCCAAGTAAAATCGTCAGCAACTACTAATTGAGTGAGAGAGGTAACTGGTGTGTCATCATTGGTCTTATTTTCTAGTTTCTTAGAACAAGAGAACATAGAGGCAATGACCAAAAGACTCAGAGCTAATTTATAGATTTTCATAATTTTCAATTTTAAATTCAATATACAAAAATAAGTAAAATACTGATTGCTAAATCTATAATAAGTAAGTGTCAGTTTTAAATTTGTAAGTGTTCCTTAAAAAAATGGTAATCGTTTTTAGGATAATGTATCTGAGCATTAATTATTGAACTCCGTCAACAAATCGTATGCAATTTTTGTGGTTGGTATAATATTGTGGTTTGTTTTCTTTCTAGAATTATTTTCTCGCAAATCACCATTATATTTAATATTCTTTGGTTTGGTTTCTGGGTCGTTGAGCCAATCTGGAATTTTACCACCTTGCTCTAACTTCTCTCTTTCTTTGTCCAACTCATCTTCTGAATAGGCATACATCATATCTGCTGAGATCACATGTGGTGTTTTTTGGAGGAGGTTTAAATTATAGCTATTCAGTGAAACAATTGAAGAAAATGGTTTTATCAGTAAGGATTTCTCTCATCGTTGCTGAGAGTTTTATAGAGTCTTCAAGTATAATTTAACTACCCATCAAATCCAACCCGAAGAAATTCCCAAGCTTTAGGGAATCTTGCCTCCATCTGATTTTTTATTTGGGAGAGAAGGATTAAGAAGTTTAATATATCATCTTCTTTTTCGGGTATTTGTTCCAGAAGAACTCCAAATGCTTCTATAGATCGGTTTATGGCAATCAAGGCAATTTTTGCGGAGCCATTTTGGTCGTTTTGAATGGGATCGTCAAAGTCGAAATCTTGGTTGTGGAAGGCTCGGTGGGTTTTGGCACCAATAAATATGGAATACCAATTAATGATTTCAAGCGCCTCGGTTAACGGGATAAGTTTATTTTCTCCAATAATGAGGAGTTCTTTTCCTTTTTCCTCAAAAAGACTCTCGGTTTCTTCTAGCCATTTAAAAACCTTGGAGCCATAATCGTAGGCTATTTTTTCGGTTATTGTTTTTTCTTTTTCCTGGGCTGGATTTTCCTCTATCTCGATTTCGTTTAAGTTGACACCTAATTCCTCGGCGCTTTCCTTTACCATTTCTATAGTGGCAGCAAAGGTGAGAGAGAGCTTTTCCCAGAATTTTTCGTTGTTTAAATCATCGTCATCCTTTTCTTTTTGCTCCATTAAAAATACTGTACAATGTTTGGTATGCGTACATCTTTCGCACCATCGGTCGCAGTAATTATGTATGCCGGAAATGATGTTTTTACTGTTGACCATTTCCTTAAGTCGTTTTTTATGAGCTTCTATATCTTCTCTTGTGTAGTCCATGATTATTGCTTTTTATTACAGCATTGTATATCCAACGAAGATCTTCTTTTTCACATGGTGTTCTACTTGCTTTTTCTTAAAACCGAACCATTGTTCTTGAAAAGCAGAGTGCTCGATTAATTGGTTAAAATGCTTAAAAGGTTTCCTATTTCTTAGTGCTGTTAATAATTCGTCTTGTAGCTTCACATCATCTAATTCAAGAGCGAATTCTTCCATTATTTCAAAAGATTCATGGGGTTCAAGAGGTGCAATCTCAATTAATCCTTTCCAGTTTTTGTATTTAAAATCCATACCCTCTTTTGTTTCCCCAGTGATAAGTTTATATTCTTCAGGGTCTTGTAGCATCATGATTGGAATATATTCAAATTCTAGAGTTTTAGCGTTTAACATGCAATACATGTCAAGGTCAATCCATTCTGCAATTGGAGTAACCACCGAGTTAAATTGCTCAGGAAACTCTTCTTCATCAAACTCCTCGTTACACGAACAGTACTCTCCGTATGGACAATCTATTTGGTCACCAGAACAGAGCTCTAAATCCATTCCAGCAGTTGGTAAATATTGCACTTCCTGATCCCAACATGAGATAATGGCTTCATAAAGAAGTTCTGGAGGAATATCTTCAGGCTGATCGATTAATTCTATGTTCAATGCTTCGAATACTTTTAAAATGGCATCGATAATGTCTTGACATTGTTGGGTATTCATATTAAAACCGCTAGGAAAAGCATTCTCTTCTATGCCAACAATCTCTGAGATGGGCTTAAAAGGAGTGAGGGCTAATTCAGCTATCTTAGGATCAGATTCCAAATGAGGAGGTGCTTCAATATAACTTGGAGGAGGAGGGTTTTGGGCTACCTGTGTTAAGTCTTCAATTAATTGATTGATATATTTTTGCATGATCATTTATTATGGAAAATTTGCATTGAAAGCTGGTTTTAATCATCCAGCGAATTAAATGTTTCTTGTAAAGCAAATAAAATGCTAAGTTTATGATAGAATAACTTTTCTAATAGTTTTAATGTAAATTGTTCTGTTAATCCATATTCCATAATACTGATTTCAAAATAGGGGAGGCTTTCCATAAGATTTTGCTTTTTAGTGATGTTAAAAAAGCAATTCATTAATTCCAATGCTTCTATTTCGTGAATCTGATGATTGTTTCCATAGAATTTTTGGTGTAAGTCATGAATATCTTTGATTTTAGGTTTTTTGGATAAGTTGGAAGTATATTTCAGTATTTTAAACAGAGTGATATCGGGGAAAAGTTTAGTTGCCTTATTTATTATAGCTTTCTGCCGCTTTGGATTATCCATGACAGCTAAAAAGAAATAATAATGTAGTATAGGAATACTAGGGTTTTGATCAAGTATCACCCTGATTTCATCTTCTAGGAAATATTGTTGATTGCTCAGCTTTTTTAATTCATCATCTATTGAGGAGCTTTGTGAAAAAACCGACACTTGATTATTGTATTCTGTATATAATTCTTTAGGCCCTTCTAGTAAGATTTCGGTTTGGTCAAAATAATCATCTAATTGAAAATAACAATCTTCATCTATATAGCTTTGTTCTTCTAATTCTCCTAAAATGTAATTGGTGAGTAAGCTGGCATTGCTATGTTCTTCAGGGTCTTTTGATTGGAATAATTGAAGGGTATTGTCTACGATACTTTCTAAGTCTGATTGCTTCACAAAATATTGTAACATTGGTGAGAGGTGATAAAAGAATTCATTTTCATCATCGAATTCATCATCTTCAAAAGGTGTATCTTCATCAATATCATTATTGAAAAAACCTGTTCCATCAATAAATTCAAAATTACCTGGACCTACAGCCTTCTCTAATTGCTTTAGGCTTTGTCGAATCATGAGCTCATTATCGCCGTCGCTACTTATAAAAGTAGGTTTCCCGTTTAATCCGCACTCAATGTCAATCAGTTCAATGCTTTCATCATCCTCTTCAAGAAAATGTTCGGTTACAGCTTCAAAATCTTTATGGGGTTTGAATCCTAAATCTTCAGCATATTCCAAAGCAGCATATATCATGTTATGTGCTGTAGGATAATCTATTTCCACAAGGAAATCTTCATCGGCTTGTGATTTAACAAAATTCAGAAACTCTCCTTCATAAATATTAAATTGATAGTGAGTATCTTTTATCCCTAGGCTATATAAATCTATCAAATAATGACAAATGGTAATGTTCTGATTGCTATGTTTCCTGGAAATCATGAGGTTGGCTTTGCCACTACTTTTCCATTCTCTGTTTACCCAACATTTATGAAGTGGTAGGCTTTTCGATTTTTGTATAATATAGTTTCCGGGTTTAAGTAATGGAATAACCTTAGTTTTTTTCTTTTTTGCCATGATTCATAATTAGGAGGTAAAAATATTGAAATTTTTGTTTTGATAAAACAAAATTATAAACCTGAGCTCGATTATTAAATAACTTCCACAGGAAGTCAATAATGCATCAGATTTGATCTGAAATTCAAGAAGATATAGCTGGATATGTCAATTGGGTTTCAGTAAAAAGATGATGTGCTATTGACTTTTCCACAAGTGGATTTCTATAATTAGCTCATCTTCTTTATCAAATTTCATTGAGTTATCCCGATAGCTCTTCATAAATTTGATTCGAATATGAGCTAATTATCTGAAACTGTGGTGATATTTAATGTCGAACTCAGGTTATAAGCTAATTGTGGTGAGAAGAATGATTTGGTATAAAGCTCAAACAGACCGAAATCCTTTTCAGAATATCGGTCTGTTGTTTTTTATTGAAATGCTACAATTTAATTATTAATAGCAAATTTAATTCTACTTAAAACTTCTTACCACGCAAATCTCCATTATACTTAATATCTTCAGGTTTGGCATCTGGGTCGTTGAGCCACTCTGGAATTTTACCACCTTGCTCTAGTTTCGCTCTTTCCTTGTCCAGCTCATTCTCTGAATAAGCATACATCATATCTGCGGAGATCACATGTGGTATCTTTTGTAGGAGGTTTAATTTAGCAATCTCCTCCGAGACGTCTTCCCCTTCAATGGTTACTACTATCTTTCCGCTTTCATCGTGCATGTGATAATCACTGTAATCTGATTCTTTTATGGCATTGATGACTTGGTCGATATATTCTGGTCTAACTTGTACTAATATTCCGCTGATGTTCATTTTATTTTTAGTTAAAAGTTTATAGCTAACTACTAATGGTTAATAGGTAACAACTAACAATTAATAATTAACAGATAATAGGTTGTTTTTATGGGGTGCGAACCTTGAACTTCGAACATTAAACTTTAAACTTCGAACTTCAGACTTCTAGCTTCCCGCTTTTTCTTTTACCTCCACTTCCAAACCATTATTTCAGGGTCTTCGCTGGAGGAGATGATATAATTTTCTTCTACAAATCTTATTTGTGTGAGTGTGCTTTTTTGTCCTTTTAATAATATCTTTTCTGATTTTGTTGAAGTATTAAATACTTTAATATCATTTTCTTCACCATCGGCAAAAGCTCCCCATTTTCCATCTTTACTTAGTCCCACACTATAAACTAAGAATGAGGATTCAATATAATAAGAGCTTAGATTGCTGTAGAAACAAACTCGCCTGTCTTGTCCAGCTCCAATTACCTTCCCCTTAAAAAATGCCAATTGATAGATATTATCTACATTTTGGCCTGTAAGCTCTTTGATAGATTCCCCCGTTTTGGCATTTAGAATATGAATGATTCCACTTTCGTCGGTAGCTGCTAATTGGCTTTTGTTTTCATTCAAACAAAAATCGGAAAATACCGAAGTTCCAATATGCTTTTTATATTGCCATGATTTATTATCTATATTATAAACCATGATTTCATTCCCTAAAGT
>JADGDY010000077.1:0-11326 GCA_016744655.1 Bacteroidales bacterium | reverse complement strand
CTGTCATTTAGGAAATAAGCTTTTTTAATCATCATTTTATCATTCTCAGCATCTAATAGTTTCTCCAATTTATTATCGATAATTAGGTGAAGGTTTCTAAATCCATGGACACCTTGGCTTACAGCTAATAATTGATTCTTACCTGATATCTTGTCAATAGAATAGACCTTTGGTGGCATATCATCCCCCATAAAATCTTTTATGTTTTCAAAATTAATGGAGGAGGTCTTCTTTTTAGATTTCCAGTTAAAACATTCAATACTTCCTGCATCATTAGCAGCATATAGTTTATCCCCTTCTATAAGTATTGAAGTTACAGCTCCTTTTGCAGTAATGCTATACTCCGGGTTTTGAGCAAAGTTGGATTGAGCAAATATGAGTAAAACGAGGAAGGTGAGCAATCTTTTCATTTAGTCTATTATTTAATGCTTATACAGGGCAAATTAATACTTTTATTTGAACAATTATTTTAACACAGCTAGCGCGGATTTGAAATCCGTGCTTTAAAATTTACTTTTTGCTGCTGTTATATTTGCACGGAAAATATTTCCGCGCCAGCCATTTGTATACAATAAGTCTATTTTTTTGTATTAGTAGCTATTCTTAAAAGTTTGCATTTCCTCTGAGTGCTAATATAATGCTTTTTAAAAAAAGTTTGAGAGTTATCCAGTGATAATACCGGAAACTCCCAAACCTTGAATTTCTAACCTGATTAATTCATGAAAATGAATTAATCACCCAGAGGGCTGACGAAATAATTGAATTTCAATTATTTCGTCAGGGTTAAATCAAATTGTTTTATTTCACACCTTCGCCAATGTTTTCAGAAAGATTCGTTTTCTTCGCATCTTCTTCCGCACGGAAAATTGGGTTAAATTGGTTATCGATTAGAACAGTAGCTTTAGCCTGTGCAGCATGACATTGTGTACAGTTATAACGAGCTAAGTTATAATTAGCACCTAAGTCTTTACTTACAACTTGTCCTTCTTTAGCATCAACCTTATATAAACCACCTTCTTCAACTACGGCTGGACGATAATCTGTAAAGTGAGATTTAGGCATTGCTGTAGCTTTAAGTGCCGTAGCAACTGCTGGTAAGTGACATGCCAAACATGCATTAACACCAGCCTTAATAGGCACAAAACCTTCCATAGTATGTGGAACCATTGGTGGAGCATTCTCAAAAGAACGTTCCCAATTTCCTACCGTTCCTGCGGCGCCAGCTGTATAGTCAAACTTAGGGATTTCTACAGTGCTTTCATCAAACAAATCAGTATGGCCATAGCCTAATTCTTCATCGTTAATATATTCAGCTGCTTCTACTTTTACAACCGCTACTTCGGCTTTTGGAGCTTCTACAGCAGCTTCAGTTTCCACTGTTGCTTTTTTGCTGGAACACGACCATAGGAAAGTGCCCATCAAAATTGTTAATATGATAATTTTAGTTTTCATTATTTTTCCTCCTGTATCTTTTCTTTTTTAATAAATTTCAAAGCATGATCATTACAAACTTCAATACATCTTCCGCAATTGGTACATTCAGAGTTGGATATGGCTCCACTTTCTTTACCGATGATTCTTAGTACTTGAGGTTCAGGACAAGCTTTTATGCAGTCCAAGCAATCGGTACAATTCTCAACAGTATGTTGCACTTTAATCCAGTGAAACTTTCCTGTGAAAGAATAAAAGGCACCAATGGGACATACATGTCCGCACCATCCATTTTTCAATACTAATAAATCGAATAAGAAAATCACAGCAATTGCTGCCCATCCAAATCCCATTCCAAATATGATTCCTCTATGCAACATGCTTACAGGACTAACAAATTCAAATGCAGCAACTCCTGAAATAAGAGATAATATAAGTCCTAATATTAAGACCCAATATCTGATATTTCTTTTGATAGGGGTATTGAATTGAATTTCGTTTAAACGCCACTTTTTACGTAACCATAAAGCGCTATCCGTAACCATGTTCATAGGGCAAACCCAACTACAAAAAGCTCTTCCGGCAAATAAAGCATAGAAAAGAAGAATGATAAGCCCACCGATTAATGCATCAGTTCCTACAATAAATCCGGCAAATAACATTTGCAAGATGGCATGAGGATCTGTTAAATAAAATGCATCAAAAACATGAGCTGTACTTAAATCTCCTACTAGTACATTCCAGGCAAAAAGGTTTGCTCCAACAAAAAGAAAGAGAATACCCAGTTGACTGATTCGCCTAAGGATTAAAAAACGATTTTTAATTATTACATTAGTCATCTATCAAGTCCTCCCAATCATTTAAATAGTCTTCATCATTGGTTCTACCTTTGATAGTAGATTCACTTTTATCCGTTTTTAAACGGTCTTCGTCGTTTTTCTCCCAGCCTTTGATATAAAAATTCCCAGCTTTTCCTTCAGCTACCTCACGAGGTAATACGAAAATGGCTGCTTTTTCTGTAACACATGCGTGTTCACATTTGCCACAACCAGTACAAGTATCGGGATTAATTATAGGTTTTAAGAAGGCATGCTTTCCTGTTCTTTCATTTCTTTCGAATTCCAAACTAATGGCTTCATTTATTAATGGGCAAGCACGATAGCAAGCATCGCATTGTATTCCCCAATAGGCAATACACGATTTTTCATCTATCACAGCCACACCAACATCCATTTGATTCACATCCATGTTTTTAGGAGTGTTTAGTTCTCCTATAGGAATAAGTTTTTGGATATCTAGCGCATTAGTTGGACAAACAGGAACACAAGGAACATCAACGCACATATGACATGGCACCAAACGAGGATTGAAAAATGGCGTCCCTACAGGAATTTCTTCCTGAGGTTGTGCTAATCTCAATGTCTCATAAGGGCAAGCCTGAACGCAAGCACCACATTTGATGCAAGCTTTTAGAAAGTCGTCTTCCTTCAATGCAGCAGGTGGTCTGAGAACTAATTTAGAAGCTTTGGCCTTATTCAGGTAAGCTCCCCAAACTAATCCACCAAGACTTAAGATTCCTGCGCCTTGAAAAACTTTCAAGATGGCTTCTCGTCGACTTGTATTTTTTGTTTGCTTTTGCATGATCTGCTAATTATGCCTTATATATTTTGACAGCTGCCTTTTTAAAGTCAGTTTGCTTAGAAATAGGACATGTTGCATCTAAACATACCTTATTAATAAACACTTTCTCGTCAAACCAAGGCACATAAATTAAACCAACAGGAGGTCTGTTTCTACCTCTAGTGTCGATATGAGCTTTTACTTTACCTCTTCTAGATTCAACCCAAACTAAATCACCTTGTTGTAAGCCTTGTTTTTCAGCATCCTGAGGGTGTAAATAAACTAATGCTTCAGGTACAGCACGGTATAATTCAGGAACTCTCATGGTCATGGTACCACTATGCCAATGCTCTAATACACGACCAGTACATAGCCATAAAGGATAATCTTTGTCTGGCATCTCTGGTGGATCCATATAAGGTCTGAAGAAAATTTTTGCTTTATTTTTCAAGTCATATTTACCTTTGTCGGCTTGAACACCAGCTAAATCGCCTTGTGGAAGATTCTTGAAAGCACCACCATAGAAAGCAAATTCACCAGTATCAGCTTTACGAGCATAAGGGTCGTATTTTGCATTAAAACGCCATTGTGTTTCTTTACCATCCACTACAGGCCATTTTAATCCACGTACTTTGTGATAAGTGTCGAAATCAGCATAATCGTGAGCTTTCCCTTCACCAAATTTACGATATTCTTCCCAAAGGTATTTCTGAATAAAGAAACCATAACCTTCCCAAGGTTTGTCATCTTCACCAAGAATAGTTCTCTTATCTCCTTCAACTTCAGTATTGTTGAAACCTTCTCCAATAGGATCTGGCCAGCTATAAGATTTAGCTTCTTTGTTGGCATAAAGTAATTCGAATAGGGTCGTATCTTTAGTATATCCCATCGCTTCGGCTTCAGCCATTACATCAGGAAGTCCTGCTTCTAAACCAGGAATAGGTTGTGCACCCCATAGTTCACCTATTTTAAAACGCTTGGAAAGTTCAACAATTTGCCAAGTATCTGACATGGCTCCACCAACTGGTGTTACTTGTTGCTTCCAATGCTGTGTTCTGCGTTCTGCATTTCCATAAGCTCCCCACTTCTCATAAATCATAGCGGTAGGAAGAATTAAATCGGAAACTTTTGCCGAAATACCTGGATAACCGTCACTACAAACAATGAAATTGTCCATTTGGCGAGCAGCTTTTATCCAGTGATTAGCATTAGCAGTATTTTGCCAAGGATTGTTCACATGAACCCAAGCAAATTTTACATTACCATCCTCTAAATCTCTCATGAGTTTCATGAAGTGTGTTCCAACTTTAGGATTTAGAGTGTCTTTAGGTAGTTTCCAGATTTTTTCTGAAACAGCTCTATGCTTAGGATTTGCTACAACCATATCTGATGGTAAACGGTGAGCAAATGTTCCAACTTCACGAGCAGTACCACAAGCTGAAGGCTGTCCAGTTAAACTGAAAGCACCATTACCTGGCTTAGCTTGTTTCCCTAATAGGAAGTGTACCATATAAGCTTGCTCATTCACCCATGTACCACGAGTGTGCTGATTCATTCCCATTGTCCAGAAAGAAACTACTTTTCTTTGTTGGTCAACATATAAATCTTTAAGAGCAACTAATTTTTCTTTATAAGCTTCAATATCTTCATTGGCATCACCTTTTGAAAGTTCTGCAACAAATTCTAATGTATAAGGAGCAAGGGCTTTCTTGAATTCTTCAAACTCAATCTTCCAATGTTTACCAGCACTTGCTGCATTCTTCATTTCTAAAGTATCACCAGCTTTATGGCCTAAATATCCGAGAGTAACACCTTCAGCATCAGAAAGAATTTTTGAAGATTGTTTTTCGTTGATTACAGATTCTTTAGCATCATATTTTGGATGACCAGCTTTACGCATTCCATATCCAGTATCAACAGGACCAGTTGCGAAAATAATGTGTTTATCAATAAACTCTTGATCTACAGATTCAGGGTGATTGTATACAATTTCACGAGCTAAATAGTTCCATAAAGCTAAGTCAGTTTGTGGTTTAAACACAATCTCAACATCAGCTAAATCAGATGTTCTGTTGGTGAAAGTGGTTAGGTTAACTACTTTAACTTTATCTGGAGCACTTAATTTTCTGTCACTCACACGAGCCCAAAGAATTGGGTGCATTTCCGACATATTAGCTCCCCAAGTTACTACAGTATCGGTCAATTCGATATCATCATAACAACCAGCAGGTTCATCTATACCAAATGTTTGGATGAATCCAGCAACCGCTGAAGCCATACAGTGACGTGCATTTGGGTCAATGTTGTTGGATCTAAATCCAGCTTTCATTAATTTAACCGCAGCATATCCTTCTTGTACTGTGTACTGACCTGAACCAAAAACTCCAATTCCAGTAGGTCCTTTTTCTTGTAAACTGCTTTTGATGTGTTTTTCCATTTCATCGAAAGCACGTTTCCAACTTACAGGCTTAAATTTACCGTTTTTGTTGAAGTTTCCTGTTTCATCTACACGTAATAAAGGTTGTTGGAGTCTATCCTCACCATACATGATTTTTGCATTAAAGTATCCTTTAATACAATTAAGGCCCCTATTTACAGGAGCGGCTGGATCTCCTTTTACAGCTACGATTTTATCGTCCTTGGTTGCTACCATAATACCACATCCGGTACCACAGAATCGGCAAACTGATTTGTCCCAGCGCCATCCGCTCTCAGCATCGTTCATAGCGGCTTGCACACCCATTGGGAGTGACATACCAACCGCTGTTGCTACAGATGCTGCAGCAGAGTTTTTCAAAAATTCTCTTCTTGTTGTACTCATATCATTTCTATTGATAAATATTTACTCATTTCAGTAATTAGGTATTTAGGTAATAAAAATACTAAAATACCTGATTAAACACATCTAAGTACTTATATGTATTTCAGTACCTTAAGTCTTGATAGTGTTTAAAATTCAGTAGTACAGGGTCTTATGTTGTTAGAAAAAAAGTTAAAAAAATCTTAAAAAAAATGCAGCATCCCAAAGGAATGCTGCAAAAACATCAGCTTTCGCTGATTATCAAAATGAAATGAATGAGTATTATGAAATATCTGAAAAGATAAATTTCCTCTATTTTAACAAATGGTCGAACTTTTTAATGGCCCACTTAATAAGTAAGAATGTGAGATAAACACTTAAAGGCCAAATAAGCAACATGATAATTTCTTTAGTATACATATTATATGTTTTTAATAAATATGATGTTCATTTTCTATTTCTTCTGCATCGATTTTTTTCTTATTCATGGCTTTCCATGCATACCATATATATGCAATTACAAATGGAACCATAAGAGAAACATAACTCATGGCAGTTAAGGTATAATGACTGCTAGAACTGTTATATATCGTTAGTGAACTTTGAATATCGGTAGTAGAAGGATAGTAAGCTGTATGATTAAATCCTGCCATCAAGAATAATGAGAATACGGTTAGTACGGTTCCAATGCCTGTGGGCCAAATCCCTTTTCCTGAGTATTCATGTTTTAAATAAGCTCTTAATATTCCAAATAAAACCATAAAAACTCCTACTACCAACATCATGAAAACCACTGGCATTTGAATAAGGTTATTGAAGTATTTAAAGGATTCTATACTCACTACTCTTTGCTCGTTAACTGCGTAACCATCTCTTACTAAAATATTAATAAGGAAGAACAAGAATAGGATAACAAATGGAATAGCATTTTTTAATAAGCTTTCCCTTGAGCGTCTCAATATAGTGGCATCCTCAATACTATTCATAAAATAGAGGAGGGCTAGAGTTCGACTTAGGAAAAATACTCCAAGACCAAGGCTTAGATTAATATAAGTACTATAGTGGTTCAGTGCTAGAGCCAATTCGAGTCCACGAAAAGGGGAGTCCCAGAAGCTTTGGTTTAAATCGTTGATGTGGAAAGGAGAACCTGTAAAGAAAGTCGCTACTGCAGTTCCTAAAAATATTGGGGCAATAAGACCATTGGCAAATAAAAAGCCGTCGAATACTTTTTTGCCCAGGAAATTATTGGGTTTAGAACGATATTCATAGGAAACAGCTTGAACAATAAAAGCAAATAGAATAATCATCCAAACCCAATAAGCACCACCAAAACTAGTGGAGTAGAATAGGGGGAAGGATGCGAAAAAAGCGCCACCAAAAGTCACTAAAGTGGTAAAAGTAAATTCCCACTTTCTACCGAGTGAATTGATGAGCATGCTTTTTTCTACCTCTGATTTTCCGATGCGTGTAATCAATGTTTGTCCGCCTTGAACAAACAATAGGAATACCAATAAGGCTCCAAGTAAGGCGTTGATAGCATACCAATAATGCTGTAATGTAATTAGGGCTAAATTTTCAAACATCTTAATGTCCTCCATCGTTTGGTCCAATATGAATTTGTTTGAGCATGATTTTAATCTCAGCAATCAGAAGAGCTGTAAAAGTGATAAAGAATAAGGCAAAAGTGATAATCACACTATTGCTATCTATATTTGAAACAGCGGTCATTGTTGGCATTAAATCTTGTATCACCCATGGTTGTCGCCCCATTTCTGCTATTATCCATCCACTTTCTGATGCTACATATGCCAATGGCATGGTCCATAAGGTAAGCCACAATAACCAACGCATTTGATGTAACTTTTCTTTGTAAAGAAAGATTAGGAGTACCGTAAATAATATGAGAAAATGTCCTCCAAGCATTACCATGATATGGAAGCTGTAGAAGCTAAATGGAACACTTGGAATGATATCATGAGGGTCCTCAAAATAGCTATATCCGAAATAAGCAAAATAATTATCTAAAAACTCTTTGTCATTAAATTTTGCAGATAGTTTTTCTATAGCCAATTGATTGTTTTCTTTTTTCGCAATTTTAAAATCGGTAAGGGCTTGTTTGGCTATTTTCCCTCGTTCTATCTTATTATAATAAGACATAATGCCTTGTTCCTCATTCCCATGAACCAAATCATGAATACCTGGTACAAATGCATCACCATCTAAGAAAGCCATATAACTAAGTGCACTCGGAATTTCAATTTCAAAGAAGAAATCCTTTTTATCCTTGTTCTCAGGTATTGGGTCATCTTTTAAAACTCCTGCAGCAATAAGTGGAGCATGGTCGGTGCCATAGTATAAACCCTCCATGGCAGCGAATTTCATCGGTTGTGAATTGGCCATTTCTCTTGCACTTTCATCGCCCGTTCCAACAGTTAGAATGCTAAATATCAGACCAAATAAGGAAGCTACTAAAATGCTTTTCTTGGCTAAGGCAATTTCACGGTTTTTCAATAAATACCAAGCAGAGATTCCAACCACAAATACAGCAGCAACTATATATGATGAATATATGGTATGTAAGAATTTATTGATGGCATTGGGATTGAATAATACTTCCCAAAAATTCATCATTTCCATCCTCGCAGTATCCGGATTAAAGGTCATTCCAACAGGATGTTGCATCCATCCGTTAGCGACTAAAATCCATAAAGCAGATAAATTACTTCCAATGGCGGTGAGCCAAGTAGCAGTAAGGTGAAATCCTTTACTCACTTTATTCCAGCCAAAAAACATGATGGCAATAAAAGTGGATTCCATAAAGAAGGCCATAATTCCTTCAATAGCTAAAGGAGCGCCAAAAATATCTCCCACAAACCAAGAATAGTTGGACCAATTGGTTCCAAACTCAAATTCGAGGATAATGCCTGTTGCTACTCCAATGGCAAAATTAATTCCAAAGAGTGTCATCCAAAACTTGGTGATTTTCTTCCATTCTGGATTACCAGTTTTTACATAGATGGTCTCCATGATGGCAATAATGAAAGTAATACCAAGGGTGAGTGGTACAAAAAGCCAATGATATAAAGCCGTGAGCGCAAATTGTGCCCTAGACCAATCTATCAGTGTAAAATCAAATTGTTCCATATATTATTTATTTGGTGTGGTTAATTGTTCTAAGACATAGTCGCTTTTTTGGCTGTCGTTTTCAAATTGAGAGCCTAAAAAATCGCTGAAGAAAAAAAGTTTGAGGATGGCAAACATGATAAATACTTTTATAAAGATGATGAGCCATAGGTTTTTACCCCAGGTCATGTTTTTAAAGCCTTCTACGTAGAAACGAAAGATGTTTTTTACAGTTTCCATATCGCTTTTATCAATATTAAAACAAAATTGATTTACAATCTTGGTGAGAATAATCTCATAAAGATTTTGCAAATATAGCGAACATAATCTCATAAAAAAGCTATTCCTATCTTTTTTTAGCATTTCAATTACATTGTGATTTGTAAGGATTAAGAATTAGAGGAGACTAATGTTGTACAAATCTTAAAATCAATTCTATGAAAACAAATTATTACAGATTATCCCTGATGGCAGTTTTGGGCTTTGGCTTATTACTGGCATCATGTTCAAAAGACGATGATGAAGAAACAGTAGTGGTTCCAGAAGAATATGTGGCCACTGATGCTTCGTTTATGAATTTCTCAACTTGGACATTGGGAGCAGAACCCATGGGGGCTGACCCTTCTTTAGGTCCTGCACACGGAGGAAATGATTCAACAGCAATAAGAAGTATATATTTTAAAGATAATGCCAAACCCGTTAATGGTAAATATGCGATAGGAAGTGTAGTTGTTAAGTATAGTCATAATCCTGCTGGAACATTGAACGAGTATACAGCCATGGTTAAACGAGGTAATGGCTTTGATTTGGCCAATGGAGACTGGGAATACATTATGCTTTCGGGTGACGGTAAAATAGCAGTAGATGCAAATGGAATGGCCATGAGAGGAGATGGTCCTACTATGATGGGAGGCATGTGTTTATCATGCCACACTAAGGCTGGAAGTTCTGATTATATTTTTACATCAAGATGATCTATGCTTGAAAATTGCTGAATAGACATATTTAATTTAGAACTTGTCATTTCGGCATTCTGGTCGAAGAAACGATAAAGTCTTGTCTTTTTTAATATGACAGGATTTTGTTTGAATTTTTTAGATGTCTTTGATTGGACATTTAAATGCGATTAATACATTTATTTTGAGCCTACTCTTTTTTTTGAGTAGGCTTTTTTAGTTTCATACTCACAGAGTAAAGTAATGATTGGTATATTTTGTTTGCTATCCGCAAGAAAAACAAAGCCTCAGATTCCCTGAAATTTCTATATTTGAACAATGATTCGCATAAATACTGAAACACTCATCTCGCAAGAATTTCAAAAATGGAAGGCTAAAACTCCAGAAAACATTGAAGTTTTAAATTCTGGTTCAGCCTCGAGCAGACAATATTTTCGCTTGCATATAGGTGAGAAGAAACTAATTGCAACTTATAGTACCGATGTGAGAGAGAATGAGGCCTTTTTTTATATAGGTGATTATTTTAGAAAACAAGGAATTCGGATACCAGAAGTTTATTATATTTCAGAGGACAGGTGTGTGTATTTTCAGCAAGACATTGGTGATTTAAACCTATTATCTCATTTGAAATCTGAAGGCCTAACTAATGAAACCAAGCAGTATTATAAAGAAAGCTTGGAGATGCTTATGAAGATGCAATTGGGTGCTCGTGAAATCGATTACTCAAAATGCTATCCTCGACCTTCTTTTGATGTGCAATCTATTATTTGGGACCTCAACTATTTTAAATATTACTTCCTCAAGGTTTCTGGTGTTGATTTTGATGAACAATCACTGGAAGATGATTTTCAGTTTTTAGCTCAAGATTTAGCTATTAAGGAATCCGAATCTTATTTTATGTTCAGGGATTTTCAGGCAAGGAATATCCATATTTTTAATAATGAAGTTTGGTTTATCGATTTTCAAGGTGGAAGGAGAGGGCCCATGCTTTATGATGTGGCCAGCCTCTTGTTTCAAGCTTCGGCCAATCTTCAAAATGAGTTTAGAAATGATTGTTTAGATGTCTATTTTTCTCAGTTGCCTAAGGAAATAAGACAAAGCCGGGATGTTTTTGATAAAAACTTTAAAAAAATCCTTTTAATACGTATTGTTCAAACTCTTGGAGCCTATGGGTTTAGAGGACTGATAGAAGGGAAGCCCTATTTTAAAAATAGCATTCCGAATGCGCTGGATAACCTGCAATTACTATTACTTGAGCTTGATGAGGATGTTAAAATATCCTATTTTTTAAAGATATTAGCTGATGTTGTGCAAATAAAAAATAATTTTGAAAATTAATTCTAGTTTATGCTAAAGATAAAAGTCAACAGTTTTTCTTTCATATATGGAAGTATAC
>JADGDY010000076.1 GCA_016744655.1 Bacteroidales bacterium | reverse complement strand
TATCAAGTTCAAACTCCAACACAAGTTTGGAATGCCAATATTGGTAATGATTTAGAGAAAACTATTCTTCTAGCTAAAACATTACAAGCAGCAGGTTTTGATGCCAAAGTGATGGGATTTATTCCTGAAAAATTATGGCATAGCACAATTGCTGACCTTGGAAACATTAATCATTTTGGAGTTTTGGTTCAGTTAAAAGGAATGGAAAGCATTGTACTATCAGCAACAAAAAACAATAAAAAATCGTTGGATTTAGATTACCCAAGCTCCATGATGTTGAATATGGAAACTGGTAAAGTGATTTCTTTAAAGAAAACAAAAGCCGGAATTTATTTGAATGCTCAGCTCACAGTTGATCCAGACCATCAGATTTTTGGTCAGATGCAATTTAAACTCAACGGAAGTAGTTTTGATGCTTTGGCACTTTATAAAGACACCAATAGTATAGCTAGGAACTTCTCCAATGGATTGTCATTCGACAAAGATAAAAAGATTGAAGCCAGTTACTCAGCTAACTCAAATGCTAAATTCACTATAGCCATTAAAGACGAAGGAAAGATTAAAAAGCAAGAGAATTACCATTTCTGGAAACTTCCTCAAATGAGAAATGGAATTGCTGCTCAACATTTTAATACTTTGCCTGCTAATAGAGAATTTCCTTTGGTAGTAGAAGCCATAGAGGAGGTCTACGAATATTCAATTACTCTTCCAAAAAGTGTAGTTTGGGCAGAGAAAGAAGTTTTGATGGAGTATGACGAGTCTTTTGGTAAAATGAAAGTAGAAGTCAAAAGAAAAGATGGAAAAATCTTCGTTAAAAAATCCTTGACTATCAATCCTGTAGTTATTGATATGATGTCTGAAAAAGGCCCTATGAATGTTCATTCTCAAAAGATTGAAGTTTATGAAAGAACATTGAGCTTAGAAGAATACGCCATTTTCCGTCAGATGATGATTGATTGGAATAGTGATAGCGCTAATGAATTGGTGTTTAAGAGGTAATACTCCCTAGTAAGACAAAAAAAAGATGTCATCGCTCAGAGCGATGACATCTTTTTTTATTCTAATAAGCTCAATACTAATATCTATAGTGGTTAGCTTTATAAGGGCCTTCAACTTTAACACCAATATAATCGGCTTGTTCTTTTGAAAGTTCAGTTAGTTTCACACCAATTTTTGCTAAGTGTAAACGAGCTACTTCTTCATCTAAATATTTTGGCAAACGATAAACGCCTACTTCATATTCATCTTTCTTCTCCCAAAGGTCAATTTGAGCTAAAGTTTGATTGGTGAAAGAGTTACTCATTACAAAACTTGGGTGTCCAGTTGCACAACCTAAGTTCACTAAGCGGCCTTCAGCCAATAGGAAGATAGAATGTCCATCAGGGAAATTATAACGATCAACTTGAGGCTTGATATTTAGTTTTTCAACGCCTGGAAGGGCTTCCATTTGTACCACTTGAATTTCATTATCGAAGTGACCAATATTACAAACGATTGCCTGATCTTGCATCTGACTCATATGTTCTGCAGTAATCACGTCTTTGTTTCCAGTAGTAGTTACAAATACGTTTCCTTCTTTTACTGCTTCTTCCATTGTAGTTACTTCGAAACCTTCCATAGAAGCTTGTAAAGCACAAATTGGGTCAATCTCAGTTACAATAACTCTAGCACCATAAGATCTCATTGAATGAGCAGAACCTTTTCCAACATCACCATATCCAGCAACAACAACAACTTTACCAGCTAACATTACATCAGTAGCTCTTTTGATACCATCAGCCAAAGACTCACGACATCCGTATAGGTTATCAAATTTAGATTTAGTAACTGAGTCATTCACATTGATTGATGGAATTAATAATTCACCAGTTTCAAACATGTGGTATAAACGATGAACACCAGTAGTAGTTTCTTCAGATACACCTTTCCATTCAGCAACAGTACGTTCCCATCTTGTTGGGTCTTCTTTTAATAATCCTTTAAGTAGTTTTAAAATCTCACCTTCTTCTTCTGTTTCTGGTTCATAATCTAAAACTGTTGCATCTTTTTCAGCTGCAAATCCTTTATGAATTAATAATGTAGCGTCTCCACCATCATCAACAATAAGTTGAGGGCCTTTTCCACCGGGGAAATTTAAGGCTTGGTTTGTACACCACCAGTATTCTTCTAATGTTTCGCCTTTCCAAGCAAATACAGGAACACCAGTTGCAGCAATAGCAGCAGCAGCATGATCTTGAGTAGAGAAAATATTACAGCTACACCATCTTACATCAGCGCCAAGAGCAGTTAAAGTTTCAATTAAAACGGCTGTCTGGATGGTCATGTGCAAAGAACCCATGATTCTAACTCCATTTAATGGCTTAGTTTCACCATACTTTTCACGAAGAGACATTAAACCTGGCATTTCGCTTTCAGCGATATCTAATTCTTTTCTTCCCCAATCGGCCAAAGAAATATCGGCAACTTTGTAAGGAAGGTTTGTGGTAAGTAATTCTGACATTGTTATATATATTATTATTCTTAACTATTTAAGGGGTGCAAAGATAGTAAATATTTTAGGGTTCTTTAAATGAGGAATCAAATAATTGTTAATCTATGAGCCTGTATTTAACCCTATTAGGCAAAACAGCAAATTTTAAACTTAGAAATGTGCTAAAAACACTACCCTGGGATATATACTTGATTGAATATCTGGTTTATCACTTACAAATCAAACATGAGAAAAAACATTAAATAAGCTCATAAATTGATTTAAATTTCAAAACCACCAATTCCGGAGTCTCATTGATAGCTATATACCAATTAAAAAATCATGCTTTCTTTTTTGAATTAGATTATAATATTACAACCCTCTTCATTCTTACATTGTTATTTGAAACTACCTGAACTAAATAAACTCCACTTTCGAAATCTTGAATATTTATCATAGTACTAACGGATGAAAGAATCTTTGTTCCATTTAGACTGTATATATTAATATGATTAATATCAAAAGGTTTATCAAATGATATTGATATAAAATCTTTTGCAGGGTTGGGTATTATCTTAAATGAAAATTCCTCTAACTCTAAACTATTTAAAATATTTTTGTTACAATACAGGTCTCCTTCAGTTGTATGAACAAAAAGTGTTTTAGACTGAGTTACTTTTGCATACTTAAAGTCAATACTAGAAGAAAAGAAATCGTCAGCTTCCCAAGTTTCTCCATAATCATTAGTTAGAAAGATCTTTCCTTCATCCCCAACAATAACTCCATATCCATCTTCATTTAAATCTATTGAATTTAAATCCACATTTATTTCTAATAGAATCTCGTTCCAAGTTTCACCACAATCATTTGTCCTTAACACCATACCTTCTTTACCGATAACAAGACCTATACTATCAGCAGTAAATTTTATATCACTAAACCTCTGATTTTGTACTATAGCGGTTTCAATCCAATTATAGCCAGTATCAATTGTTTTCAAAATATATGCAAAACCTAATGAATCTATACATGTAATGAACCCAACACTTATATTTACAAACTCTAACTCTGCGATTGGTTTCTCGCTCACAAAACTACCATGTGTTCCGAAAATATAATCGCTAGTCGAATATATATAGCTCCCATTTTTCTTAAAATAAGACATTTTAAAAGCATCGTAATATGATCCTGCTGTATTAAACACATTAATTCCATCTAGTGAAAATATTCTTCCTCCAAAACCTCCTCCAAAACCTGTTCCATCGTATGTACTCCCACCATCTGTCGTTCTATAAATTTGACCTCCTATAGCAGACCCACATGAGAAAAATCCAATATTAGAATTTACAAAAAACATATCAAAGATTCCCACATAATCTGAGCTTTCGGATTTCTCAAAAAATGTTTGATAAGATTGTGTATAATCATTTGAAACCAATACAAGAGCTTCACTATGATGAGGTCCAGTAACATTGTTCTCAAATTTATAAGAAACTTCTTCACTGGTTATTACTAAATTTTCACCTGGCGATGATAATAAATTCCAATTATTTTGAGCATCTAAATTAGAATGCACAAAGAATATAAAAAGAATTATAGAGTAGATAATGTTGGTTTTATACATGTTAGCAACTTTATAAATTATTTTATAACGGTAAAGAAAGCAAATGTACAAAAAAAAAAAAAATGCTATGATGTTATTATCATAGCATTTTCCAAAAAATTTTATTTCTTATTTGGTTACCAAAGTAACTTTTAAGGTAAAATCATCATAAATCATTTTATCTCCTAAACCCTCGAAAAAGGAGCCAGAACCATAACGAATATCATATTTTGAACGATCTACAACAACTGTTGCTATCATTTTATCACCTGATTTCTCAACATCGAATTCAATGGGGTGTGTGATGTTTTTAATGGTTAATTCTCCCATCACGCTGGCTTTATTACTTTTAAACTTTGAGCTTTTCTTAATCACCAATTTTGCTATTGGAAACTTTTCTACACCAAAGAAATCCTCAGACTTTAAATGACCTTCTAATTTGGCGCTATATTCTGCATCTTCAATGTCTGTATTCACAATACTTGTCATATCAATTACAAACTCTCCTCCAGATAACGTTTTGCCATCCATAACTACATAGGCTTCTTTCAAGCTGATTGTTCCGCTGTGTTCTCCGGTCACCTTTTTACCCAACCATTCTAGGCTTGATTTTTCTGTGTTAACTTCTACTTTTTGCGCTGTTACTGCTACGCTTGCAAATATTAAAACTGCTGCGAAAATTGATTTTATTATATTCATCTTTATTGTATTTAATTTGTTTTTTATTGATTTAAATCCGGTACTTCTATGCATAACACATGGGCTGACCGGTTGGCCTTTATCTTTGTTTCTTGTATCTCTGAAATACTAATGGCATCTCGTGCTTCTAAATTCTCACTTTCAATTTCTACTTCTCCATCTATAACAAAAAGGTAAACGCCAAAACTAGACTCCCCCAATTTATAATTGATTGATAAATTGTCATCTAGAAAAACTCTAGATATTTTAGCATTTTGATTGATGGTTAATGCATTTCTATTTGGGGCAGCTATACTAGTCACCAATTGTTGCCATTGATTCTTTGCATCTTTTGGATCATAGTATTTCTGATCGTAAACAGGTTTCACATTATTTTCATTGGGAAAAATCCAAATTTGAAGTAGATTGATGTCTTCAGTTTTACTGGCATTTTCTTCTGAATGAAAAATTCCTGTACCCGCACTCATCACTTGAACTTCATTAACACCAATCACTTCTTCATGTTTCATAGAATCTTTATGACTGATAGCTCCATACAAAGGAATGGTGATGATTTCCATATTATCGTGAGGATGCTCACCAAAACCGGTTCCGGCCTGAATAATATCATCATTCAATACTCTAAGTGCCCCAAAATGCATTCTATCTCTATTCTGATATCCCGCAAAACTAAAACTATAAGAAGCTTGTAACCATTGGTAATTGGCACTCCCTCTGCTGTCAGATTTTATAACATTCTTCTTCATTTTTCTCCTTATAAATTGATATTGTAAAATTACAAGCAAGAAAAATAATAGATGATACCAAAATCCAAGAGGATGATATCAAAATCCGATATGGCTAGTTAAGAGTTTGTTAAGGATTGACGAAACTGAGTAAATGATATATTTTCTTCCTTCTTAAAGAAACGACTGAAATGCGAAGATTCTTGGAATCCAATCTGAAAAGCAATCTCTTTTGAAGTTAATTCAGTATGAAGGCCCATCCTTTTAGCTTCCAAAACCAACCTTTGCTGAATGAGCTCTTTTGCCGTTTTGTTCATACTTGATTTCACCACATTATTTAAATAATCTGATGAAACATTTAGCTCTTTGGCATATTCCCCTACTTTATGCCAAGTACTAAAATGAGATTCTATCAGAAGCTTAAAGTTTTTAATTAAATCCCCGCCTGTTTGAAGGAACTGATCGTTATTTTTGGTTAGAGGAGGGTGTGAATATGGACTACATTCTAATAAGAAAAGCTTTAGGTAAGCACCAATTTTATCAAATTTATGAGGATCGTTTGTGGCTAGGATTTGGCGAATTTTGTAGACAAGTTCTTTGAGTAAGAATGCAGAATCTGGACTTATTTGAATTGGAGGCGAACTTCCGATCTCTGAGAATAAATTGAGATTGTAAATAAACTCGTCGTTTATATAATTTTTGTTTAGGAAATCACAAGAAAACAGAATTACAATTCCCTTGGGATTATCAGTATGATCTACTTGATGTACTTGACCTGGGCCAACAAAAAAGATATCATTTGGTCGCATTTCGTATTCTTTATAATCGATAATATGGCGACCAGAATAGTTTTGCGACCAAAGTACTGTATGATAATTGTGACTGTGGGCAGTTTCAGTATAATCACCAAACATTTCTACTACCTCTTCAACAGAACGTATTGCAAAATCAACAATTTGTTCTTTGTGACGAAGATCGTAAGCAGGGAAATTCTCTTTCACTTGTTTGGCTTGTTTACTCATTTTACTACACTTTTCTTCCCATATAATTAATTAAAGAACTCTTACCCTGATGAAATTCACCCTCATCTAATACAGCAACTTCCTCAGATAATTCTATGGTTTCAAATCCTAAAAAATCATTCTCTATCATTTCTTTTGTAAAAAGCATTTCGATATCTCTAGGCCCACTTCTTCTTTCATTCTCTTTACTTACTACTGGATGGTTCTGAGAAAAACCTTGCAAAACCACAATGCCATATTTTCTCAAATACTTTTGATATTTCTGTATGATTTCTTTTCGCGAATCAACAGGAAAATGTGCAAAAATCAAAACTAAAAAGTCAAAACTTTCTTCCTTCATTTCCATTTCTTGAACATTACCAATGCGATAATCAATACTCACATTTTGCTCTTCAGCTAAACGGAAAGCCTTTTGCTTTGCTTCATCGCTAAAGTCAATAGCAGTAACATCAAAACCCAAACTTGCAGCATAAACAGCATTTCTACCTTCACCTTCAGCAGGGAATAATGCCTTTCCCTTTTGATGAATTCGATTTAATACTGTTTTTAAATATTTATTAGGTTGTTTACCATAAGCATATTCTTTGTCTTGATATCTTTCATTCCATATTTCTTTCATAATACAAAGTAAAAGGAAGTATAATTAATAAGCTTGACTTTAGTGTTTTTTAACAGGCTAGTCTTTCTTACGCTTCTTACTCAACTTAGAATCTAAAGAGAATTTTAAGTTTTTAAAATCAAACAACTCCCCTTTTATTGAGCCAACGATAATTTCCGATTTTACTAATATAGGAATTCTATTTCTATCATCGGTAATCCAAATACTCATAGGATAAGGATTATCAAAAACCTCCCCTGTAACTACCATTGGTAAAAATTTGTGACAACGAAATTTCCCCATACTAGTTTCTACAATCTCTAGTCCTTTATAAATAATTGCGGAAGTATAAACAGAATCATCTAAATAAAAATCTATAGGAAAGTTATCATCCATTTCGATACTATCCAAATCCAAATTTCGGGCAAAATAAAAAGCAGAAACCATATCCTGAGTATGTGAACCTATTGAAATCTCTTTTTGACGAGAACGAGCTGTCATTTTCTCGTAATCGAAATCAACATCATCCTCCACTTTATACCCACCTTCATTTGTTCTTCTCACAAAACGATATGGTTTTAAAGTTTCTTCATCGAACCAAGATTCAAACTTATCACGAACTTTAAAAAAGAAATCGAAAGAACCTGTTGAACGACCACTTCCTATTGCATGAAAAGTTGTTCGACCATTAAATGCATCTTTATCTTTAGCTATTTCAAGTGTTGCTTTACCAGCATATACTTTTCCTATAAGAGGTGCATCATAATACACCCAATACCTTAAATTCTCACCTCTTTCGAAAGCTAAATGAGCAACTTCTTGAGAAAACACAAAAAACCCGCTAAAGAAAATGATTAGCAAAAAAACAGTTTTCTTAAATAAGAATTTGGTTTGGTTCATAGCATAGATTAAAAAGCAAACTTAAAAAATATTAGCTGTTGTTCAGGTTAAAGATTAATAAAATTCTACATTTCTCTAATAATAACAGAAAATTGATTTGATTTCTTAACTACACCCAAAACACTAAATAAACGAAGCCAAACGGAAATTAGTTTTTTGTTAGCAAAAAACAATTTGATATAGGAAAATAATAATGTTTTCTTATATTTGTAGGGTAAATATAATTAATCACACTATGGCATTATTTTCATTTAAACAGCTTATATACGGTGGAATGGTGGCTATCGCTGGTGTTGACGGCGAAGTTACCTCCAAAGAAACGAAATTTGTAAATCAAGTTTTCGATAAATATTTAAAAATTAATTCTAAAGAGAAAAAAGAAGTTCTACAGGTTTGGACTGACAAAGGCGATGACGCTTTTACCCAAGTCCTGATTGAGGAGCTTAAAGACTTTCCAAAGAGAGACCAGATTGAAGCATTTTCATATATTATGAAATTCATCAGTTGGTCAAAAACACAGTATAATCAGAGTAAAGACGTATCTGTTAAAGGGGTTGATCCTATTAGAGCAGAGATGGATTTATACCATAAGAAAGCTGAAATGATCATGCGTTCTTTAGATTTCAATGCTAAAGAATATGCAGCCGCAACTAGAACAACAAGAACTGCTAAAAAGTAGTTTAACAAAATATTTTATGGAGAGGATATTGCTTTTGCGATATCCTCTTTTTTGTTTCAATATTTTCACCAAAAAACCTCAATCCTATATAAATTGATTATTTATAATACTATCCATACAATCTTATCTATAAATAATTTTACTTTTGCCGAATGATATCTATAGGAAAAACAATTATTTCGGAGGAGGTTGTTAAAAAGCAATTCAGTTGCGACCTAAACGCCTGTCATGGTGAATGTTGCATACAAGGAGACAGTGGAGCTCCTTTAGAAGAAGAAGAAATTGGAGTTATTGAGGACCACCTTGATGAGATAAAACCCTATATGACCAAAAGTGGTATTGAGGCTGTAAATAAAGATGGCGTTTTTGATTACGATAGCGATGGTGACTTTGTAACGACATTAGTTCATGGACAAGAATGTGCTTTTGTATATTTCGAAAACGAAATAGCGCTATGCGCCATTGAAAAGGCTTATAGAGAAGGGAAAATAAGTTATTACAAACCAATCTCTTGTCACTTATATCCTATTAGGATAAGTGAGTATAAAGATTTTGAAGCTATCAATTATCACAAATGGGAAATCTGCGATCTTGCTTTGTTAAAAGGGAAGAAAGAACAAACTGCCATTTACGAATTCCTTAAAGAACCTTTAATCAGGAAATATGGAGAAGATTGGTATAAACAATTAGATGATGAGGTTAAGTCTGGTCGATACGACGAGATACTAAACCGCTAATACAGCTACATTTCGGCTCCTGCTGGAGTTATACTAATCGACATTTTTATTAAAAAATGTAAGCCATCCTCAAGGTAAACTCTAAAAGAATAGAGCACCAAAACACATACTAATATCAACATCCAATTTAAGTATGTTTTGTTACTTCTATTTAGGATCTGATATGGCAATTTGGCATTTGTATTAAAAAAAGCTGACCCTACAATAAATATCGAAAACACTAAAATCAGTGTATCATAAGTATAATTATTAGGCCATTTTAAAACTAACAGGAACAACACTCCAAATACCATAGGCAATACAGCTTGAACTAGAAAAAAAACACCTCTTTTCTGTTTTTGAATTCGATACATATGGTTTGAAGTAGCCAAAAACCTTCCTGCACTTAGGTGCCCTAATACCAACAATGAAGCGAGTGCAACAACAGCTCCAAAAATCTTTGCAAACTCACTCCAAAACAACCAAAGCGGGACATATCCAAATCCTTTATGTGTTATGATACCTGCAATAAATGCAGCAAAGAAATGTGCAAAAAACAATAGTGCTGTCCATAGAAAAAACAATTGCAATCTAGGATAGTCTTTGGCCTTAAAATACAAGTAATTATAAAACACGAATCCCATGATTAAGGAATTCATGGGACCAGACAAAGTAATTATTATAATATTAAAAGCACCCCACAACTCTGAGTGATCATTAAAATCGAGTTTATAGTAATAGAGAATAGAATCTATTTCGTATAATGAAGCTGTAAATAATACCGAAAGTTGATAAAAGAGATAAACAATGACATAGGCCAAAAGAAAAGAGCTCATTGAATTAACAATATGTAGGAAAGAATTAAAGATGGAGGATTCATACAAAATCACTCCATCTTTATTTACCATTACCCTCTTCGTCCTTTCATTACTAAAAAACAGTTGATGAAGAGGATTATCAGATGATTCTTTTCGTTCCTTATTCCTCTTATCTTTTCTTTGTTTTTTTAAAAACTGTTGGTGTGCGTTATATTTCCTTTTGTCTTTGCGAAACGATTTGTAATTACTAATCATATCGGACAAAGTAAGCTTACCCTTTGATTTAGGTGCATAGGGATTTCTCCCTGTTAATCTATACCATAATCGTTTTAAGGCTGAGGGTTTTCTTTTATTCAAAGCTGATGTATTTTCTCAAATAGAATCTATTAAAACAGCGTAGTTTCTTATTCTATAATATTCATCAAATACTGTCCATACCCACTTTTAACCAATGGTTCGGCTAGCTTTCTCAACCGATCTTTATCAATGAAGCCCATTCTATAGGCTACCTCCTCTATACCACCTATCATTAAACCTTGACGGTTTTCGATGGCTTCTACAAACTGAGAAGCTTCATTTAATGATGCAAAAGTTCCGGTATCTAACCATGCAGTACCTCTACCAAGGATTCCAACTTTAAGTTTGCCCTCCTCCAAATAATGTCGGTTTACATCGGTAATTTCATACTCTCCTCTTGCACTTGGTTTGATATTTTTAGCAACTTCTATTACTGAATTATCATAGAAATACAATCCAGGAACGGCATAATTGCTCTTTGGATTTTCTGGTTTTTCTTCAATAGTAATAGCTGTTTGATTTTCATCGAATTCAACCACACCGTATCTTTCTGGATCGTTTACATGATATGCATAAACTACACCACCATCAGGATCGCTGTTAGCTTGTAATAATTTACTTAATCCTTCACCATAGAATATATTATCACCTAGAACTAAAGCGACTTTATCATCTCCAATAAACTCTTCACCGAGCACAAAAGCTTGTGCCAAACCATTAGGTATTTCTTGCACTTTATAGCTAAATTTCAAGCCTAAATCTTCTCCTGTTCCGAATAATCGTTCGAAATGAGGGAGGTCATGAGGTGTTGAAATAATTAAAATTTCTTGAATTCCTGCCATCATTAAAACTGACAATGGATAATAAATCATTGGTTTATTATAGATGGGCATCAGTTGCTTACTAACTGCTAACGTTAAAGGGTGAAGTCTTGTTCCACTTCCTCCGGCTAATATAATTCCTTTCATAGGTTTCTCTTTTTAATCGTTAATCTAAGTTACTAATAAAAAACGAAGATACAAAACCATTACGATGGTACGAAAGGAGACCTTTAATTTTTTTTTAATTTATCAATCGTATTATTCAGTCCGCAAACCTTATGATTTTGTCATTTTAGACTCCTCTACATCTTCCTCATTTTTCTCATCTAAGGCATCTAATAATGGCTCTTTAAAATGCTTAGTCGTGATCCTTTTATCAAGAGTTAAAAGTAAGGATGGTAATAAAAAAAGATTGGATAGTAATGCTACAAAAAGCGTAAAGCTGATAAGGTAACCCATACTTTTCGTTCCACCAAATTGACTAAATGTGAAAATAAAAAAGCCAAAGAAAAGAACTATTGAGGAATTAATCATACTATACCCGGTTTCTCTTAAAGCTAGAATTACAGATTTGGATATTTGCCAATTATTCATTTTTAAATGTAAACGATATCTAGACAGAAAGTGAATGGTATTATCCACTGAAATACCTAATGCGATGCTAAAAATTAAAATTGTTGATGGCTTTATAGGAATTCCGAAGTAACCCATCATAGCAGCAGTTAATAGTTGCGGAATTAAGTTTGGTATTAAACTAATCACAACCATTCTGGCCGAAGAAAATAACAATGCCATTAACAGCGCAATTACCAATAAGGCCAAGAGGAGGCTTTGGAATAAATTCTTAACTAAATATTTGGTTCCTTCTAAAAATACAACACTGGTTCCTGTTACAGTAACATCATATTTCTCTGGAGGGAAGATAGCGTCAATTTTAGGCACTAGGCTATCTTTTAAACTTTCAATTTCTTTAGTTCCAAGATTGGCCATTTGAACGGAAACACGAGTGACCTGCAAATCTTCATCCACAAAGGAATTAATGAGGCCTTTCTGACCACTTTCCATCTTAGGCATGTATTGCATAATAAAGTTAGCCTCCTGATTACTTGGGATACTGTACTTCTTTGGATTCCCATTGTAAAAGCCTTGCTTGCTAAATCTCACCAAATCTGCAACAGATAATGGCTTGGATAACTCAGAATACTCGCTTAACACTTTTGAACTCAATTTATCTAATCTCTTAATAAAACTAAGCTTTAGAACTCCTCTTTTCACTTTTGAATCCACTGTTATTTCCAAAGGCATAACTCCTCCAATGTGCTCCTCAAAAAACAACAAATCGGTATACAAAACATCCTCATGAGGAATGTCATCTACTATACTCCCAGAGGTTTTAAGTTGTCCTATCCCAACAAATCCAGCAATTAAAATTATTATAGTAATCCAATAAGTTCTGGTACGGTAATTCGATACTAAATAAACCATTTTATCTAAGATCACACTTGTTGGACCACTATCCATTTTATCTAGCCTTTTTGTTTTTGGTGGCTTAGAATAACTAAAGAACACAGGAATAAGTACTAATGTAAGAATATAAATACCTATTATGTTTAATGAAGCAATAATACCAAATTCAACAAGCAATCTATTACCAGTAACAATAAAAGCCGCAAAACCAGCAGCTGTGGTTGCATTAGTTAAAAAGTTGGCGCTTCCAATTCGCGTAACCATTCTACTCAAAGCTTTCACTTTGTTTTGATGTGCCTTATATTCAGTTTGATACTTATTAAGTAAAAAGATACTATTTTCAATGCCTATCACAATTAAGAGAGGAGGAATAATTCCAGTTAAAATGGTTATTTCATACCCCATCAATGTGATACTTCCAAGAGTCCAAACCGTAGCAATAATCACAATTAGAATCGGAAAAAATACCGATTGGAAATTTCTAAAAAAAATGGTGAGAATAATCGCGGCAACCAATAAAGATAAAAAGATAAAAAGGTTCAGCTCTCTTTTTATCAGATCTGAAGTGATGGTTCTAATATAAGGCAAACCACTATAATGCATCTCTAAATCATGCTCTACTCCAAAACTATCCAATATATCTTTGATGTTATAAATTAAAGGGACTCTCTCTTTAGTATTTAAAATCTCCTTATCCAAAGTTATCATCATTAACTGCACTTGGGTTTCTGGATTATAGAGGAGGCCTTCGTAGAACTTTAGTCCTTTGATAATATTAGCTAGGGAGTCTAATTCCGCCTGGCTTTCTGGGCGTTTCTTTAAAACCGGATCAAAATCAAATTTCTTTTCTTCTTTATTTTTTGTAAGCGTATAGATGTTCGTTATACTTAAAACTCCTTCTACTCCATCAACTTCTGATAATTGCTGAGTTAAATCATACCAAGAATTAAACCGATCAAGCTGATAAACATCATTTAATTTGGCTCCAATAAACATCACTGCACCATCTTGGCCAAAATTCTCTTTAAACCCATCATAATCCTGCATGATAGGATGATCGGAAGGAAGCATTTGGGCTAATTTATAGGACATTTTATTCTGCGTGGCCATGAAAACCATGAAGGCAGTTATTAATCCAATAACCAATAAATTATAAAAACGGTAACGTAAAATTCCTCTGACAATATACTTCCACATAGGACTATTTTCTGATGTTAAAAAAGGAATGCAAAAATATACTATTTTCGGATGTTATTCAAAAATAATAATTCATTTTAATACAGAAGTCTATTGACTTAAACAAACACTTCTAGTCGTTATATTTCAATATTTTATATCTGATTTCAAAACCAGTTTGTTAATATTTTGCTCAATAATAATATTTACAACAATATCTGGTTTTTCTTCCTTAACTATAGTCTTATTCCACTGATAATCCCATGCATCCCATATGTATAAGGCATCAGAAAAACTATTACTTAAAAAAGGGATCATTGCATTTGTAAATGAATCACGAATCACTAAAATCTTAGGAGCCTTAGATCCTTCTATTTCTGTAGCTTTTTTATATTCCCAAGGATATGCAAAACCATCAGGAGCTTTATATTTTCGTTTTTTCCCTTTAACATAAAGGGGCAGTTTAAATTCTTTTTTCGGCGTTAAAATATAGAAATCTTCATTAAGAATCTCTTGTAAACCTATGGTATGAGATAAATTACCATACTTTTTCTGAACCAAGGAATCATTGTAATTTTCTATAAATGAATAGTTTTTAATATCGCTAAAATCACTTTTTATTTTTTCCAAGATATATCCCGCCCCAAACAGAGCCCCATAAGCATTCCAATGGTGGTCTTTTTTATAAAATACTTGGTGTGTTTGCTTTTTTTCAAATAAAAGATCTTTAAGATAATAAGCATTGACTATAGAGTCTTTTTCTAACTCACTCATCAAGTGCTCCACTCTATTATAGGATTCCAATCCATCTTTATTTTGAAATCGTTTTGCAACAAACTCTGGATAAATAGTAGCCTTATTAGGTACAATAAATAGATAATATTTTATCCCCAGTTTTTTATAATAATTAGTTCTACTTTTTATTTCTTTTTTAAAATTACTAATCTGTTTCAAATCAAAGGTATCTTTCTTTGCTTTAACTGGTAAAGCATTATTGTTTCTGTATAACCAACCTTGATTTCCAATTACTACTTTCTTTTCAACCACAGACTTTTTTAAAAAGAAATAATTGTATAAGCTATTTAAAGTGATATAGTAGGCTCTAAAGCTTATATTATCTTCAAAATAATTAGTGTAATCCTTAGGAAAAGGATCTAAGAGACTAATATTAAAAATAGGTTTTTCAGCTAATTTTCGGTTTTCAGTATTTTTGATTTCAGGTATAATATGCAAAACACCATTCAACATAGGCAACCATATAAAGCCAATAAATAAAAAAGGCAATATTCTAATCAGTATTTTATAGTTCTTTTTCATCATTTAAAACCTAAAATAAATAAATGGATTATAAGAATCTGACATGAGCAACATGGTACATAAAACTAATGCTACTAGAACAATTAAAGATGATAAAACTTGTCCAATTTGAGAATGGTATGATAACAATTTACCAAACGTTATTTTATTATTGCTTTTAATCCTCTCCCATAAATTAATCCAAAATGGTGTTGAGGAGGTTACTGCAATGATAGTAAGAACTAAAAAAGAATAACTACTTATTGGATATAATACATCAGGATGAATAGAAGAAAATTCTAGTTTAAACATGGATTTAAAATAACCCCATGCATAATCGAAAGTATCAGCTCTAAAAAACACTCTAGTTACAATTATAATAAACAAAGCATAGAAATGCTGAACAGGTTTCCATAATTTCACTAATATTTTTCCAAGCCCTAACCTTTCTAACATCATAAAGAAGCCATGAGTCATTCCCCAGATGACAAAATTCCAGCTTGCACCATGCCAAATAGATGTAGCAAAAAACACAATTAAAAGATTTAAAATGGTAAAAAACTCACCTTTTCTACTACCACCTAAAGGGAAATAAAGATAATTCTTAAACCAAATAGATAAGGTCATATGCCATCTCTGCCAAAACTCCCTCATTGAACGAGCCATATAAGGAAAGTTAAAATTTTCGGGTAATTTAAATCCAAACATCCTCCCTAAACCAATAGCCATATCTGAGTATCCCGAAAAGTCAAAATATATTTGAATGGTATAGGCCAAAATCCCAATCCATGAAGTTGCAGAATTTAATTGTGCCACCTCTAAAGCGAAGGCTTTATCAGCAACTAAGCCAAACTGGTTTGCAATTAATACTTTTTTACTTAATCCTAGCACAAATCTTTGAATTCCATAGGTTAGATTAGCCATATGGTTTCTTCTATTCGCTAATTGGGATTCAATATCAATATAACGAACAATAGGACCAGCAATTAATTGAGGGAAAAATGATATGTATAAAGCTAAACGAAAAAAGTTCTTCTGCACATTTGCCTCTTTTCTATACACATCTATAATATAAGACATTGCCTGGAAAGTATAAAAAGAGATGCCCAAAGGAAGAATGATATAAGAATTAGCAAATTTAAACTCAGTTACGAAACCTAATAGCTCATTTAAATTTTCCACTATGAAGTTCATATATTTAAAGTGCCCAAGGATAGCTAAGTTTAAAACTATTCCTATTGTTAAGAATAGTTTTGATAACCTTTGACCTTGATATTTATGAATAAGAAGACCAGAAACATAATTAATAATTAATGAGGTTATGAGTATTAAAGAATAGGTAACTCCACCCCAAGCAAAAAATATCAAACTAGATATTAATAACAGCTTATTCCTATATTCCTTTCTAATCAAAAAATTTAGAATCAAAACAATAGGTAAAAAAGCATACAGAAAAATAATCGAGCTAAATAGCATATAAAAAACTAATTACAATAATTAAAAATCATCATCCATTTCAAATTCCTCTTTTCTTAAGTTTCTGTCGAACTTCTCACAATCGATTTCCACAGATAATGGTTTAGAAGGTTTCTCAAAGTCACCTTGGCTTATATTCAGTTCTGGATCTTCATAGACTTTTCGCATATAAAGTGCCCATATAGGAAGTGCCATATTTGCCCCTTGCCCAAGTGTAATAGTTCTAAAGTGGGCAGATCGATCTTCACATCCCACCCAAACACCTGTTACTAATTCTGGTGTTAAACCCATAAACCAACCATCAGATTGATTTTGTGTTGTACCCGTTTTTCCCGCAACGGGGTTATGGAAATTATATTTGTATCTAAGTCGAACTCCAGTTCCACTTTCTACGACTCCTTTCATTAAGCTAACCATTAAATAAGCAGTTTCTTCACTCATAGCTTCGTTTGCTTCTGGGCTAAAAGATTCTAACACATTTCCATTCTTGTCTTCAATATGAGTAATAAAATAGGGTTTTAAGTGTACTCCTTTATTGGCATAAGTACTCATTCCTCCAACCATTTCGTACAATGAAACATCTGGTGTTCCGAGCGCAATAGCGTGAACTGCAGGTATAGGGCTTGTAACGCCCATTTTCCTTGCCATTTTAACCACTGCACTAGGGTTATATTTATCAATGAGCTGAGCTGAAATCCAATTGATGGAATTGGCCAAGGCCCATTTTAAAGTCACTTCTCTACCCTCAAAATCATCATTACTATTTCTCGGAATCCAATGGGTACCATTGGGTTGCAGTATTATAGGTTGAACATTAGCCATTTTACTACAAGGTGACATATTGCCTTCTTGCATGGCCAAAGTATACACAAAAGGTTTAAATGTTGAACCTACTTGACGACGCGCTTGAGTTACATGATCATATTTAAAATAACGATAATCTAAACCTCCTACATAAGCTTTAACTTTACCACTTTGGGGCTCAACCGACATTACCCCTGTTTGTAATATCGACTTATAATACCTAATACTGTCCAACGGAGTTAATACTGTATCAATATCACCATTCCAACTAAACAATCGCATTGAAATAGGGGTTTTAAAAGCCAACTCTATAGAATCAAGAGAGATTCCCCTTTTCTTCATTAGCCTATATCGTTCAGAGCGTTTCATAGCTGTATTCAACAGTTTCTCAATCTCTTCTGCTGCTGTAGATCTATCAAATACAAATGGCGCATTTGTATAACCATTCCAATGTCGGTAAAATGCTGGTTGTAAATCTAAACCTAAATGTTCCTGAACAGATTCCTCAGCATAATTTTGCATACGAGAATCAATGGTTGTATAAATCCTTAGCCCATCTTGATACAAGTTAAATGGTTGTCCATTAGGCTTATTATTATCAGCACACCAACGCTTCAAATACTTTCGTAGATATTCTCTAAGATAAGTAGCACTTCCTTCGGCATGACCTAACTTTCTGAATTTTAAGCCCAGTGGTTTTATTATAGCAGAATCGTAAGACATTTGGTCAATATATCCATACTTTTTCATCTGGCTTAAAACCACGTTTCTCCTACTGGTAACCATTTCAGGCCTTCGTAGAGGATTATAGAGCGATGAATTTTTCAACATCCCCACCAAAGTAGCTGCCTCTGTAAGAGTCAGTGAATCGGGGGTGGTTGAAAAGTAGACTTTGGAAGCAGAATAAACTCCATCAGCATTATTCAAGAAATCATATTTATTTAGGTACATTGCCATGATTTCATCTTTAGAATAGCTTTTTTCTAGCTTCACAGCTATCACCCACTCGTTGAACTTTTCTAAAACTCTTTTACGATTATCACGAGCGCTTATTTTTGTATACAATTGTTTTGCCAATTGCTGTGTAATTGTAGAACCTCCTCCTTTATGATTCCCACTCAAAACACCAACTATTACTCTTGCTAAAGCTTTAAAATCAATTCCTGAGTGCTCATAAAAACGAATATCTTCAGTAGCTACCAAAGCATTAACCAAATCTGGGTTTAGGTCTCTAAAATCAATATCTTTTCTATTTTCAATAAAGTAGGAACCTAACTCTTCACCATCCTCGGAGTAGATTACTGAAGCTTGAGATATAAAAGGGTTTTCAAGTTCCTCAAAGGTTGGCATTACCCCAAGTTTACCTTGAGAAATAAGGACAAACATCAAAAAACCAAGTCCAAACCCCAAAATAAATATACTCCAGAAAATAACAAGCCACTTCCTATAAGTGGGCTTTTTCTCAATTACTTCTTCTATATTAGAATTGGCTTCTGTTTGTTCCGACATATTTATTAATTTTTACGGATAGTATTCTAATCTAATTCCAATATCTGAGATCCCATCTAGTTGCTCTTTCCGCATACCTTGCTCAATTTTAAACGTATAGCTTCCTTGTTGTACAAAACGCATGGCTTTTCTCAAAATAAACTTATTATATTTGTACTTCCCTGAACCACTCCCTAGCCACTTACCATCTAAATTCGCTAATTGTAACTCAACAGTATCTCGAGCCACTAATTCATCAGGAAATGTACTTTCAATAAAAACGTAAAGGTTAGCAAAAGGATATTCATTTGTATTTCGAACATTCACGTAAAAGTTAAATAGGGAAGTCGTATCCATTATATCAACAACAAATTCTGCTGATTCCCCTGACTTCCATAGTTCATTTACTATTTCAACATTCTGTTCGTAATAACGATTTGTATCACAAGAAGTTAAAAACAAAACACTAAAGAGGCCTAAAACTAATACTAATTGAAAATTTCTCATCATTGGATATATAATGTAGTTAATCAATTTTTATTGTCCGTAATCTGTTTTCCACTGGTCAATTTGCTTATTTCTTTCATCCATCTTATCCACATCCACCACTTCTGCCACAAACTTTTCAAGATTCTCTGGTTTTCTACCTTTTTTGTTTTGTCCAAGAATGTATTTCACTTTTTTTACAGGAATAGGATGGTGAATAGCAGGATCATCCATATAGCTATACCACATCACATTCTTAAAAACATCCATCTTTTGGAAAAATGCGTCACCCTTTCGTGTATTCAAAGGTATTGAGGAATCTGGGAAGTTATCTATCTCATCTACATAAGCATCTTGCTCAAAATTTAGACAACATTTTAATTTTCCACACTGACCTGCCAACTTCTGAGGATTTAAGGAGAGCTGTTGTGTACGTGCCACTTGAGTTGTTACTGACTTAAAATCTGTCATCCATGTACTACAACATAATTCGCGACCACAACTACCAATTCCACCAACTCGAGCAGCCTCTTGCCTTACTCCAATTTGCTTCATCTCAATTCTTACTTTAAAAGATTCAGCTAACACTTTAATCAGTTGTCTAAAATCAACACGCTCCTCCGCAGTGTAATAAAAGATAGCTTTAGTTCCATCTCCTTGGTATTCCACATCATTTACTTTCATGGACAGACCTAAACCCCTAGCCAATTGACGAGTTTTAACCATGGTAGGATCTTCTTTCTCTACCGATTTCATCCACTTTTCAATATCATTTACTCTTGCTCTACGATATATTTTTTTCACAAAATCAGAATCAGGACGAATGTTCTTTTTCTTCATTTGTAATTTAGCGGTCTCTCCTGTCAAACTAACAATTCCAATATCATGACCTGGGGATGCTTCCACAGCAATAATATCACCTTTATTTAATTCTAATTCATCAGGTGATTTAAAAAATCCTTTATGTGAGTTTTTAAATCTCACTTCTACAATTTTCGATTTTACATACCCTAGAGGGGCCGGAATATCAGCCAACCATTCTCTAGAATCCAGTTTAGGGCAGCTATTGGAGTTATTATTTGCAGATTTATCGAGTAATTTATTGGAGGCACAACATCCTCTTGACATCATGATGTCTTCCTCCGGTATATGTATATTATTATCCATTATAGGTTTTCTAGTTAAAATAATTCTTCAGTCAAAATATGATTATGCGAGAATTAATGGATGGTGAAAAAGCACCAATCCTAATATGCAAATTTAAAAGAAATTTTGTGTTACTGGGGAATTTTCAATAATACACTTAAATCCAACGATAATTTCATAAAAAGAACTGATGCACTTGCATTTCGTCCTACTTCAAAAATAGCTTGTTCAAATTTTTGAGTCAGCTGAACCCCATTATTAATATGAATAAAAGGAGAAAATTTAGTTAACCACTCACTTTCATAATGCGTAAGTTTATTTAATGAAGGATGACCATAATTAAGGAGTAAACTCTGACGAACCAACCTTAAAGAATAATTGAGGAAATGTTTCTGATTTTCACGTCCAATTCTTGAAACTTTTTCCACAAATGTTTTTATTTCTTCAAGGCTTCCTTTTTTATAACACATCCTCATCCAACTTTGAAACAACAGAAAGTGTTCTTTCATCTGTTCACCCTCCCCCAATATATGCTCAGCCTTTTGCAAATCACCATTGGATAATGCTACAGCATTTTTTATTTGTGTTTTTGGTGTCCCTTCATATTTCACCTTCAAATAATCATATAAATCAAAATCAGAAATCTTTGGAACAGAAATAATTTGAAAGCGAGACTGAATTGTTTTTAATAATTGGTCCTTTTCATCAGCTACCATAATAATAATAGTATTAGCAGGAGGTTCTTCGAAAAATTTCAACAAAACATTTGCTGAACTCATATTCATCTTTTCGGGTTGCCAAATGATAAGGACTTTATATGGAGCTTCTACTGGTTTAAAACTAACATCTCTAACAATTCGTCGAGCTTCTTCTACATTAATAATACCTTGTTTGTTTTCAATGCTTATTTTCTTGTACCAAGATTGAAGTTCAGGATAATAACTAGTTGCATTTAGATAATTCAACCAATCCTTATAAAACATGGTGCTTACCAAATCTTTAGAGGAGGCAGAACGACTAACCCCTCCTTCTCCAGAATCACTAGCCCCACTACTTTTAGAGCTTTTATTCACAGGAAATGAGAAAAACAAATCGGGATGACTCATTGCATGATACTTCACACAAGAGCTACAAATACCACATGAATCAAATTCAGTTTTATCGGGACAATTAATATATTGAGCATAAGCCACTGCTAAGGCAAATTTACCATTTACTCCCTTACCAAGAAAAAGCTGTGCATGACTAATTCTTCCGTTTCTCACAGTTTCAACTAAACTCTTCTTTAGGTCATTTTGACCAACTATATCTTTAAATTGCATCCGTAAATTTTATCGAGCAAAGGTAAAATATTCCATTTATAAAATTATCTATAAAGAAAAAACCTCTTCTTGTTTAGAAGAGGTTTTTATTCAGCGTAATTCTTATTAATTAGATACTCAATAAATGATTATTGGTTTATTTCTTGAATTTAAAGAAAAGAATGAAGGTTAGCAAAACTCCAATCAGAATAAACGACCAATTCGAAAGAGGTATAGGATTATAATCTTCGATTTCAACTCTATCTATTCCAATATAATCACTATTAGTACCTACTGGGCCTCCATCCTCTACATAATATCGAAATGCTAATCTGCCGCTTTGTATACCAGAAATCCCTGAAATACGAATAACATATCTCTCCCAAGACACTGGAAAGCCACCCTGTATGTACGTTGGATTAATATCCTCAAGTAAAATACTAAAATCTCCAACAGAGTTTTCAGTTTCACCTACATCAATACTATTGCCATTAGTACTTAATCTAACTTGCAATCTATCAGGCCATGTACTACCCAAAACCTTTCTCACAAAGAAGGAAACAACATAGCCATTACTAAATTCAAACTCTGGAGTTAAGGCCCAATTGCTAATTGTATTTGGGGCGATCGCACCAGTACTTTGAAAGTTTACTGCTAAATAAGCATTTGTAGCCCCATCATAAGCATTAAAAACTCCAGGGTTACCTTGGAACCATGAAATACCTCCAACTGGATTACTGTTATTTTTGAACACCCAACCAACAGACTCTAGCGTAGTAATATCTTCAAAACCTTCACTAAAGAAGGTAACTTCTTTAGTTGATGGATTCGTTTTCGGCAGTTCAAATGGCTCATCAGAACTGACTAACCCTTTAACAAAACTCTCAATCGTATTGTTTTGTGAAATGGTTAAGGAAGAAATAAATAATGCAATTAAAAGTAAAAAATAATTTTTTTTCATAATATAAATGTTTGATTAATAGTCTACAGTCAAAGATTTATATTAATAACAAATGGATATTTTCCACTAGTATGTTCGGTACTCCTGAAGAGGGAGGAGTTGGTTATTGGAGCGATGCTGGAGAAATGAAAATACGTGATTTTAAAATCTTTGAATTAGAACCCTTATAATAAGATTTTCCTTTTATAAAAATGTGGCTCGCCTTGGTGGGCCAATTAAGACATTATTTGAAGCCTTTAAACATGACGTATAGAGGCTTTTTTGTTTTTACTACTGAAACTCTATTGAAACATTTTATTGTTTTCCTACTTGTATAATACCAGAGAATAGCCTAATTCCTTCTATTTCACCATATTTTTAACTAATTG
>JADGDY010000075.1 GCA_016744655.1 Bacteroidales bacterium | reverse complement strand
GTTATTTAGATCCTGCTAAACTGAGCTTAGCAGGATTTTTTTTATTTTATCGATTCTAACTTTTTGATCGAATTTTCGTAATATTGCCTTCTATTAAAAAATTAGATCTTTTCAAGTCTAATTTATTTTAATTCAGCTTGATAAAATTAATTAATTAAACATACTATGAATCGTAATTTATTATTTCTTTTACTATTTGCGGTAAGCCCATTTTTTGTTCTTGCTCAAGTAGATGAAAGCAAACCTTTTGAGGTAGCAAAAGCAGTTGCCTATGTTAAAACAGCTCCATTATCGGAATTAGCTGCTAGACTAAGTCCAGACAAAGCAGAAGCTATTCCTTTTAATAAGGAAGTTAAAAACAAACTAGACTTTAATAAATGGACAAATGAAGATGCTTCTAGAGCAACAGAAAATGTACAAACTAAAATGGGTCAAAAAGTTAGTAGAGGCCCTGGTGTTGGTTTCAATGGCCAAGGACCTACAGGTTATACTCCACCTGATACTGATGGAGATGTTAGTGATGATCATTTTGTTCAAATGGTTAACTCAAAATACAATGTTTACGAAAAAGATGGCACGAAAATTCTCGGCCCTATGAATTTAAGTACATTATGGGATGAATTAGCTCCTGGAAACTGGGGGAATGACGGAGACCCTATAGTTCTTTGGGATGAAGAAGCTGAAAGATGGGTATTAACTCAATTTAGAGTAAATAGCTCTCAAAAATACGAACTCTTTGCCATTTCAGAAACTAGTGATCCATTAGGTTCGTATCATTTATATGCTTTCTCTTTTGGAACTACAATGAATGATTATCCTAAGATTGGAGTATGGAGAGATGGTTACTATGCAACCTACAATATGTTCCAGAACGGAAGTTTTACTGGTTCAAGAATTACTGTTGTTGAAAGAGATAAAATGCTAATTGGTGATCCTGATGCACAAATGGTTTCCTTCCATAAAAACGGATTTTACTCAACAATGCCAGCTGATATAGATGGCGAAATGTTACCTCCTGATGGTGAAGATTGTCCAGTGTTATATATTACTCCTTCTAAATCATTACAACTTTATGGTTTTCAAACTGATTGGGAAAACACTGCTAATTCTCAATTACACCTTATGGAAAATTTAACTCCTACCTATTTTAGTTCCTACAATCAAGATTGTACGCAACCGAATGGTCAAGGATTAGATGCCTTAGGAAATATGGTAATGAATCGTTTAGCATACAGAAAATTTGACACACATGCATCTATGGTTTGTAATCACACAGTTAATGTAAATGGAAAAGCTGCTGTTAGATGGTATGAATTTAGAAAAAATGATGGAGAAGACTGGACTCTATACCAAGAAGGTACTTATGCTCCAGATAACACGGTACACCGCTGGATGGCTTCTGCTGCAATGAATGGTAGAGGTGATATTTCTATCGCATACTCAGTAACAAATAATGATGATGTATATCCTTCAATCAGATATACAGGACGTTTAGCAGATGACCCACTTGGCGAAATGACTATAGCAGAAGTTGAATTAAAGACTGGTAATGCTGCGCAAAGTGGTGTTGAAAGATGGGGAGATTATTCTTGCCTTAATGTAGACCCTTCTAATGATACTACTTTCTGGTTTACTACAGAATATAATGGTTGGAAAACTTGGATTTCTTCTTATGATTTAGGTGGAATTACTGGTCCTTCTGTTAATGCTGGAGAGGATGCTATTATTTGCACAAATGATCAATTTCAAGTAAGCGGCTCAGGATCAGGTGTTTTATCTATGGAATGGACTACAGATGGTGATGGTTTCTTTTCTCCAAACAATACTTTTGATGCGACATATATCAGAGGTAATCAAGATGTTGCTAATGGCGGGTGTACCTTAACACTCACTGCTACAGGTTTTGATGGTGTTACTACTTCCAGTGATGATTTATATTTACATATTGCTCCTGCTGCTAATGCTGGCCCTGATGCTGTAATATATGGTACAGAATCGTTTACTTGCGAAGGATCTGGAACTTCTACTGGAAATATAGATTGGACTACAAGTGGTGATGGTGAATTCAGTGACAATGGAATCATGACCCCAATTTACACTCCAGGAGAAACAGATTTAGCAAATGGATTTGCTACCTTAACTTTAACAACCTCTATTGAATCTTGTAGTGGTGAAAAAAGTGATGATATGTTATTAACAATTGGAACAGTAGGTGTTAATGAGCTAAATGCATCTAATAAGCTATCTATTTATCCTAATCCTACAAATGATATTTTCACTTTAAATATTGATGGTTTAACAACTGGTGAAGAGTTTGTTTATATGGTTTATACTAGTTATGGTAAAGAAGTTTATCGTCAAATAGCTAATGCAAAATCTAATACTTACAAAAGAGTTATAAATATGTCAGACTTCGTTGCTGGTATCTATTTTGTGAGTTTACAAACTGAAAAAGGTAATACAACCACTAAAGTAGTTAAGAAATAATCTTTTTGAACAGATTTCTTAAAGCCCACTAAGTCAAACTTAGTGGGCTTTAATTTTAATAAATTCCCAATTGTCCACATGATAACCTATTTTTTGTATCATTGCTTTAATTTGAGGAAAGAAAAGGATAGTATATCTATTCAGCTGCTTTTTATTACATCACAGGTCTAAAACAAACAATATGAAACAAGCTTACATGCTATTGGTTTTTATGCTTCTATTTGCTATAACGATAGCGCAAAATAGCAATCATACTAAAACCCAAAAAGCAATTGCCTTTGCTAAAACAAAACCTTTATCTGAATTAACTGCTCTATTAAGTCCTGATAAAGCGGAATCTATAAAACCTGAAAAAGAAGTCAAAAACCTTTTAAACATAGAAAAATGGGAAAATACTGATAAAAGTGCAAGACCAGGTCAAGTTCAAACCAAGCAAGGTAAAATAATGAGCAAAGGACCAATTACAGGCTTCTCAGGACAAGGAGGAACTGGATTTATACCTCCTGATACTGATGGTGATGTAAGCAACGAACATTTTGTACAAATGGTTAACTCAAAATACAATGTTTACTTAAAAGATGGAACAAAACTTCTTGGTCCTTTAGATTTAGGAACACTTTGGGCACAACTTCCTGGTGGGCCTTGGGGAAATTCAGGCGACCCTATTGTTCTTTATGATGAGGAGGCTGATAGATGGATACTCACACAGTTTGCTCCAAAGAACAATTATTCTGAAAACTATGAGCTTTTTGCTATTTCTGAAACTAGCGATCCTACTGGAGCTTACTATTTATACGCTTTTGATTTTGGAACTGTATTTAATGATTATCCCAAAATGGGTGTTTGGCACGATGGATACTATGCTACTTATAATATGTTCCAGCGAGAAGACAATAGCTTTTATTTTGTTGGAGCTGCTCTTACTGTTGTAGAAAGAGAGAAAATGCTTATAGGTGACCCTGATGCGCAAATGATAACTACACCCGGATATAGTAATGGCTATATCCCTGGTTATTACTCCACCATGCCTGCCGATGTAGATGGAGAAGATTACCCAGAAGCCGGTTCCCCCTGCCCTATCATGTACATCAATGATGATCAGGAAATTGAAATATGGAACTTATTAGCCGATTGGGAAAACACCTCAAATTCTACATTAACAAAGCAATCTCCTAATATAACGGTTTCAAGTTTTGAAGAAACACCAAGTGCTAATGATGATGGAGGATTTATAAGTCAACCTAACACCTCCGGAAAGTTAGATGGATTAGGGAGAATGATTATGAATCGCTTAGCCTATCGTAAATTTTCAGATTATGAAACCATGGTCGTCAATCATTCCGTTCTTGCACAGCCTGAAGGAGGAGGTCCTTATGATAGAAGCGGAGTTAGATGGTACGAGTTTAGAAAGACAGACGAGATATGGGAACTATATCAGGAAGGCACTTATGCTCCTGATGATGGTATTAATAGATGGATGGGGTCTATTGCGATGAATGCCAATGGTGATATCGCCATTGGATATTCTGTTGTAAATGGAGAAGATATTTATCCTTCAATTAGATACACAGGTAGAAGAGCTAATGATCCACTTGGCGAAATGACCATGGAAGAAATCGAAGTTAAATCTGGTAGTTATGGGCAAAACCATTATCGATGGGGAGATTATTCTTGCATGAATGTAGATCCGGCTAATGATACTTCTTTTTGGTATACTACCGAATATAATGGTTGGACTACTTGGATTGCAGAATTCGATTTTAGCCCAATAAATAGTGCTACTGTAGAAGCTGGTGAAGATGGATATATCTGTACAAATAATCAGTTTCAAACCAATGCAAGTGGAACAAGTGTTTTATCTGTTCTTTGGACTACAGATGGCGATGGAGTATTCTCTCCTCACAATCAGTTCAACACCACTTATATTAGGGGAAATGAAGATATTGCTACTGGTGGAGCTACTTTAACGCTAACAGCCACTGGATATGATGGTGTTGAAGTTTCTGATCAAATTTACCTAAATATAGTACCTTATATCAATGCTGGAGAGGATGCCACAATTATAGACACCGAGGCATTCCAAACAGAAGCGGTTGGAACTGAAACAGGAAGCATTGAGTGGACTACAAGTGGCGATGGTAATTTTAGTGATGCTAATATAATGACAGCTATTTACAGCCCAGGTTCACAAGACATATTGGATGGACAAGTTACCTTGAGTGTTGAAGTAGGAATTACTGAACCTTGTAATGATAGCAAAAGTGATGATATAGTTTTAAGTATTGAAACTGTAGGTGTTGACGAGCTAAGCAGATCTAATAAACTTAGTGTTTTCCCAAATCCAACTAATGATATTTTCACACTAAATATTGAGGAGTTAGAGAATCAGGAAGAATTCACTTATATGGTTTACACCAGCTATGGTAAAGAAGTATATCGTGAAGTTGCAAAAGCTTCTGGAAACTCATTCAATAAAAATATTGATATGTCTAATTTTGTAGCAGGAGTTTATTTTATTAGTATTCAAACTGAAATTGGAAACTCAACTATGAAAATTATAAAGAAATAATAATTCTCTAAAAACAAAAAATCCCGCTAAACAAAGTCTAGCGGGATTTTTTGCTTTATACCTTAATACTAAAGGTTAGCAACTAGTTTATTAATGTCATCCTCAGTTGTATCCCAACTACACATTAATCTGTATTCAGAGGCTCTCTCATCCCAAGGGTAGAAAAACCCTGATTTTAATAGTTTTTCAGCAATTTCATCTAGCATAACAGCCCAAACACCATTAGATTGTACTTCTTGAGTAATTCTGATAGCAGGAAAGGCATCGAGTTTTTCAGCTAATAGCTGAGCCATGGCATTTGAATGTTCTGCATTGGCTCTCCACAAATCATTTTCAAATAAAGCCAAGAACTGAGCTGCCACATATCTCATTTTACTAGCTAAATGCATGCCTTGCTTTCTATACAATTCCACATGCTCTCCTATTTCAGGATTTAAAAATACAATAGCCTCCCCAAACATCAAACCATTTTTAGTTCCTCCAAATGATAAAACATCTACACCTGTATCTGTAATCATCTCTTTAAAACTTAATCCGAGACTAGCAGCAGCATTTGAAATTCTAGCTCCATCCACATGAAGGTACAATCCATTATCATGGGCTAGTATTGCCAAAGCTTTAATCTCCTCCACAGAATAAACAGTACCCATCTCAGTGGATTGGGTGATGCTAATAACAGCAGGAATACTTTGGTGAGGAATTCTATCAGCTTTCACAAAATCTTTAATTTGTTCAGGGTAAAGCTTCCCATCTACCGAAGGTATAGCTAACAGTTTTACCCCGGCATGTTTTTCGATAGCTCCACATTCGTCCACATGAATATGTGCATGCTCACTACAAATAACACTATTAAATGTATTACAAATACTATCCAAGGCAATGATATTAGCAGCTGTTCCATTATAAACAAAATAGGTCTTGGTCTGCTCTCCAAAAAGCTCCTTAAATCTTAGTTCTGCTTTTTCTGTATAGTCATCATCGCCATAGGCCGCCTGATGGCCTGAATTGGCATTAATAATGGCTTCCATAATCTGAGGATGCACTCCGGCCCAATTATCGCTTGCAAATGCTTTCATAATTCATATTTTTGACAAAATTAAGAAAATACAATAGATAAAAGATACAAGCATCACCTATTCTAGAGATAAATATGGTTCCATTTTTATAAATAAGGAATCAGGGAAGTGAACTGGATCTTTAATCTGATATAAAGCAGAGTACTTTCCTAATTTATCTCTTTTATTGACCAAGTATATCGTGGTTTCATAATTGATATAAGGATGGCGTAAAATGGTTTTGAAATCAGCTGAGTTTAGAGCTATTTTTTTTATAATAATTGTATCTAAACTGAGTCCATCTATCATTTTTGAATACTTTTCTGAATCCATTTTATAGAGCCCTCTTAATTGCTCTATATTTAAATATCCACCTAAGCGTTTTCTATACTCTACAATTGCTCCTGCATAGAAAGGGCCTATTCCATTAACCTGCAATAACTCAACAGAATCTGCAGTAGCGATATCAATAACAGGTAGTGGTACAGGCACTTTTTTCACCATCAGCTTGTCCAACTTTTTTATCTCAAATTCTTTTTCCTTCTTAGGTTCTGGAAGATCAATTTGAATATATGGTTCTAGTTGTTTATAAACAACATCCTCCATTCCGTAAATTTTAGATAAGTCGTATTTGTTTTTATACATCCCTCCTTTTTCTTTATATTTCATCATATTGTTTACCACATATTCTGATAGACCCATTTTGAGGAGTTGGGTTGAGCTAATTTTATTTGGGTCGAAATAGGATAAATTCTTAAGCTCAATATTTTCCGGAGGATGTTGGAAGTTGGATTTTCTAGATTTATATTTATTTTTTTCTCTCTCCGCTTCAAATTTCACAGTTTTGAGCTGGCTGAGATATGGAGCGTTTTGAGCAAAATGAGAAGAGACCTTCGTAAAATATTTTGGACCAAAATAATTTACACAGATAGAAATAAGAAAAATAATACTAAGTACTAATACTCCTCTTTCTTGCCGCTTATTAAAATTAAAATAGTCCTTGACAAAATTCATGCCTATCAAAGTTACTACCTTAAACACCCTATTATTATCTTAATGAGCCAGCAATACTAAAAAATTATTTTATGTAGTCCTTCATAGATTAAACGTTATAAAGAGACACAAAAAAAGCCCGGATTTACATCCGAGCTTTAATATTTAAATCATTGTTAGGACTATTTTCCTTCCAATTGTGATTTTAATTTTGCTAATTCGCTACTTGCGATATCACCAAGGGTTGTTCCTTCGTTGCTATCGTTGTTACGTTTAACAGCATTGCTTTGTCCACCACCTTCACGTCTTGGAGCAGAAGTCTTTTTGTCTTCAGCTTTCCAAGTATTGATGTGAGAAAGAATAATTTTCTTGTTCTCTTTAGAGAATTCGATAACTAAGAAGTCCATTGCATCATCAACAGCAACTTTAGAATTGTCTTCTTTCTTCAGGTGACGATTAGGAACAAATCCTTCAACTCCGTAAGGTAAAGAAACCACAGCTCCTTTATCATTCACTGTAAGAACAGTTCCTTTGTGAGTAGAGTTCATTGCAAAAACAGTTTCGAATACATCCCAAGGATTTTCTTCTAATTGTTTATGTCCTAATGATAATCTTCTGTTTTCCTCGTCCACTTCTAATACTACAACATCTAACTCATCACCAATCTTAGTGAATTCTGCAGGATGCTTGATTTTCTTAGACCAGCTTAAGTCAGAAATATGGATTAAACCATCAACACCTTCTTCTAATTCTACGAATATACCGAAGTTTGTGAAGTTTCTAACTGTTGCTTTGTGCTTAGAGCTAACAGGATATTTAGTAGCGATATCTGCCCATGGATCTGGAATTAATTGCTTCATTCCAAGAGACATTTTACGCTCTTCGCGGTCAAGAGTTAAGATTACAGCTTCAACATCATCACCAACTTTTACAAAGTCGTGTGCTGTTCTTAGGTGCTGTGACCAGCTCATTTCAGAAACGTGAATCAAACCTTCAACACCTGGTTGAATTTCGATGAACGCACCGTAATCAGCAATAACAACTACTTTACCACCAACTTTATCACCTACAGCAAGTTTCTCGTCAAGAGAATCCCATGGGTGAGAAGTTAATTGTTTAAGACCAAGGGCAATACGTTTTTTGTTTTCGTCGAAATCAAGGATAACCACATTGATTTTCTCGTCCAACTTAACGATTTCCTCTGGGTGAGAAATACGTCCCCAGCTAAGGTCAGTAATATGAATTAAACCATCAACACCACCTAAATCGATGAATACACCGTAAGAAGTAATATTCTTAACGATACCTTCAAGAACTTGACCTTTTTCTAGTCTAGCGATGATTTCAGCTTTTTGTGCTTCTAATTCGTCTTCGATAAGAGCTTTATGAGAAACTACAACATTTTTAAATTCGTGGTTGATCTTAACAACTTTGAATTCCATGTTCTTTCCAACATAAATATCGTAATCGCGGATAGGCTTCACATCAATTTGAGAACCTGGTAAGAATGACTCAATACCAAATACATCAACGATTAAACCACCTTTTGTACGGCTCTTCACGAAACCAGTAATAACTTCATCATTATCGTGGGCTGCGTTAACGCGATCCCAAGACTGAAGAATTCTAGCTTTTTTGTGAGATAATTGTAATTGACCTTTTAGGTTTTCTTGGTTCTCAACGTAAACGTCGATTTTGTCACCAATAGTAATATCTGGGTTATATCTTACTTCAGAAGCAGCGATAAGACCATCAGATTTATAACCAATATTCACAACTACTTCGCGAGAATTGATAGCTACAACAGAACCTTCAATAACCTCATGCTCAGTAATCGATTTTAATGTCTGACCATATAAATCTTCTAATTTATTACGATCATCTGAAGAATAAACCTCCTGCTTTTTACCAATAGCTTCCCAATTAAAGTCTGCTTCTAATACTGGCTTAGCTTTCTTTTCAGCTTTTTTCTCCACTTTTTCTTCAGCAACTACCTCAGTTGCTTTTGTTTCTTCTTTAACTTCAGGAGCAACTTGCTCTTCAGTTTTTTTAATGTCTTCGCTCATATATTGAACTAAATTGTCAAAAGACAAAAATTTGCGATTCCTATTTTGCCCCATCCATTTCAAAATTCGAAACCAGGTTAAAAATCAATTATTTACATTTTTTCGAACGGGGCTGCAAAATTACGATATTTTATAAGGAAAAGCAAGGTTTTTTCTTGAAATAAACACTGTTTATCAAAGCATTGAGAAAGCATTACAAAACCTCTGCCAAAGTAGGGGTTGAACCGCCAATAATTACTATATCTTCAGGCTTTGCTCCATTTATTGCTACTTATCAAGCAGCAATAACAGAACCGAAAGAACATTGGTTCGGATTTTAGGAACATTTCCGCACTAACGGGTTTAGCTATTTGCGTGAACAAAACGAACCACTTTTCACAACCAGTCTTCTATATTTTGAGTTATCATGAGCTACAACTTCTAATATATAAATACCATTATTTAAATGAGATAAATCTATTTGATTACCAATAAATGTTTGTTCACTAACTATCCGACCTTCTTGTGTGAAGATTTTCACCGATTCTAAATTCATACTTTCATTTGAATAAATATTTAATAAATGATCTGTTGGGTTTGGGAAGATCTTTAAGATATCATTCTGATTAAATTCAGGCACAAACAAACTCTCACACTCATTATCAATTTCATCAACACTATTGCAACCAGAGTCATTAACCCCTATAAACATCTCAATATCTGAATTATTTAAGGATTCGCAAACAGGCCAGATTGCACAAGAAGTTAGCATTGGGTTGTCTTCAATTCGTATTTTTGTATTAATAGATTGAGGATCAATATTTCTTATTCCAGAAATGTCAACTAATTTATTGTTATTAGAAATACTTATCCAAGTTCCTATTGAAGTTAACTGCTCCAGTCCATTTAAATTCAAAAGTTCATTATTAACTCCAAATGATAATTCAGCACCTATAGAAGTGAGAGAATCTATACCTTTTAAATCCTGGAGATTATCATTATAATTTATAGCCAAAGCATTGCCAATAGAACGAAGTGACCCCAAACCACTGAGGTCTGTGATTTCGAAATTTCTCAAAAGAAACAAATACCCGTCGATATATTGAATTGAGTCTAGGCCTTGTAGGCTCAATAAATTCTCACCTGCCGCTATAGTAACATGGCTCCCGAATGAAGTTAATTGACTCAAGCCTTCTAAACTATAAATATCACTGGCTCCTGAATAATCACCAATCATGACTTCTCCTTCTATCTCTTTACAATCAGGGTAATTATTTGCAAAATTATCAATTTGCCATTGCGATAAAAATTGATAACCTTCACTTAAACATCCTTGACCAATACTGAACAAATGATGAAATAATAAAACAAGTAAAATAATCTTCTTCATGATTAATTGCCTTTAAAATAATATATTCCACAAAGGTATAAATAATATGGTATTCGAGTAAGGTAGAGGGTCCTTTTTTTAAGAGAAAGAAATTATATTACCTCCGCCACAGTAAAGGTAGAACCACCAATAATTACTATACCCAAAGAACTTAAAAGAGCTGCGAGCTCACATTAACTGCCGCTTGATTTCCTTACTATTGTTTTAGATTTAATATAGTATACCTTTCTTTTCAAAATGCTTATCAGCATAGCTAATCATCATATTAACCTCAGCTCAATTATTAAATAATTAGTCCTGATAAAAGATATTTCAAATAGCTATAAAAAAATATCATCAAATCCACTTTATACTATAAAGATTGAACTAGTACATTTACTAGGTTTGAAAACAAACTGTTAAATTATTTATTTTATCACGCAACAGTTACTTAAATTTCTTTGTCATATAAATAGAAGCGAGCTAAAAAAGACCCTTCTTGCAAACAACATATTAAATTCACCAATATGAAAAAAATTAAATCCTTACGCTTAGTTATCGTTTTTTTTCTTCTTACATTCACATTCTTAACTGCTAAAAGCCAGGTGGTTTATACTGACATTAATCCTGATGCTTTTATTGACCAACAGGATAGTATAAAGTTTGATGTTAACGGAGATGGAAATACAGACTTAATCATTTCACAATATACATATCAATATGGTCAAATATTTAATATTATCCCAAGCACAGCTACACAAATAGCAATCACAAACGATAGCGCTTCAGCAATTAACAATGGAGAAGTAATAGATGAGAATCTAATTTGGTCTGATACAAGTGTTGTGAATTTCTTAGGTCATGGATTCTATTATTCATACTCTACTGGAAATTGGGCTAGAACCCAAAACGCATATTTAGGAATAAGGATTTTAAAAGAAGAGCAATGGTATTATTCTTGGTTGCGAATACACCGAGAAAAAGATGGTGATGAATATTATTTTGAACTAGTTTATGCTTTGGACATAGGTTTTGAAAGCCAATATAACCAGTCTATTATAGCTGGTGATGGGATTCCTTCACAAGCTACATCTGTCTTTGCTTCAGTAAATGTCATCCAATTTGATGGTCGAGATATCAATGTTTCTTTTATTAAAGCAATTGATGAAAGTTTATATAGAGAATATAGAATTATTGTCGCTAAAAAGGATGATCCTAATGCTTTAGATTTAGATATCATGAATAATTTGCCCGATGATAAATACATAAGTATTTTAATAGATACTTCTAATCACGATTTTAAAATAAACCAAGTTCTGTTCCAAGAAACGCTAGATATAGATGGAGATCTAGTTCAGACATTAATCCCATATCAAATTCATCTATTGAATGTGGCTTCATCTGAAATATCTGATGAAAACACTTTATCAACCCCTTCTAATTTGTTTATTTTACAAACCCAAACATTAGGATTAATGAGTCTACATGTATTTGATGTTGACGACAACTCCTCGTCAAGCGATATTCAATTGTCGTTTAAAATTCAACCAGACAATAATTATGCTGACCATTATCGTGTTTTCATAAGTCCAGTTGAAGATATCGAAACCCTCACTCCAGAGTTCTCTCTGTCTCTATCTTCAGAATATTATACTAGAATAGAAAAAAACCAATCTTACCCTTATAGTATAAACTTAACCAACATTCAATTTGATATCAATGGAAACTCTATTCATAGCAATAAATTTTACCAAATAATAGCTCTATCCGTTGCTGATAGTATTTATTCGAATACATCAGTACTCTCAAGTCCTTCTAGAAAAATTATCTTGAAATCACCAAATGCATACAGTGCAGGTCAAAAGACTGGAGAAAATATTCAAACCTTTAATTATGATACAGTATTATCAAATACACAACGTTGGGATGGAAATTATACAGAACAAGGTGGCGAATCATTCATAGATATAAACAGAGATGGACATGATGATTTTCATTTAGAATACATAGAAGTATCATCTCCATTTGGGCATGGAGAAAGGTATAGAATTAATTGCGAAAGGAATAATAAAGTATTAATTTGTGAGCATACAGAACACTCCAATTGGATAGAACCACTTTCAGAAAATGAAATCATTGATGATGGATATAAATTTACTAATGAACAAGTTTTATTAACAGGATATAGCTATGCAGGAGGCTCATCATCCACTACTGGACATCTTCCCTTCGAATTCTCCGGAATACAATATTATATAGGCTTCCTAGTACTAGATGGAGATCAGCCTCAATATGCTTGGCTTAAATTATCTGGTAAGATATTTTTAGAATATGGCTATCAAGACTTTAGTAGCTCAATTCTAGAAATAGATAAACAATACATTTATCATATTTTCCCAAATCCGAGTTCTGGTTTGGTTTCCATAGAATCTTTTGAGAACACGAATAATAAAAGAAGCATTAGTGTTTACAATACATTAGGACTAAAACTAGATGAGATGGAATTGAATCATCAAAAATCAATAATAGATTTAAACTTCTATGGATCTGGAATATACTACCTTGTAATTCAAGAAGATGGAACGAGACTAGAAACTCATAAAATAATAATTGAATAAAGAAGCTTACAGAACCTCAGCAACAGTAAAAGTAGAACCACCTATAAATATTAAATCTTCTGGCTTTGCTTGAGTCAAAGCTGCTCGATAAGCTAAGGCCACAGAATTGTATGAATTACCTGACAAACCAAATTCTGCTGCTTGTTCTTGTAGAGATTCTACAGCTAATCCTCGAGGAATATCGGCCTTACAAAAATAGTATTGTGCATTTTTAGGGAAATACTTTAATATTTCTTTGAGATTTTTATCATCCACCACACTCATTACTATATGTAGCTTATTATAGTTCTCTTTTGCTAGTTGCTCCATAACGAGAGTCAAGCCTGCTTCATTATGTGCTGTATCTGCAATTACTTTTGGTGATTGATTCAAAATCTGCCAACGACCGGTGAAATTGGTATTTCCCAATACTTTCTCAAAACCTCGTTTGATATTTTCAAAACTCAATCCTGCTCGTCTACAAGCTGTGAAAGCGGTAATGATGTTCTTTTTTTGATAATCGCCATAAAGAGGAATACTCAGTTCACCTAAAACCAATTGTCCATTCTGGAAGATGCCATACTTATCAGCATGCTTTTCTATTTGATAAACCTCCTCTGCTAATTCTAATGGTGCAGCTAGTTCTTTCGCTTTTTCTTGGAATACTTTAAAAGTTGCTTCATGAAATTCTCCAATAACGACAGGAATCTCTTTTTTAATAATACCAGCTTTTTCTCCTGCTATTTTCTCAAAGGTATCTCCAAGAAACTGAGTATGGTCGAGAGCAATATTAGTAATTACCGAAAGTTCTGGATTTACAATATTCGTACTATCGAGCCTCCCTCCCATTCCTGTTTCCAAGATGGCAATATCTACTTTTTCATCTGCAAAATATTTAAAGGCCATCCCCACTGTCATTTCAAAAAAACTGGGATGAATTTCTTCAAATTCCTTTTGTCTCCCAGCTATAAATCCCAGCACTTTGGACTCAGGAATCATTTCACCATTAATGCGTATTCTTTCTCTAAAATCCTTGAGGTGTGGCGAGGTATATAAACCTGTCTTATATCCGGCTTCTTGAAAAACAGATGCAATTAAATGAGATGTAGAACCTTTTCCATTGGTACCTGCTATATGAATGGATTTAAATTTATGCTGTGGATTTTCCAAAACCTCCATAATGGCATAGGTATTGTCTAGATTTGCTTTATAAGCAGCTTTTCCTAATCTCTGAAATATAGGCAATTGGGCATACATCCAATTTAAACACTCTTGGTAATTCATTTGTATAATGATTTAAATGCTAATCCTAAATAATCAATAATATCGCTGGCAATCAGGCTTTCAAAACCTATTTTTTCGGCAGCAATATCCCCTGCTTTTCCATGCAGATAAACTCCTAAAATACTCGCTTCTAATGGAGTATAATTCTGTGCGATTAAAGCTCCTATAATACCTGTTAACACATCTCCCGAACCTCCAGTTGCCATCCCTGCATTTCCTGTAGAATTGAAATAAATATTGGCTGTTGGAGTAAACACCATTGAATGTGCTCCTTTTAAAATGATATAGATTTGATATTTCTGAGCGAATTCTTTTGCTTTTTCTATTCTTTGGTAGGTGTTTTTTGATTTCCCTATTAGTCTGTCGAATTCTTTAACATGAGGAGTCAGAACAGAATGAGCAGGAATAAAACTTAACCAAGTCTTGTTTTCAGAAAGAATATTCAAAGCGTCAGCATCAAAAACCATAGGAGTTTGCACTTGTTGCAAGAGCATTTTTAAGGCATTGGTGGTTTGTTTACGAGTTCCTAATCCGGGGCCAATGGCAATATTCGAATATTTTGACAGCTCTGGAATGGTTGAAAAAGCCTCCTCCTTTTCATCGGGACTTGACATGATTTCAGGAACCATATTTAAGGCCAAACCTTTACCTTTAGGATGATGCAATGTCACCAAACCTGCACCTCCTCTTAAGGCTGCTTTTGAACTTAAAATGGCAGCACCCATTTTTGTATGGTCACCGGCTATCATTAATAAGTGACCAAAGCTTCCTTTATGACTAAATTTAGAACGTGGTTTTAATAAGGAACTTACAAATTCTTGGTTTAAGAAATAATGAAGCGTTTGAGTCTGATAGATATATTCTGGTGATAAGCCAATATCTAGAATTACCCATTGCCCAACAATTAATTCATTTTCAGGGAGTAAAAAAGATATTTTAGGAAACTGAAAGCTCAAAGTATAATCCGCTATTAAGGCGATATCTTTTTCATTTTTCAAAGCCTGATCAGCAAATAATCCACTTGGAATATCGATGGCCACTTTAACATTAAGGTATTCATTAAGCTTTTTTATTAATTGAGCAGGAAAACCTTTTAATGATTTTGAAAGTCCACTTCCGAAAATAGCATCTATGAGGATGGTATCACTTGAGAATTCTGGAAAATCTTTGGGCATTTCCTTCCACTCGACCAACTCCACTTGCTCAATCTTCTTTAAGCGCACTAGGTTTACAGAGAAATCATCCGAAAACCGATTGCTTAAATTTAAAACATAAACTTTTACTCCATAGCCATCCTCAGCTAATAATCTAGCCATGACTAAACCATCGCCTCCATTATTACCAGGTCCACAAAAAATAGCAAACTTTTGATTGACTTGAGCTTTTTGTTTCAACCAAATCACACATTCATTGGCGGCTCTCTCCATTAAATCAACAGATGAAATAGGTTCATGTTCAATAGTATATTGATCGGCTAATCTAATTTGCTCTACTGAGAATATTTTCTGAATCATGATATTTATTTTAGTGTGATTCGTGCTAAATAATCATAGTGCATTCCTCTTTGAATGATCTCTGCTTCAAATCCGTTTTTTTCGGCTAGGTTTTGGAGGTTATCAAAATCGATAAACAACCATGGAAAAGGTTGAGAAGGAACACCCTGATATTCTACTTGAAATTCTACTTCACCATAATAGTTATCATTTAAATCAATCACAAAAGAACCATCTTCTTCTTCAAAAAGATAAATTAAATCGGAGGAGTCAAATATAATTTGTCCACCTTCATTTAAAAGACTTTTGCATTGCTTAAAGAATTTCTCGAAGCCATTTAGGTTTTCGACCAAACCAATTCCGTTCATTAAAAACAAAAGTGTATCGTATTTTTGGTCTATGAGTTCAAAGAAGTCTTGACAAGTGGCGTTCTCGACTCCCCTGTCTTGCATTATCCCAACACTCAATTCACTGATATCAATAGCATGACATTCAAAGCCGAGTTTTTGTAAAGCTAAAGCGTGAATTCCTGTACCGGCACCAACATCCAAAACTTTTCCCTTAGATAGCTGAATGGCTTTTTGTTCCAATTCAGGCATTTCATCGAAATTCCTAAAAAAGTAAGCGGTTTCGTATTCTTCATCATCACTTACACTGGTCCTCACTATTAAAGGGACATTGTTTTTAAGTAAATGTTCTTGCATTAAAGCTTGGCCCATTACATCATCAACTGCTTTTACTATCATTCCCATTTTCAATTATTGAGCTGCAAAATTACAAGAATATAAGTTTGAAGTCAGAAAAAATGAGATAAAAAAAGCCCTTCAAAAAGAAGAGCTTAAATGAAATCAAAATCAATCTATTAAAATCCAATAATCTTTTCCAGTTTCAAGAGCAATAACTCTCTATCCACAGGTTTTCTTATATAATCTACTGCTCCCATCTGCAAGCTTTTTAGCTCTAAAGACTTATCTTGAAGTCCAGTTAGGAAAATCACTGGAACATCAATATTCTTTTCTGTCATATATTTGAGTAGTTGGAAACCATCGAAATTAGGCATATTGATATCTGATAATACCACATCGATGTTTCCTTGAGCCAATTCCATCAATGCATTAACACCATCTTGTGCAATTGTAACTCGTATATTCTTCGTTTCCAATACTGCAGTTACTACTTTTTGATTTATTTTATCATCCTCAACTAATAATATATGGGCTGATTGACTATCATAATCCACTCCATGTTCAGCAATCATCAAATCCCAAATATCTTGTAAATATACATAAGCAAAAGCTGAAGATGTATCAGAAACACCATAAGGAATAATCAGTTTATCATCATTTATCATAGCTCCACAGCTATAAACCACATTAGGCACACCACCTTCTCTTTCCAGAGCATTGGCCTTTAATAATGGTTCGTTCAGTCTGGCAATTACCTTTCGAGGATTCTCCAAATCAAGCAATACCGCACCAATTACATATTGTCGCATCAAACCAACGCCATAGGTCAAAAGTAACCAGCCTTTTTCGGTTTCGATGGGTGAACCCACATTTCCTACTTGGTTACTTTCCCAAGCATATTTAGGTTCATGCAATAAATGAGACTCCTCCCATTTATTTATATCATCGGAGAACAAAATATGATTATTAATACCATCTAAGCGGCTAATCATTACATATTGTCCTTTTATTTTTCTTGGAAACAAAGCCATTCCTTTTTGATGAGCTCCAATTCCATGTAATGGCATCATTTTGAAATGATAAAAGTCGTAGGTTTCTATTAAATGAGGTAGGCTTTCTTGACCATCATTTGCATTGTATGTAGCAATATAGCTAATAACTCCTGCATTATTGGTGTATTTTACAAACCTGGCATCCTCTATTCCGTTCACTTCTGAAGGACTATTTGGAAATAAAACGCGCTCAGATAAAGAAGTATCTAATGAAAAAGTAGTTTCATAATCAATTTCAGCTATCGAAAACAGATAGTCTAAAGCTTGTAGTCTTTCATCGTTATCTCTTGATTCTAGCTTGGCATCATTAATAATCTGAGTTAAATGGTTATAATCAAATTCATCAGGGAGGATTCCTCTTATATATTTTAAATGAGCTGCAAATGTCTTTTGATTTTTTATAGGATCTAAGAAGTCTTTCTTTTCATAGTTTTTGCTAGAAATATCTTCCGCTAAAGCAATAACTCTACCCATTTCTTCCAATTCTAAGCATCCATCTTTATTGAGAATTCCCTCTCTAAAAATCAAGTTTGCAATACCATTTTCACCTAGGGCCTTAAAGCTTATCACTACCCTTTTCTGTCCACTTAATAAATCTGTTTGATCTGGAGCCTCCACCATGCTAGGATTACATACAGCTTTAGATTCGATAGATTCTTCTTTGGTGAAATATGCTCCTAATAATAATTGTTTAGATTCTGGTAATGCATCGTTAGAAATACCCAACTCTTCAATTAAAGGAAGAATATGATTGTAGTTTGTTTTATAGATGTTTGAAATGTTTTTATGACGACTCGAAAACAAACGAAGTGTCTGCTTGAGTGTAACATTAGCTTCAGTTTCACTTAATCCTAATACTCGCTTGATTAATTTCTTTGCTCTTTCTTTTGATTGGGGAAACGAAAACTTTGTGACTACCCTTTTAGGATCTGGGCTTATCTTGGTTTCTAGACGATGTACATTAATACTCATAATATAGGTTTTTCAGAATTATTCGATATTTAAACACCAAGCTCTTATCGATCTTGTGCTAAACCAAATATAATCAATTTATTCCAAAAATAAAAGGATAAATAATTGTGACGGATCTTAGGAGTGCTGGAAAGAAAAAGAACTGGAAAACCGAGACAACAGAGCCCCTAACATTGAAACAACCTCCTATTAAATCATTCTCTCATTAATACATTGAACAACAGTTTTCAAAACCTATTTATAATATTTCTTCCAGGTCTTATAATCATCGCCTGAAGCATCATAAATCCTTAAGATTGCGGAAGTCCAATAGTCTTCAAATTTACGTCCTTTTCCTTCTGCCCTAGTTGGCTCGCTGATGTGTACTTTCCCAGTTCCTATATCAAAAAACACGACCCAAATAGATGCGTATTCATGTGTGGCATTTAAAGATTCTACTAAATATACTAAACCCAAACCAGCTTTTTCAGAACTTGAATATTTCTCAACAAAATCCTCAATCTGAGTTTTTTTAAATGTAAAGGTTTCTGCTTGGATAATCTCATCGGTAGGAATCATGCGGTTCATTTCATATACTGCGGTATCAAATTCTACTCTTTTCTTTTTATATGGAAATCCAATAGGTATGCTTTTTTTTCTATCGGAAAACATTTCATTCCAGGTTGGATAATAATAGTTGACCATTTCGGCACCACCGGGGAATTCACCAACCCCAACACATTTAGTATGAGTAAAGTCTAAACCAAAGAAAGTGATGGTTTTGTATTCAAAAACATCGGAAACCGATTGTGAGAAACCAAGAATAGAGGATGCGAATAATAAAACGATGAGAATCTTTTTCATTTGACTAAGTTTTGTTCAAATTTAAGAAAATCTTGAAAAACAGAATGGCTTAACAAATGTTTTACTATTTGGCCTTTTTCATCCACTTTTCGTAATACTCTTCTGACTCTTTAATGATTTGACGAATACCTCCAGCATAATAATTCCTTATGCTAAACCCCTTCATACCTCCCCTTGCTCTTTTTACTAATAATACCTCTTGAGAATTAATATCGAAGAAAACAATTTGTATAGTTATTAGATTTCTACCATGACTAACCTCATCCACAATATATAACAAACCTAAACCATTGTGTTTATCATCATTATAAGTACTGATTACAGATTTTATCTCATCCGCTGAGAGATTTTCTACAGTTCCATTTACATAGCCATTGTAAACATCGAATTCAGCATTAAAATCATCGGCCATATAGAAATAATATTCTACATTTTTTTTGCGATAGCTTTTCGCCACATCATAACGCTTTCTTTCATCTATCATTAATTCATTTAAAGCAGGCATATATTTATCTTGCATACTCGCTGGGCTTGTCATACCAGATCCTCCTGTGAATCGGGCTTTAGTAAAGTCTAGGCCATAAAACACCATATTATCTTGTTCAAAAACCACAGACTTTTGGGCACTCAAGCCACCCATTAAACTAAATGATAAAAAAGCTAGAATTAAATATTGTTTGGTTATTTTCATTTCAATAAGATTTGTTTCGTTTAAACAACAAAAAAAAATACAAACAGTTGCATTTTTTATGATAATATATTTTCAAAATTGAACTTGCATCAATTATTATACCATAATTATGGTCGATATTATCGATAAAATTACATCTACAAAAGCTTCTAATTTTAATTGCTGAATCTTTCTGATTATCTGTCAGACGTAAAAAGTTCGAAAAAGCTACAGTTCAACTTCAAATTAGCCTTATAATCAATCGAAAAATTACTATTTTTGCGCCCTTAAATATTACGAAATGGACATTCCTTCAAGATATCAACCCCAAGAGGTTGAGAACAAATGGTATAAGTGGTGGCTTGAGAAAAATTATTTTCACTCAGAACCAGATGATAGAGAAGCTTTTACAATTGTAATTCCTCCTCCAAATGTTACTGGTGTTTTACACATGGGCCACATGCTAAACAACACTATTCAAGATGTTTTGGTTAGAAGAGCCAGAATGCAAGGTAAAAATGCATGTTGGGTTCCTGGAACTGACCATGCTTCTATTGCTACTGAAGCCAAAGTCGTCAACCATTTGAAAGAAAAAGGAATTGCTAAAAACGACCTCAGCAGAGATGAGTTTTTAGAGCATGCATGGGAATGGAAAGAAAAACATGGCGGAATTATTCTAGAACAATTGAAAAAGCTAGGTGCTAGCTGCGATTGGGAAAGAACCAAATTCACCATGGATGAAGATTTATACGAATCGGTTATCGATGTATTTATCGACCTTCATAATAAAGGTCTTATATATAGAGGTGTAAGAATGGTGAATTGGGATCCATCTGCATTAACTGCTCTTTCCGATGAAGAAGTGATTCACAAAGAAGTTCAATCGAAACTATATTATATCAAATATCAAGTGGAAGGAACCGATGAGTGGGTAACCATTGCCACTACTCGCCCTGAAACAATTCTTGGCGATACAGCAGTTTGTATACATCCCGAAGATGAGCGTTTTGTTCATTTGAGAGGAAAAAAAGTGATTGTTCCATTAATCAACAGAGCTATTCCTGTTATTCAAGATGAATATGTTGATCGCGAATTTGGAACTGGTTGTTTGAAAATCACGCCTGCTCACGATATCAATGACTATACTTTAGGAATTAAGCATAAACTGGATACCATTAATATCTTTAATGATAATGGTACTTTAAACGAAGCAGCTGAAATTTATATTGGCGAAGATCGTTTTGAGGTAAGAAAGCAAATCAGCAAAGAGCTTAACGAAAAAGGATTTATGGTGAAAGAAGAAGACTATACCAATAAGGTAGGTTTCTCCGAAAGAACCAATGCTGTTATTGAGCCTAAACTATCGTTACAGTGGTTTATGAGTATGAAAGAAATGGCCAAGCCTGCTCTTGATATTGTGATGAATGATACTGTACAATTCTATCCTGCCAATGTTAAGAATACTTACCGTCACTGGATGGAAAATGTAAAAGATTGGAATATTTCTCGTCAACTTTGGTGGGGACAGAGAATTCCTGTTTACTATCTTCCAAACAAAGAAGAAGTAGTTGCAAAATCTGCTGAGGAGGCTCTTGAAAAAGCAAAAGCTAAATATCCTGAATTAGCCGATATCACTATAGATGATGTGAAGCAAGACGAGGATGTTTTAGACACATGGTTCTCTAGTTGGTTATGGCCAATCTCTGTATTTGATGGCATTAGAAACCCAGACAACAAAGACATACAATATTATTATCCTACTAATGATTTGGTAACTGCTCCTGAGATTTTGTTCTTCTGGGTAGCTAGAATGATTATGAGTGGATTAGAGTATAAGCAAGAAATTCCATTTAAGAATGTTTATTTCACAGGAATTGTAAGAGATAAGCAAGGTCGTAAGATGAGTAAATCTTTAGGTAATAGCCCCGACCCTATCAAATTAATGGAAGAATATGGTGCTGACGGTGTAAGAGTTGGAATGTTATTGACTTCTCCTGCTGGTAACGATTTACCTTTCGATGAATCACTTTGTGAACAAGGAAGAAATTTCTCTAATAAAATCTGGAATGCCTTGCGTTTAGTTAAGGGATGGGAAGTAGAAGAGAAACCACAAGCAGAAGCTGCAAAAGTTGGTATCGATTGGATGCATGCTAGAATCAATCAGAGCTTAGAGTCCATGGAAGACAACTATGGAAAATACAGACTTTCTGATGCTTTAATGACTGCTTATAAATTGGTTTGGGATGACTTCTGTTCTAATTATCTTGAAATCATCAAACCTCCTTACCAAACTGCAATTGATGCTACAACCTATAATGAAACCATCCTCATTTTTGAGAAATTAATGAAGATACTTCATCCATTTATGCCTTTCCTAACTGAAGAGATTTGGCATTTATTGAAAGAAAGAAACGAAGGCGATGATATCATTATTAGTGATATGCCAAGTAGTTCTGAGGTTTCTATAGATATCATATCTGCTTATGATGAAGCTGCTGAAGTGGTGAACAATATTAGAAAAGTAAGAAAAGAAAAGAATATCCCTCAAAAGGAAGCCTTACAATTACAATATACACAAGGGGAGCTCAACAAACATGCTTTTGCTGCTGTTATCAATAAACTTGGGAACATTGATGCATTTGAAAAAGTAGACGAGAAACCTGGAGCTGCATTGAGTTTTATGGTTGGCGCCAATGAATATTTCATTCCGCTATCAGAAAATATAGATGTGGAGGCTGAAATTGCTAAGTTGGAACAAGATTTAAAATATCAAGAAGGATTTATTAAATCGGTAGATAAAAAACTCAGTAATGAACGATTCGTAAATAATGCTCCTGCCAAGGTGGTAGATATGGAGAAGAAAAAACGAGCCGATGCCGCTGATAAAATATCCAAGATTAACGAAATGATTGCTTCATTTAAGAAATAAACAATACTAAAGCCTATCAAAAACATATATTTTTGATAGGCTTTTTTCTTTGAAAATTAATTTTGAATTAACATATAATATGAGATAAACCGGCATCTTTGCCGCTTTAAAGTGAAACCAAAGATCACATGAATATTCAAACTTATGAATATTTATGAACACTTAAAAAATGTTAAAAATAATTTATAATTTTACATCAAATTTCTAAAATCAAAAGTTTATGAGAAAAATGTTACAAAGCTTTACTTTGATTGCAGTAATGGCGCTCTTTACAGGCGGTTTATTTGCTCAAGGTACTGTTACAGGAAAAATCAAAGATGACATGACAGGTGAACCATTAATTGGTGCTTCTGTTGTTTTAGAAGGTACTACTACAGGTGCCACAACTGATATGGACGGAGTTTTTACTCTAGATCTTCCTTCAGGAATGCAAAAAGTGGTGAT
>JADGDY010000251.1 GCA_016744655.1 Bacteroidales bacterium | reverse complement strand
GAAGGCCTTACTTTTGCAAATCTATTCAATAAAGAAAGGCATATTGTTGATTTCTCCATTGCCGAACTAGCTCAACAAATGGACCCACAATCCTTCTTTCAAATCAACAGAAAAATCATAGTAAATGTTAAAAGTGTGGAGAAAATCACCTCTTGGTTTAATAGCCGACTAAATCTTTCTTTAATTCCAAACCTAGGAGAAGAAGCCATTGTTAGCCGAGATAGAACTAGTAGTTTTAAGGATTGGATGAATTTTTAGGTTTGAAATCTAGAATACACTAGTATGGGGAAAACACATTTTAGCTGTTGTATAAAAGAAAACTTGGGCTCTGCTATAAGTATAATTCCGCGCAAAATTTATAAAGACTTCCAGAGGAAGTCTTCTTCCGCCTTATCAGGAAGTCGTTAATCGGAGCAAATGGCTTGAAGGAAACAAAAACAATATTGTTTGACGCTCGTTAGTGAGCATTCGAAGAATGTCACTAAAAGGAGGAGTTTATTGTTTTTCCGGAAAGCTATTTGTGCAGTAGACTTAATGATACAGCGGGGTTTTTATTGTACTTTTTTTAAAAAAGTGCAGTGAAGAATTGTTTACTGAAATGAGAATTGTTTGGTCTATATAGCTACCCTTTTTGAATTTTGCACAAAAAAACAAGTATTTCTCCTCCAAATAAAAAAAATAATTATCCGTAACCAGTTACGGATATATTTATATCTTTGCGTAACCAGTTACATATAATTATGAAAAAAGATTTTTTACAAGAATTAGAATATACTGGCTTTACAGCTAGGATAAAACGGTTGAGTGATGGTTTGCTCTATGATGCCATCAATGTTTATAAAAACATGGACAAGGAGATAGAACCCAACTGGCATTTGGTATTCTTATTATTGAAGGAAAAGGGTGAAATGTCGGTCACCGAAATGGCTAAGCAATTGGGGTTTTCACATCCTGCTCTCATCAAAATTGCCAATAAAATGAAAGCAAAAGGCTATTTGGAAGGTTTTTTAGACCCCAAAGATAGCCGTCGCACATTGTTGAGATTAACAAAGAAGAGCATAATCGAAATTCCCCACCTAGAACAAAACTGGGAACTCATTCAATCTGTTATTCAGGAGTTTATTGATAAGGAGTTTTTAGACAAGCTGACTGAAGTTGAAAATCGCTTGAATGAGAAAAGCCTTTTAGAAAGAATCAATTTAAAATTGGAGGAAAAGTGAAACCAAAAGAAGTAGAAATTTTATCATATACAGAAGACTTAACCAGCGATTTTGCCCGATTAAATTTAGAGTGGCTCGAGAAATATTTTTACGTGGAGGAATATGACAAACAGGTTCTTTTCAATCCGCAAGAACATATAATTAAAGATGGAGGACAGATTCTCTTTGCAAAATCGGGGGAAGAAATAGCAGGAACTGTAGCATTAATTAGACGAGGTGAAGATGTGTTTGAGCTTTCTAAAATGGCGGTATCTGAAAGCTTTCAAGGTTTACGAATTGGCCAAAAGTTGATGTATGCTTGTATTCATACAGCTGGAGTAAACGGAATTAAGAAACTCATACTCGATTCTAATACGACTTTGGTTGCTGCCATTAATTTGTATCGAAAAGTTGGATTCAAAGAAATCCCTGTGCCAGAGGATACTCATTATGAGCGCAGTAATATTAGAATGGAATTAAATTTATAAGATGACCAACCTGCTCGGATTTACTGCTTTGACTGTTGCACTCATCGCACTATCAAACAAAAACATCATCAACCTGAGATGGTGGCATTTAAGCTCTAGTTTGTTATATATAGTGTATGGTTTCATTATTGAGGCTCCTCCAGTACTTATTGGCGCAACGCTATATTGTTTCATTCATTGTTGGTATATATACAAACACCTAAAATCGAAAAAACATGATTCGCAAAGCATCACAAAATGACTATAATCAGGTTTGGGAAATATTTCAAGCGGTAATAAAATCCGAAGATAGTTATGTTTTCCGAGCAAATACCCCAAAATCCGATTTGCAAAAGCATTGGTTTGCCGATTATATGGAAACTTATGTATTTGAGGAGGGCGATAAAATACTTGGCACCTATATTATCAAAGCCAATCAAATAGATTTAGGAAATCATATAGCGAATGCCAGTTATATGGTCCACCCAGAAGCACAAGGAAAAGGAGTTGGAAGAAAGTTGGGGGAGCATTCCTTAGAAATAGCCAAAAGCACTGGTTATTTGGGTATGCAATTTAATATTGTTATTAGTACAAATATAGCCGCAATAAAGCTATGGGAAACATTGGGTTTTAATATTATCGGAACCAGTCCAAATGCATTTAAGCATAGCACAATGGGTTTGGTGGATACCCATGTGATGTTTAGGGAAATCTAGAGTCCTAGCTTTCAAGTGTTTTCAAATTAGAGAAACTAAAACCGCAAGAATCGGGTTTTTTCCTACAAGGATTCAAAATATCTTTGTGGCAATATGATATAAAGAAGCAAATTGATAGATAACAAAGAAAAAAAAACAATAAATTTAAAATAAATGATAGCAGTAATTTTCGAAGTCATACCAAAAGAAGAAAACAAACAAGAATATTTAGATATTGCAGCTCAGCTAAAACCTATGTTAGAAAATAGGGAGGGCTTTATATCGATAGAACGATTCGCGAGTATTCAGAATCCTGGTAAAATCCTTTCACTTTCTTTCTGGGAAGATGAACAGGCGATTGAAAAATGGAGAAATGAAATCATGCACCGAAAAGGACAGGCATCTGGATTACAACATATTTTCTCCGACTATAGAATTAGAGTAGGACAAATTATTCGTGATTATGATTTAGAGAATAGAGGGGAGGCTCCTAAAGATAGTAATGCTTATCATATGAATGATAATAACAATACTCTGGTCTAAGGGATTGAAGCCTCATAGAGGATTCAGCCCTGTTATAAAAAGACCATATTTCCTTTGCTCGGTGTAAATGAAGATAATCTTGAAGAATGAAAGTATAGCATCCTTGGTTAAGGTTGTATTTCCTCCTAGCTTAACTAACCTTTCCCAAGAACATCCTCAATTACAGAGTGACTGAGCACGCTAAAATTTAGGTCGCTAAAATCAACTTCTACTCGTAAGGCTTTTAGACCAGATGCTCCTTTTAAATCCTCTAATTCCAAATCTTCTATTGAATTGGTAAGATACTTTTGGGAAATCATATAATCTATATAGCGTTTGTATTCTTGAATTTCTTCGGCATGGCTATAGATAATGGCTATTTTCCCCACTTGTGTCAATCGTTCGCCACTACCTTTCACTAAAGCTTTATCTATTCTTTTTTTGGTGATTTCGTATCGAATATTGTAAGCACCTGCCACATCAAATTTCTTTTCATCTTGGCGAAAAGCAATACTCAAAGGATTTGAATGAACGAGTATGAGCTGAGTGATATCAAGTTTTGTAGACATCTGTGGCTGTATGGCACGGATTTTCCTAGCCACTTGTACTTTCATCAATAATTGCCACAATCTGATATTCTTCAAATATATCTCGCTATACTTTAAATCACGAACCAAAGATTGCCCGATATAAGCGTTATATTCTACGCCATCGGTTCTGTATTTCTCAAAATAATGTGGAAAAACATCCTGGGCTTTTTCTTGTTCTCTATCTATAATTTCACTCACATGGTCGTTAACTAAGGTGAGACTATCCTCAAATTGTTTTCGTTTTTTATAGAGCACATGAAGTTCAGAATCAAGCGTATTAAAATAATCCTCTATCATTGGTTTTAGTGAAGAATGCCTATCCTTTAAAAGTAAAAACACAGGGTCGATATCGCGCTTTAAAAACTCAATAATAACGACTTCATCACCAGCTTTCAAACCTGAATTCACCATGGCGATATGACTTGCGATTTTATAGCGCAAATCGTTGAGTAAAGGCATTTCTTTTAGAGTTCCGGCATGCTTTAAAATATCAGCAGCATGTTGTAATTGCTCATTAAGGTCAGCCTGAATAGCATTGTTTCTCTCTACTGAAGACGAACGAATATCGGAAGCACCATAAATGGGAACTACTTCATTGAAAATGATGTCATCGGCAAGCAAGGAATCGTTGCTGGCTCGACTTCTTATCAGCTGATTAGCCACCTCTTTAAACTTCCATTCTACAGTAGGGTGGATAGCAGTAAATTCCTCTTGAATTAAGGATTGAACTTTATCGTTCCATTCCTCACGAGAGCGCTTTAAAGCCACCGAAAATATGGGGAACAGCTCGTGCATCCTCTTTATTTGAATCATACTTAAACCACCTTCATTTTTTGATGCGAACTCCAGCATGCCCACAAACTCTCCTTCTAATGATAATGGAACAACAGCATGATTTATGATTTTCTTGGCCACTAAAGATTCAACAACCTTATCTTGGTTCAATTTATTGAAGTCTTCTGTAATAACAATCTTGTTTCGTGTAAAAGCCTCCTCATAAAAAGTTCCTATATAATCATTACATTTTAGTGTGTCGCGAGGGATAATAGTGTGCCAGACAAAATTAGAATTCATTTCGGCATCTTTTTCAGGAGCCACTGCCATTCCAAATTCTAATTCCGGATTTTTCATTAGAGTTCTTACCTTTTGTTTGATTCTCTGAAAACC
>JADGDY010000074.1:13740-23705 GCA_016744655.1 Bacteroidales bacterium | reverse complement strand
GGTATTATCATTAGTATTTTGGTGATAATCTTGAATAGTTCCAATAATTAATCCTTCTGGAAAAATGTGTGAGAATCCACTGGTGATAATCGAATCCCCCACTTGAATGGGAATATAAGTCTCAATACTATTAAACTGTGCTACATTCGGATCTTGTCCATCCCATTGTAGAATCCCTAATTCATTATTGGTTTTGAGTTTAGCACTAATTCTAGTTTTTATATTCAATAGCGAAACTACGGTACTAAAATCGTTCGATGTACTATAGACTATGCCTACAATTCCATTTGGACCAATTACTCCCATATTCTCACTAACCCCTTGAGCTCTACCTTTATTCAGCATTAGGTAGTTTTTTTGCTTGTGAGTAGAATTACTAATTGTTTTGGCTCCAATATATTCAAAGGCCAGAATATTAGTGTCATTGGGGAGGTACTTATTTAATGTACTGTCCCATTTTATTAAACTATCATTTATTGAAATAGAATCAAAGGTTATGATATCTCTATCAATAAATGATTCATCTAATTGAGCTCTTAATTTCTTGTTTTCTTCTACAAGCTGTTTGTTAGCTTCACCCAAATTGAAATAATGTATAATGCCTTGCCAACTGCTTAATGCTTCTCCACCCATTTGATTACTGGAATAGGCAAAAACAGCAGATTGATGACCAGAAGAAACCACCATGCTTAAAGCAATAAACTCTAGTAATAGAAACAAGAAGAAGGCGTAGTTTTTCCAAAGAAAATTCAGAAGATTCTGCATGAGGCCATCCTCTCTTATTTAATCAAGAATGTGAACTTATTAAAGTTTTTCAAAGCAATTCCAGTTCCACGAGCAACAGCTCTTAATGGATCTTCGGCTACATGTATAGGAAGCTTAGTTTTTTGATGAATTCTAACATCCAATCCTCTTAACATTGAACCACCACCAGCTAAGAAAATTCCAGTGCTAAAGATATCAGCAGAAAGTTCAGGAGGAGTCATCTCTAATGCATGTAGAATAGCAGATTCTATTTTTGAGATTGACTTATCTAAGGCATGTGCTATTTCCGAATAGTTCACATAAATCTCTTTAGGGATACCTGTTAACATATCTCTGCCATGAACAGCATAATCTTCAGGTGGATTTTCAATTTCTGTTGAAGCTGCTCCCACGTGAATCTTGATTTGTTCTGCAGTACGCTCACCAATGGTGATATTGTGTTGCTTACGCATATAATCAATGATGTCCATATTAAAATCATCACCAGCCACACGAATAGATTTGTTATTTACAATTCCTCCAAGTGCTATTACAGCAATCTCACTGGTTCCACCTCCTATATCAATAATCATGTTTCCAGTAGGTTCCATCACATCAATTCCAATTCCGATAGCTGCAGCCATTGGTTCATGAATCAATTTAACTTCTTTTGCTCCAGCTTGTTCTGCGCTGTCTTTTACAGCACGCTCCTCAACAGGTGTAATTCCAGAAGGAATACAAATCACCATTTTTAAAGAAGCTTTAAACATTTTCGAAGGAGCTTTTGTCATTTTGATCAATTCTTCAATCATAAATTCTGCTGATTCGAAATCAGCAATCACTCCATCGCGAAGGGGGCGTATTGTTTTTATATTTTCGTGAGTCTTACCATGCATCATTTGGGCTTTTTTACCCACAGCAATAATTCGACCTGTATTTCTTTCAATGGCAACTATAGATGGCTCATCAACAACTACCTTGTCATTATAAATAATGATGGTATTGGCAGTTCCTAAGTCTATGGCCAACTCTTGTGTTAAGAATGAGAATATACCCATTATATTTTGAGTTTATTAATGTTTAAAATGTCTATTTCCTGTAAATAGCATACTCATATTGTTTTGATTACAATAGTCAATACTATCTTGATCTCTCACTGATCCACCAGGTTGAATCACTGCTTTTACACCCGATTGATTTGCTATCTCCACTGAGTCACCAAACGGAAAGAATGCATCAGAAGCCATAACCGAACCTTGCAAATCTAATTTGAAAGATTCTGCTTTTAATATAGCTTGCTTTAATGCATCAACTCTACTTGTTTGTCCTGTCCCACTACCAATCAACTGCTTGTTTTTAACTAATACAATAGCATTAGATTTTGTATGTTTTACAATTAAATTAGCAAATACTAAATCCTCAAGTTCTCTGATACTTGGAGCCTGTTCGGTAATTACTTTTGTATCTTCCTTAGCCTCACTAATATCATCGGAACCTTGAACTAAGGTACCATTTAAAACTGATTTATAGATTTTTGTTGGAAAATCGTAAGAATCAGCTTGTAAAATTATTCTATTTTTTTTGCTTTTCAGCAATTCTAATGCATTTTTTTCATAAGAAGGTGCAATTATTATTTCGAAGAATAATTTATTGACCTCTTTGGCTGTTTCTTCATCTACTTCTTTGTTACAAGCTAAAACTCCACCAAAGGCAGAAATAGGATCGCCAGCTAAAGCTTTTTTCCATGCTTCTGATAAGTTTTTATCTGAAGCTAAGCCACAGGCATTGGTGTGTTTAAGAATAGCAAAAGTAGGTTCTTTGAATTCTAAAATCAATTTAATGGCCGCATCTAAATCCACCAGATTGTTATATGAAATAGCTTTACCATTTAATTGGGTAAATATTTTATCCATATCACCATAGAAGATACCTTCTTGATGTGGGTTTTCACCATAACGTAAAACAGTACCATTTTCTTGTGAGATTTTAAAAGAAGGAATTTCTTCATTTCCATTAAAATAGTTGAAGATAGCAGTATCGTAGTGAGAAGAAACATTAAAAGCTTGTGCTGCAAAGTACTTTCGGTTTTCTAGGCTTGAAACTCCTTTTTGTTCTTGAAGCATGTTAAGTAGCTCCCCATATTGATTCTGAGAAGGAACAATTACAACATCCTTAAAGTTTTTAGCAGCTGCACGAATGAGGCTAATACCTCCTATATCGATTTTCTCGATAATTTGGCTTTCTTCATCGGTAGTTGCTACTGTTTTTTCAAAAGGATAAAGATCCACAATAACCAAGTCGATAGCAGGGATATTATATTTTTCTAATTCAGCTAAATCTTCAGTGAGATGACGACGGTGTAGGATGCCTCCGAAAATATCAGGATGTAAGGTCTTAACTCGACCACCAAAAATACCTGGATAATCGGTAATAGATTCTACAGTTTTGGCTTTAAATCCTTGTTTTATAATATGATCGTAGGTTCCACCTGTAGAAATGATTTCTACATTTAATCGGTCTAACTCTTCTAAAATTTCTTGTAATCCATCTTTGTTAAAAACAGATATTAGTGCGGTTTTTATCGTTTTCAAATTCTAAAATTTAATGTTCTACAGGTGCCTATGGCTATCGGCGGCAAAGGTCTTAAAAAACATTCAGTTGACAATGGAAAAACCCGAGCTTTTTAATTGGTGTTACTAACAATTTGTTAAGAGGAATATTGATTGTTTTTAATCTAATTAGTTCTGAACACTTCTATTCATTCCATTTTTTTACATTTTGGATGCAAATGTGAATAGTACTGACAGCTTTTAATCCATAAACAAACAATCAATGGTTAATTCGTTTTCAATTAAGTTCAAACTATATTCATTTTGTTTGATTCCGAAATTTGTAATGAATGTTAGATATACTCCTTTTCGAGTATTTGTTGCATCTTTAAACTCATTTATTTTTTCTAAATAATATGGAATTCCACCAATTATCATGTAGAGCTGAGCGATGTCATAGTTTTCTAAAGTAATATTTTTGCTTTTTAAAAATTGTTTGGTCTCATTTAAATTAAATGGTTCAAGTTTTATTTTGGTAGTAAGCCTGTTATGTAGACCGCCTTTGTTTTTTACGATATTTTTCACCATATATGACGCAGATGATCCACAAATAATGACTAACAAGTCATTTCTTTTAGTACAATACGAATTCCAAAAGTTCTCAAACTACATAAGAAGTTTAGATTTTGCAGTTGCTATCCACGGAAACTCATCAATAAATATGACTTTCTTTTTTTTGCTAGATAAATTGTTGATATAGTTTTCAAGTTGTAAGAAAACCTCTCCCCAATTTGGGGGAATACTTTTATTATTTATTAGCTTATCCTTCTTTGATAATTCATTTTGAAAGTTTTTTATTTGGTCTTTCATACTTCCTTAATAAAGGCCAGAAATTTGAAAAACAATATGGTCCTTTAATACTTCTCTGATTAGAAAAGTTTTTCCTACTCTACGCCTACCATAAACAACTATTAGTTCTGGATTTGAGTTGTCTAATGCTTCTTTTAGCTTTTCTTTTTCCCTTCTTCTTCCTATAACTTTCATTTCTTTATGTATTTAAATAGTACTTTAAGTTTGGATATTATTGAGATAAAGTAGTATAATAACTGATCCAAGTGTAATGAAAATCCTTTAAATTCTACTTTAGCTATTTAAAAATGAGAGATAAAGTAGTATTTGGATTGGTCTCTGTCATTGAAAGAAAAGCATCAACATGTCAATGCCCTAATCAATCAATCAATCAATCAATCAATCAATAATAAAAATTGAACTCTTTTACTTAAGAGAAAACGCCAAAATGTCATAAAATATACAATGGTATCTTTTTTGTAAAAATGCTATCCAAAGAAAATAAACTAAAACATATAATATCATGCAAGAAGGAAAAATTAATGTTCAAACGGAAAATATATTTCCTATCATTAAGAAGTTCTTATACTCGGATCACGAAATATTCTTAAGAGAGTTGGTTTCCAATGCTGTGGATGCTACTCAGAAATTGAAAACACTAGCCTCAATGGGTAAAGTAAGTGATGAGTTGGGTGATTTAACCATTCAAGTAATCGCAGATAAAGAAGCTAAAACTATTACTATTAGAGATAGAGGTATTGGTATGACAGCTGATGAGATTGATAAATATATCAACCAAATTGCTTTTTCAGGAGCTGAAGAGTTCGTGAATAAATTTAAAAACAAAAGTGAGGCAGAACAAAATGCCATTATCGGTCATTTTGGCTTAGGTTTCTATTCTTCTTTTATGGTTTCTGATAAGGTGGAAATCTTTTCTAAGACCTATAAAAAAGGTGGAGCAACTAAGGCCGTTCGTTGGGAATGTGACGGAAGCCCTAACTACACTATTGAAGAAACTGACAAATCAGAAAGAGGTACCGATATTGTTCTTCATATTTCTGATGAAGAAAAAGATTTCCTAGAAGAAAGTAAAATTTTAGAATTACTAAACAAATACAGTAAGTTCTTACCTGTACCAATTCAATTTGGAAAAGAAAAAAACCAAGAGAAAGTAGAAGGTGAGAAGGATAAAGATGGTAATGATGTATATAAGGAAGTAGAAACTGACCGCATCATTAATAATAGTGATCCTATTTGGAAAAAAGCTCCTGCTGATTTAAGCGATGAAGAATACAAAAATTTCTATCGTGAGCTTTATCCAATGAATTTCGAAGAGCCTCTTTTCCATATTCATTTAAATGTGGATTATCCTTTTAATTTAACAGGAGTATTATACTTCCCTAAATTGAAAAAGAATTTAGAAGTTCAGAAAGATAAAATTCAATTATATAGCAACCAGGTGTTTGTTACTGATTCTGTAGAAGGAATCGTTCCTGAGTTCTTAACCTTATTACATGGTGTTATCGATTCACCAGATATTCCATTGAATGTTTCTCGTTCTTACTTGCAGAGTGATAGAAACGTAAAGAAAATCTCTAATCATATTACTAAAAAAGTAGCTGATAAATTAGAGGAAATATTCAAGAATAACCGTGAAGATCTAGAAGCAAAATGGGATGATATCAAGGTGTTCATTGAATACGGAATGATTTCGGACGAGAAGTTCAGTGAGAAAGCCATGAAGTTTGCTTTATTGAAAAATACTGATGGTAAGCACTATACTTTTGAAGAATATAATGCACAAGTAAAAGAAGCTCAAAAAGACAAAGACAATAAGGTAGTTTATCTTTATTCAACTGACAAAGATGAGCAATACAGTTATATTCAAGCTGCCAAAGACCGTGGTTATGATGTATTAGAGATGGATGGTGTTTTAGATAACCACTTCATTAATACATTGGAGCAAAAGCTTACTGATGTTCAGTTCAAGAGAGTTGATGCGGATACCATTGATAAACTAATTGACAAAGACGAGAAATTACCTTCTAAATTAGATGAAAAACAACAAGAAGAATTGAAGCCTGTTATTGAGAAGAATATCAATAAGGAAAAATTCACTGTTGTATTTGAATCATTAAGTGAAACAGAATCTCCAATCATTATTACTCAGTCTGAGTTTATGCGTCGTATGAAAGATATGGAAAAACTTGGTGGCGGAGGAATGATGGGAATGGGAGGATTCCCTGAAACATTTAATCTTGTTGTGAATTCAAATCATCCTTTGGTAACAGAAGTTCTGGAGGAGAAAGAAGAAGAAGTTCAACAAGCTAAGGTGAAGCAGATGTACGATTTAGCTTTACTCTCTCAAAGCCTGTTAAAAGGCAAAGAGCTAGCAGATTTTATCAAACGAAGTTTTAGCCTGATTAAGTAATACCAATTGTTTTTCAATGAAGCCTTGGTGAAACATTGAAATTACAATGGTTAATGCCGATAGATAACAGATAAGATAAATAGAGTAACGTGATGCTCATTTGAAATCTCATCGGTATAACATTAACAAAAAGGCTTGTCACTTCGACAAGCCTTTTTTGTATCTTTGAAATGAAAAATTTGTAAATAAAAGACTTATATAAAATGAAGAAATCCTGGATAATTATTATCGTTGTTGTGCTGATTGTATTGATTGGTTTCAATTACGGAAAAGGAAAATACAATACCATGGTAGTGGCAAATGAAACGGTTGATGCACAATGGGCACAAGTAGAAAATGTATATCAACGTAGAGCAGATTTAATACCAAATTTGGTAGCCACAGTAAAAGGTTATGCTGGACACGAGAAAGAAACTCTAGAAGGCGTTGTGCAAGCAAGAGCCAAAGCAACATCTACTACAATAAATGCCAATAATATGAATCCTGCAGCTTTGCAGAAATTTCAAGCTGCACAAGATGGTTTGAGTTCAGCCTTAAGCAGATTGATGGTTGTTGTAGAGAAGTACCCAGATCTAAAAGCTAATCAGAACTTCTTACAGCTACAAGCACAATTAGAAGGCACGGAAAATAGAATTACAGTTGAACGTAAGAGATTTAATGAAGCGGCAAGGGACTATAATTTATCTATCAAAATGTTTCCTAATAATATGTTTGCTAATATGTTTGGTTTCGATAGTAAGGCCTATTTTGAAGCTAAGCAAGGATCTGATGAAGCACCAAAAGTTGAATTTTAGAGTTATAAAAATATGCCCAAAGCAAAAGGATTTTTTAGTACAGCTGATGAAATGATCATTCTAAATGCCATTCGTCATGCAGAAAGTAATACTTCAGGTGAAATTAGAGTTCATGTGGAAGATAAGTGTAAGCATGATGTTTTAGATCGTGCTTCTCAGGTGTTTGATTTGTTGAAAATGCAAAAAACCAAACTTAGAAATGGAGTGTTGTTTTATCTTGCCGTAAAGGATAAAAAGTTTGCCATTATTGGTGATGCAGGAATTAATGAGAAAGTTGCCGATGACTTTTGGGATGAGATAAAGATTTTACTTTTAAAAAATTTCAAAAATGGTGAATTTGCCAAAGGTTTGGCAGATGGAATTATAAAAGCTGGAGATCAGCTAAAAACACATTTCGAATATATGGACGATGATGTGAATGAATTGCCTGATGATATCTCTTATGCTTAGAAGTGAGAAGTGAGAAGTGAGAAGTGAAAGTAATGCGATCTTTTATTTTTTCTATGATTCAATTAGACACGTGGGATTAAAAAATAAAATAATGAAAAAGCACATAACCTTAATATTGAGTCTGTTTTTTGGATTCTTATTTACTCTATCGGCTCAAATACCCGATAGACCAACACCACCTAGATTAGTAAACGATTTTGCGCATGTTTTAAGCTCCTCAGAAATCAATTATTTGGAGAGAAAATTAGTGAATTATAATGATACTACATCTACTCAGATTACTTTAGTAACTGTTGCCAGTTTAGCTGGAATGGACAAGGCTCAATTTGCTGTAGAAACAGCACACAAATGGGGAGTTGGACAGAAGGGAAAAGATAATGGAGTTTTATTATTGATAAAACCCAAGACAACTCAGTCAAAAGGTCAAGCATATATTGCTGTTGGTTATGGATTAGAAGAATATATTCCCGATGCCACAGCTTTAAACATAGTAAATTATGAAATGATTCCATTTTTCAGAGAAGGAAGAATGTATGATGGAATTGATGCAGCAACTAGCAGTATGATGTCTTTGTTGTCAGGTGAGTTTTCTGCTGAACATTATAATCAAAGAGGTGCCGATTTAGGAGATGCACTAGGGATTATTGTCTTCTTATTTATTATCGGGATATTTATGTTTGCTGGAAGAGCTAGAGGATCGCAACATGGATTATCATCTCGTGCTTCTGGATTTCCTTGGTGGATATTCTTATTCTCAGGAGGAGGCAGAAGTAGTGGTAGTGGTTGGAGTGATTTTAGTGGAGGTAGTGGAAGCTTTGGCGGAGGCGGAGGCTTTGGTGGCTTCGGCGGAGGCGGCTTCGGCGGTGGTGGTGCTGGCGGAAGCTGGTAGTACTTAATAAAAGATAATTAAAAGCCCAAATGATCAGTTGATTATTTGGGCTTTCGTTTTTTGCCTCCTCCTAAAAGACATAACTATTTGTAATCTCTAATAAATTATATTATCTTTAGTTTCCAAAAAATTGATAATGAGAACTTACCAAAGAGGATTCGAACAAAACTCTATCATAACCATTGTCACCTTTATATTCCTATATATATTGGTGTTTTTTGCATTGGATCATCCCTTTACTCATCCTCTCTTTGCTTGGCCATCTATTATGATATATATTATCATCATGGGAGGGCGTTTTTATATGCTTTTCAAAGGTCAAGAAATTAACGAAGACTATAGAATTACCCAAACATTAATATATGCAGGAGCTCTTTTTTGGTCCGTTATATATGGTCTTGGTTTATTGACAAAACCTGGCTTAGAAGAAAATTTTCTTATTATAATATTCCTAATGGGAATTGGTGCAGCCGGTGCCATAGGCTTATCTAAAAATAGCAAACTGACTGTTGGTTTTCTGTTAAGTTTGTTTGTTCCAGCTACTCTGTTTTCATTTATATATTTAGAGAAACTAAATTTATTTATAGGTTTAGCATTTGGTTTGTATTGTGCCTATCTAATGTATTATTCAAATAAATATTATAGAATATCACAAGAGAATGTCATGAGTAAACAGAAGCTTGAACTTCAGAAAGAAGCACTTGAAGATAACCAGCAATTGTTAACTATACAGAATCAACAACTCGAAGAAACCCTTAATAATGCTAAAGCGGCAGATAAAGCTAAAAGTTTGTTTTTAGCTAATATGAGTCACGAAATTCGTACTCCTTTAAATGGTATCATTGGTATGAGTCATTTGCTTAAACAAACAACAATGAATGGAGAACAATATAAAAAAGTATCCATTATTGAGTTTTCTGCAGAAACTTTAGTCTCACTGGTGAACGATATTTTGGATTTTTCTAAAATAGAAGCCGGGAAGTTGGACTTAGATCTAGATCATTTTAATTTGCATGAAGTTATAAATAATACTTGTGAATTATTTACCGATAAAACCAAAGAAAAGAACTTGGAATTCAACTGTAATATAAACCCTGACGTTCCGATATTTGTTTTTAGTGATCAAATTCGAATAAAACAGATTCTAATTAATTTGATTAATAATGCAATAAAATTTACTGATTCCGGAAAAGTAGATTTTAATATAAATCTTAAAAATACGCTTGTGGGTGGTATCGAATTACTATTTGAAGTTATTG
>JADGDY010000074.1:0-13730 GCA_016744655.1 Bacteroidales bacterium | reverse complement strand
AGGGCTATAATTGAAGTTGAAGACAATGGAATAGGAATTAGCAAAGAGAATCAGACTAAATTGTTTACTGCATTTACGCAAAGCGACGCTTCTTTTACACGAAAATTTGGTGGTACAGGATTAGGTTTAGCTATTTCTAAGAAATTATCGAACCTGTTAGGTGGAGAAATTGGACTTGAGAGTAAATTAGGGGAGGGCTCCAATTTTTGGTTTACTATTTCTGTTAAAGAAGGTGAGGAGAAAACTATTGAGGAAGCTGCAGTAAAAATTAAAAAGTCTAGAAGCTTACGAGTGTTGCTAGCCGAGGATAATAAGATAAATGTAATGGTAGCTAAACAAATGATAGAAAATGCTGGTCATCAGGTTATAGTAGCCAATAATGGAATGCAAGCAGTTGAGTGTTTCCAAAAGACAGAGTTTGATTTAATTCTGATGGATATTATGATGCCTGAAATGGATGGCCTTGAGGCAACTTGGGTGATAAGACAAATGGAAAGAGATAAAAATACACCTAATATTCCAATTATTGCATTAACAGCAAATGTTGTTCGTGAAGATCAGGAAAAGTATATTTCAGCAGGGATGAATGATTTTATTAGCAAGCCAATCCATCCTCAAATTCTTCTAGAAAAAATAGAGATGTTATTTCTCGATTCCGAATAATTCATTGAATTAGTATGTTATTCCTATAGGTTTTGTCAGGACAGAGCACACTTTATTTTTGTCCGTGGATTATCGCAAATTAACACAGATTAAAAAACAATGATCAGCTCTGCTGACCCTTGTTGCTAAAATTTGATATTCTGGTCTTTTAGACTAATTAAAACTAGCAATTTCAATAAAGGAGATATATTGATAAGTGTTCGATTAAGCTTTTAAATATCCGTTAATTGAAGTGTGTATTTTGATTATTTCATTACGAAGAAAATAAAAAATGAAGTTTACAAAGTTGTTATAAATTGTAGTAATAATAATTAGAGATAAATACGATCGAATACTAAAAGCTAATAAGAGGTAAAATATTTCTACCTAACGGTTTTTTCAAAGAAGATTATTAATAATTTCGTCCATGAAATAACAAGTCCATGGAAAAGAGAACGGCATTAATATTAGAAGGAGGAGGCTTTAGAGCCATGTTTAGTGCAGGAATAATAGAAGTGTTCTTGGAGAAGCAATTGGCCTTCGAATCAGTTTACGGAGTATCAGCAGGCGCTGCTTATGGAGTATCTTATATCTCAAAGCAAATAGGTAGAAATATTAAGGTGAACGAGATGATTGGTGATAAGAGATATTGCAGTTGGAGTAATCTCTTTAAGCAAGGAACTATGTTTTCATGGGACTTTATCTACGAAGAAATTCCACAGCAAATCATTCCATTTAATTATAATGTCTTAAAGAGCTCATCTAGTAAGTTTTATGTTGGAACTAGCAATTGTGAGACAGGAAACCCTGAGTTTTTTCTTTTAAATAATGCTGATAAAAAGGACTTCAGAACCATTTTATCAGCCAGTGGCTCTCTACCATTTATTGCACCTATGGTCCATTATAATAATATGATTCTAATGGATGGTGGGTTGTCAAATTCTGTACCGTTCGAATACGCCTTAAACAATGGAAGTGAGAGAGCAGTGGTGATATTAACCCAGCCAAAAGAATATTCCAAAGGACCCATGAAATATACTCCATTTTTTAAATGGTATTATCGTAAATTTCCTAAGGTATATGAGATGTTAGTTACAAGAGCTGATAGATATAATGCTTCAATAGCCAAGCTGGAACAATTAGAAAAAGAAGGAATAGCCTATGTTATTCGCCCACCAAAAGTATTAGAAATAGATAGAATAGAAAACAATCCTCAAAAAACTGCTGCTATTTATCATGCAGCTATGGAGCAAGCTAATGTTGAGTTTTCTGCACTTCAAGAGTGGCTTTCTGAAAAATAGAAATGTAACGTGAATGCTACTAATTCGAGAAGAAATAAGTGGATGGTATTGAAAGTAGTTATGTCGTAGAACCTCTACCAGAAGTTGCTAATAATGCAGAAAGAGCTATAAGTAATATTGAGAAGCAATTAGCCAAATCAGGAACTACCATGTTTTCTGTAGAGAATGTTGATTTTAAATATGAGCAGGCTTATCTCTTCCGAATGTCAGAGTTGAACGAGATTAGGAGAGCGCTATTCGAGAAGCACAAGCAGCATAAGATAAAGAGTTTCGCTCGTAAAGATTCTACCATGAAAATTCAAGATATTCCGTTCCCAAAAACGGAAGTGGATTTTACGGAGAATATCTCTAACGAAAAAGCCAGACAGTTTTATGTCGATCATGGAGTAGAGAAGCAGGAAAAGGCATTGGAAATCAATCAAGATAGAGAAAACCAACTTTTAATGACCACACGCTATTGTATCAAGTACGAATTGGGATCTTGCGAAAGATTTCAAGGTGCAAAAAACACTCCACCTGAACCTCTATATTTAGAAGACCAAAATAGAAAATACAAGACCGTTGCAAGGAAGATAATGCAGAATGCCGATGTATGTGGTAGTCAATCAGTAAAATAAGCTGTATTGTTTACGGTATGAAAATACACAAAGATTCTACATTGGCAGATAGTATTTGTGATTTACGTACAAGAAAGATAAAAGCTACTTTCTTTTGTCAGATAAATACTATTATAGACTGGAAAAAATAAGCCAATTGATTGATAAAGATTATTCAAAAGGCAAAAGTGCCACAGGAATGCCCTGTTATGATGGAGTTTTATTATTTAAAATGTTACTTCTAGAAACATGATATGGTTTAAGTGATTATGAAGTTGAGGATAGAATAAATGATAGTATTTCATTCAGTTATTTTTGTGGATTAACCATAGAGCAAGAGGCCCTAGAACACAGTACACTAAGTCGATTCAGAACAGAATTAATCAAAACAGGTGCTTTTGAAAAACTATTCAAATTAATAAACTCACAATTAGAAGAACTCCAGATTTTTATCAAAAAAGGAGCAATTGTAGATGCGAACTTTATCGATATGCCCTTACGACCAAAAGGAAGAGCAAAGCATGAAGTAACGGAAGATCGTTCAGAAGAGGAGATTAAGACAAAAAAGAATAAACCACTTACAAAATGGGAGAATAGATTTAATAAACTGATAGGCAAAACAAGATTAAAATTGAACGTACTTTGGGTAGAATAAAAGGTGGTTCTTAGGAGGTATTACTAAATACAGAGGAATGGGAAAAATGCACACTCAAAACCTATTGGAGGCTCTTTGCGACAATTTGTATCGGAGGGCTGGGATAGTTACGTCCAATAGTAAAATTTAAAGGCAAAATAGCATGAAAACAGGTGTGTTTAACGCCAAAAAATGTAAATAATCGATGAAAAAAAGATTTTTAGTATCTGTTAAAGAATTTTGAGATTATGTAACGGGTTTAATACACTTTTAAAATACTGTAAGCCTTTGGAGTCTTGGATACGATAAAAGAAAAAACTCGACATCACAAAAGGAAAGATGATCAATAAGACGATAATGAGAAGTGTTAAGATGAGTCTGAATTCGATGTGCAATCTCCGGGTTTAATTCCTTAAATTAGATGTTGTTTCAACAGCTTCAATAGAATTATGAGTTCGGAAGAATGTTGCATTGTTAGCAGTAGCACTGGTCTGGTTTTTAGATAGATTAAGCACTTACTCCTTTACTCAATATCATTTGATGGTAGGTTTGAAAGTTGGATTCATCTTACTTCGAAAGCGTGATAATAAACTCGCTGCCTTTTCCAACTTCGCTTATTACTGAAATATCCCCACCATTTTTATTAATAAACTCCTTACAAAGAATGAGTCCCAATCCTGTACCTTTTTCATTATTAGTTCCTTTAGTTGATATATTCTCATCAATCCTAAATAACTTTTCAATAACTTCTGAAGTCATGCCAACACCGGTATCTATAATGTGCAATTCAATATGGTCTTCATTTTCGTGATAGTTGATTGTAATAGTTCCCCCCTCAGGAGTAAACTTGATAGCATTGTTTACCAAATTCGCTATAAATGTCATTGAGGTGTTTCTATCTATCGACAGCTTGGTGTCGGGAGGAATATTTGTTATTATCTCAATATTTTTTTTGGAAGCAGTATTCTTATAAGGAGCAGTGCTGGTTTCAACCAATTCTTTTAAGTTAAGCTGTTCTTTAATGATTTCGATTCCTCCTGTCTGTGTACGAGCCCAAGTAAGTAGGTTTGCTAGCAAATCATAAGCAGATTGGGATGATTTTTTCAACGAATTTATAATTTGTCTTTTCTCGGTATCATCAAGCGAATCATATTCAGCACTTAATAAATCAGTGAAGCCCAATATACTGCTAAATGGACTTCTAAGATCATGAGAGATGATACTAAAGAACTTATCCTTGGTTGCGTTTGTTTCTACAAGTTTATCATTTGCTATTTGAAGTTCCTCGGATTGTGTTTGAAGTTCCTCGGATTGCACTTGAAGTTCTTCAGATTGCACTTGAAGTTCGCTAACTTTATCCTGAATTTCTTCCTTTTGTTGTAATATATTTGCAGTACGTTCTTTTACAGTTTGTTTTAGTAATTCGTTTTGACGTTTCAATCGTACTGAGTTTATTCGTATTAGTAACCAAGCAAAAATGATTGCTAAAAGTCCATATAATGCATAAGCCCACCATGTTCGATGCCAAGGTGGTCGAATCCTAAATTGAAAAAAATCTTCAGTACTAATTCTTCCGTAAACATTCTTAGCACGAACATGAAATTTGTAATTACCTTCTTTAAGATTTAAATAATCAATCTTCGAGTCATTAGACCATTCAGACCACTCCATTTCAAAACCCTCTAGCCAGGTTTGATATTGTGTTAATTCTTCACTAAAGAAAAATGGTGCTGCAAATTGGAATGAGATGATGTTTAAGTTAAAATCGAGATTTACTTCATTTGCTACAGAGGTACCATCAGCATGCGACTTAAGTCCAAAATAGATGATGCTGTCCTTCTTAATTATAGCTTTTCTAATATAACAGGGATAAGATTCTGGCCCATGAGGAACCTCACCTTTGAATTTGTATAAACCCTCTGGGCTACCAAACCAAATGGTACTGTCTTGTTCTGCATAAAGCAAGGATACATCTGCTTCATACATTGCCGAAAAGGGGATATTATTCACAGCATAGGAACCATTAGGATTTAGTGATGCAACACTAAAAAATGCTTTTCCTTTTTCTTTACCACCTATCCATATTCGGCCTAACGAATCTTTTTTTAATGAGCTTATTGACTTACTTCCATTGCAATACGTTATTCCAAAGAGCGAATCAGGGACAAACTTATTTTGGTTTTCAGAAAAGCGATAAAGGCCTTTGCTGGTGCCAAAAAATAATTTTTCTTGCAATTTAAATGCAAAGATATCTTTGAGGGATGGTAAATTATCTTTAAGTCCGTATTGTATTATTTTATTTGGTATAAGAACATTTTCCGATGGCTCAATTTTAAAGATACCTTTTAAAAAACTTCCTAACCAAATATTTCCATTGCCCTCTTCATAAATAAACCGAATATCTGCATCTATTCCAGAGAGTTTGCCCAAATATTGCCATTTTGAATTTTTAAACTCAAGAATATTTATACCATCTGATGTGCCAAGATATAATAAAGAAGTGTTTTTTCTAGACTGCTGCATAATCCATACTGGAATATTAAACAGAATGTTTCTTTTATTTTTGTTGAACTCAATAATTCCCTCTCCATGTGAACTAGCCAGATATTTATCTTGGTATGGACTTTCTGGATTCTTGAAAATATGGAAATCCATACACTCATCGATAATAAGATCGGAATTAATAACTTGATTGTTTTTTAAATATTGCAAACCACCATAAGAGGCTATAAAGAGAGTGCTGTCTATCCGCAATAAATCTAATGGCTTATTACGTATTCCCTGAGGTTTACTCCAATAACTAAGTTTGGAATCTATATTAACTTTACTGATGCCATTATCTGTAATTAGCCATAAAAGACCTGCACTATCCTGATAAAGGTTCCAAATTATGTCGTTTAATAAACCCAATTTTGAATTCAAATTATGAATTAGCTGCCCCGTTTTACTAATATGATAAAAGCCCGAGAACGTACCAAAACCAAATGTTTCATCGTTAAATTGAATATAAGAATATACATCAATATTTTCGAGTTGCTTACTAATTTCAAGATGGGATTGATGAATGAAATCGGCTGCTGAAGAAGGGTTTTTGATAGAAAGATCTATTGTATAGAACGTTTTATTTCTATCTATTCCTAGGATTTTATGTTTTTTAGTTTCAATAAAAGTCCAGATATTCTTATCCTTAAAAAAATCTCCGAAAGGAATATTCACAACCGAATCACCCTGGATTCTCTTTAAGCCCTTATTCCATGCATGATAATACATCTCATGATTATACGAAAAAGCACCCCAAATATGGTCTTCCGTTTCAATTAATTTAATATGGTCATTTTCGAGTTTAAATATATATTTATAGGAAAAGAAATAAACATTGTCATCGAGTAATTTGATATTCCAAATATCATTAAATACGGCTGTCATGTTTGGTTTCCTGTCTAGTAAGGAAATATATGTTAATTCTCCTTTTTTATTTGCTGAGAGGTAACCGAATTCATTAACACCTCCAACATAAATTTTTCCCTTACTGTCCTTTGCTAATACACGTACGACCGACTGATTAGGAAGTTCTATAAGCCTCCAGTTTACTCCATCGTATTCTAAAATACCATGAGTATTTCCAAAATAAAGAACCCCATTATCCCCTTCAACCATGTCCCAGTTTTGCTCGTGGGCATGATAGTCTTTATAGTCATAATTGTTAACATGCAATATCCCATTTTCCTGTGATATAGATGGATTTAGCCAATTAAGGAAAATTAGAATAGGTAAAATTTTCAATAATAAATTCATAATAAAGCCCCATTACTGTCCAAAATATTTTCTCCAAATGGAAGTATATTTCGATTAAAAAACCTATTAGTACCCAAAGATACATTAAATTCGAAATAGGCATTATTCAGAATATAATTTTACTGTTTAGAATTGATGTTTTTTGGATTTTAAATTTTAATTGAATTCTATTAAAGAGAAGCTTTAACCATAAAACGATCTTTTACTCCCGTATCCTCTAATTCTCAGATATTTTATTCAAATGATAATTTAATTAATGATTGGCTCCTATTGTAGAGCATCCTCCATTTTTTTATAACTTTCATAGTTGTTTTTTATAATTTTAAACCACTTTTTTAATACGTTTGCCTACAAAAAAACTACTTTTGTCATACTTCTTTTAAATAGTTTACAAGAGATATAAATCAAAACATGATGGGAATTAAATTTTTGAAAGTAATTCTTATGGCGATAGCTGCAACACTTGTATTTGCTTTGCCTATAAGTTCACTTAAGGCACAAAGCAGTTTGTATGATACAATAACTTCAAATCAAAAAAAAGTAAGTATTGTTAATGCTAAAAAGCTAAACAATACGACTTTTGAGATTAAATTTTCCAATCAGCAAAAAATGCTACTCGATTTCTATGGAAATAATACATTTCGTATGTTTCAAGATAATTCTGGCCTAGAAATGAGAGCCCCGCAGGCTAAACCAGAAGCTAAAATACTAGTAGAGAACTCACGAAAAGCGGTAACAGATTTAACATTGGTGAACAGCAGAAAAAATGTTACTTTGAGCACAACAAATATTCAAATTGTTTTTGATAAAAATACTACAACTTTTACAGTTGAAAATTTAATTACAAATCAAATCGTAATTAAATCAATTGCTCCAATTGCCTATGAAAAAAACAGTGTTTCAATTCGTTTAAGCGAAAGGGGAGATGAGTATTTCTTTGGCGGAGGAGTTCAGAATGGTCGTTTTACGCACAAAGGAAAAGCCATTGCCATCGAAAATCAGAATAGCTGGACAGATGGAGGTGTAGCTTCTCCAACTCCATACTATTGGTCGACAAAAGGCTATGGATTTATGTCGTATACCTTCAAAAAGGGAATCTATGATTTTGGATCCAAAGAAGAAAACACAGTTATACTTTCTCATGAAACGGACTATTTAGATGTGTTTTTCATGGTGAGCGATGGAGCTATAGCTTTATTAAATGACTTTTACCAACTTACAGGAAACCCTGTTTTAATACCTAAATTTGGTTTTTACGAAGGACATTTGAACGCTTATAATCGTGACTACTGGAAAGAAGATTCCCGAGGTATACTGTTTGAGGATGGTAAAAGATACAAAGAATCGCAAAAAGATAAAACAGGTATAAAAGAATCGTTGAATGGTGAGAATGACAATTACCAATTTTCAGCACGCGCAGTTATCGATCGCTACAAAGCACACGATATGCCTTTTGGTTGGATTTTACCAAACGATGGTTATGGCGCGGGATATGGGCAAACATCTAGCCTTGATGGCAATATCCAAAACCTAAAAGATTTTGGTGATTATGCTAGAGAAAATGGTGTTCAAATTGGTCTTTGGACACAATCTGATTTACATCCTATAGATAGCATAGAACCATTATTACAGAGAGATCTTGAAAAAGAAGTAGGAGTTGCAGGAGTCCGTGTATTAAAAACGGATGTGGCATGGGTTGGTGCAGGATATTCTTTTGGATTAAATGGTGTGCAGGATGCTGCCGAAATCATGCATGAATTTGGAATAACTTCAAGGCCATTTATCATTTCCTTGGATGGATGGGCAGGAACACAAAGATATGCAACCATTTGGTCAGGTGATCAAACTGGTGGTGTTTGGGAGTATATTCGTTTTCATATTCCAACATATATTGGCTCCGGACTATCAGGCCAACCAAATATCACTTCTGATATGGATGGTATTTTTGGTGGTGAAAATTCAGCTGTGAATATCCGCGACTTCCAATGGAAGGTATTTACACCTATGCAATTAAATATGGATGGATGGGGTTATAATGAAAAATACCCACATGCATTGGGTGAGCCAGCAACATCAATCAATCGTAACTATTTGAAATTGAAATCGGAGCTATTACCTTATTCATATAGTATTGCACGTGAATCAATTGACGGATTACCCATGATTAGAGCTATGTTCCTCGAAGAACAAAATGATTATACCTTGAGCAAAAACACTCAATATCAGTATATGTTTGGGCCCTATTTTCTAGTTGCGCCAATCTATCAAGATACAAAAGCCGATACTTTGGGTAATGACATTCGTAACCACATTTATTTACCTAAAGGAAGCTGGGTCGATTATTTTTCGGGACAAACTTATGAAGGAGGAAAAGTAATCAACAATGTGGAATGTCCGATTTGGAAACTGCCTGTTTTTGTAAAAAATGGAGCCATTATTCCAATGGCAAATCCAAATAACAACATTACCGAAATAAATAATAATTTAAGAACTTATGAAATCTATCCTTTCGGTAAATCATCGTTTACAGATTATGATGATGACGGTAGTACTACTGCCTATATGTTAGGAGAATTTACTGAAACAGTCGTTGAATCGAAAGTAGAAGATGAAAATGTAATGATCACTGTTTTTGCAACAACAGGAAATTTCAATGGATTTGTGAAAGATAAAACCACTTTTTTTAAAATTAATGTAACAGAGATGCCTAAGAAACTAAAAGTAAAGGTGGGCAATAAAACTATACGTTTAAAAGAATCGAAAAATTTGAGCGAATTCAAGTCTGGTGAAAATGTTTATTTCTACAATCAAGCTCCTGATTTTAACCAATTTCCTACAAAAGGAAGTGACTTTGAGAAAGTGGAAATTCGCAAAAATCCTCAGTTAATGGTGAAAATAGGGCAAACTGATGTTAGTAAAAACGATATTAGCCTACAAATAAATGGTTTTGAGTTTAATACTCTATATTCATTGCTAAAAAACACAGGTTCTCTATCTACTTTGAATAATGTAAATGTAGTTGATAGTAATGTAACAGCATATACGCTTAAGCCTAATTGGGATAAGCTCGACAATGCTGATTATTATGAGATTGTATTCGATGAGATCATCTACTCCACCATTAAAGATACAGAGCTATTATTTGAAAACTTAACTCCTGACACAGACTATAATTTCAGGGCAAGAGCAGTAAACTCCAGCGGTATGTCAGCATGGACAGATTTCACTGCCACAACAAAATCTGACCCTTTAGAGTTTGCTATAAAAGGCATAACTGCTACAGCAACATGTAAAATGCAAGGAAGCCAATCTTTAGCTAAATTTTTCGATTTTGATGAATCAACTAATATACATACCAAATATTATGAAAAGGCAGTTCCATTTGATATTGTAATAGACTTGAAATCTGTTAATTACTTAGATAAAATTGTTTATCTACCTAGAAAAAGTGGCAGAAATGGAATGATAGAAAAAGCTAAATTCTTCTATAGCAATGACAAAGAAAACTGGGAAGAACTAGGAAGTGTTGAATGGAAAACTAATCCTGATAACAAAACTTTTGTCATCGAAAATCAAGCAAAAGCACGATATATCAAAATGTCTGTTGAGAAGGCATCAGGAGATTATGGTTCGGGTAGAGAACTATATGTTTTCAAAGTTCCTGGTACCGAAAGCTATATTCCTGGCGATATCAATAACGATCAAATTATAGATAATAATGATCTTACTTCTTATATGAATTATACTGGACTAAGAGCAGGCGATGCCGATTTTGATGGTTATGTTAGCAAAGGAGATGTAAATAAAAATGATTTGATTGATGCATATGATATCTCAAATGTAACTACACAGATTGAGGGTGGTGTTAGTGACTCAATAGCTGAAAGAGTATCGGGTAAACTGATGATGACCACAGCTAAAAAAAGTTATAAAGCTGGAGATATAGTTGAAATTAAAGTAATGGGACAAGATTTAAAATCGGTAAATGCATTAAGTTTTGCCCTACCATATAACGATGCTGATTTTGATTATGTGGGCCTTCAACCAGAAAAGATTCTCAATATGCAGAACTTGACTTACGACCGTCTACATACGAATGGCGAAAAAGTACTTTATCCTACATTTGTGAATCTTGGCAATCAGCCAGCACTTGAAGATAGCGAAACTCTTTTCATAATTCAGTTTAAAGCAAAACGTGCCATTAAGCTTTACTTGGAACTAAAACATGGAATATTGGTTGATAAAAATCTTTTTACTGAAGAGTTCTAAATCTCAAAACCACATTTCTTGTGAGTTTCTGGAGCGAGAAATAAATTTCCGAATCAGAAATACCATCGCATAGGAAAAGGTTATTTTTTTCAAGGTATACTATATTAACACATAGGATTTACTAATCCTTTTTAGGTAGATTAGCCCAAAGTACATTGATTATTTTCCATTCACCTTTAAATTTACCTACTTGTAAATAATCAATAAAGTCATATTGGTTTGTTGAAACTTTTACTGTAGCTGCGTTACCAACAATGTCATATATAATTACTTCGGATTCTATCGGACCATCAGGGTTTGCAGCATGCCTGTTATTGTTGTTCTCCGTTCTCATAATCATATAAGTAGCACCCAAATTAATGATGAATTCGGTTCCATCTTTAGTCTTTTGAATACTTCTTTTTACTAATTCTGGATGTAAAGCTTTCTCCATTCTGGCAGCATCTTTATGGAAATATCCTTCTATATAATTTAAAGCGGTCTCTTTAATCAGTAAAGAGTCATTTGTGGATTGGGCAGAAAGGGCCATAGAAAAAAGGAAAATGCCTAGAAATACTAAGCTTGTTTTTAAGAAGTTCATGGTTCTGATTTTTTATTTATAAATCTGTTTATTGCATTGTATATGAATACAATAATTGAACCAATTTATAGAATTTCTTTTTAATTGTAATTTCCTTGGATAGTGCTAACAATCACTTCAGACACAGTAATGTTGCCGCTGCTTTTATTAATAGAATATACTTTGTTCATTAATGAAATTTCATCATGTAAACCAAAATCTCCGCCGACTATTAATAACTCATAATGGTGAACTTCTATGGCATGCTGTTGGTCAACTGTAAAAGAACTCAAAGCTTTTGCACTTGAGTTATTGTTGGAATCAATAAACCATAAATAATCGATTAACTCTTTACAATCGTATTCTGTGAAGTTATGTTTTGTAAATTCTCCGAAAGTATTTGAATCACTCATGTAATCAAAATTATCTCTAGTAAGATAGTTGGCATGATGACTTCTATATTTGAAAGTGAGGTTTTGATTTTCAGTATAGATGAATTCAAAGAATTTCTCATCTTCTTCTCCAACATTTGATACTGTTGTGTCTCCTGAAGTTATTTTATACCAATATTTTGCTTCTTCTGAGGAATTTGTTGAAAGTTGAATCCATTGGTTATTTAGACTATCGATGCTAATAGTATTAACATAATAAATACTTGTGTCACCTATGTTTTCATTATAAAAATTCAAAGGAATTTTGAAATCAGAGTATGTGGCAGCTAAAATTTCTTCATTGGTAAAAGAAGATTGGTTATGATAAAACTGAGGATATTCATATATAATCTTGTCATCTTTTTTCTTATCACATGAAAAGAAAAAACTGAGGATAATACTTGAAATTAAAATGATGATGATGCGATTTTTCATAATGGTATTTTATAAATTCAGAAATAACTATTTTGCTTTATATATTTAAAAGACAAAATATTCTCACATAAGGTTGTATGTAATAGGGAGTTCTTGAAATATTCTTGTTTATTTTAAACATTCATAAATCACGAAACGATCGTTTTCAGCTTTTACTATAACCTTAGAAAATATCTTATTCAAATGAGTGGCATAATTTAAATGACGATTGGCCACCATGAGAAACCGGCCTCCGGATTTTAGAATTCTATGGATTTCTTGAAATAGATTCAAAGTGATTTCTATATTATTCTCGTATTCAAAATGAAAAGGAGGATTTGAAATTACTAATGGGAAAAACTCTGACTCAAAAAAGGAAAGATCATCTTTAAAATGATAATGTGTAGAGGAGGAGTCTGCTAAATTTAGTTTTGCCGATTCTATGGCCAAATAGCTATCGTCGGATAAATGTAGTTCTATAGAAGGGGAGAGTTTACGAGCTTGATATGCCAGAACTCCATTGCCGCAGCCCACATCTAATAGTTTGTCTTCATCTTCTTTTATATCTATATGCTCAATTAAAAACTGAGTGGCATAATCAATATGATTGGCCGAAAATACACCGTAATATTGCTTTAGGCTCACTTTCTCGTTTAACTTAACCGCTCTTATTAACTCTTTTTCTTGAAAGGCTTTTGGTTTTCTTAGTATGAGTAATCTTGCTTTCTTCTTGGCTTTTGTTTGTTCAAGCTCCTCAAAATATTTTTCTGCTATGCTCAAGCTCTGTTTGGTGAAGTTTCTAGTCATAAAACCAATGGCTATAATTCCACCTTCAGCTAAATGCTTATAAACCTGACTCAAATAAAGCTCAAATAGATCTAAAGACTTGGGCATTTTCATGACCACAAAGTTGGGTTTGTTCTCTAAGTCTTGTAAAGGAGTTTTAAATTGATTTGAAGAAAATTCTAATTTTAATTGATTCAGATTTTTCTCAATAGCTTTATGTTGTGAATTTAAATTGATAATAACCTGAGGTTTGATTTTTGATAAATGACAGCTTAAATATCCAAACTGATCATGATACACAGC
>JADGDY010000250.1 GCA_016744655.1 Bacteroidales bacterium | reverse complement strand
GTCCACTATATCCCAAAATAGAAATGGCGATAAATGCTATTGATAATAATAATGACTTTGTTTTCATGATATGTTTTTTTTTGTTTTTACAAATTAGAGCCTGTCTATAAAGTCGGTGTTTGATTCAGAATGTTCGAGTTCAAAGCTTGTGCAGTATTGAATAACAATAAGCCCCGACAGAAATCGTCGGGATGTTTGTTTTCAGTGCGAGCGTAACGTAGAAATCGGACATTATGGACAAACACTAATTAATAACTTCTGATTTCACCACTACCAGTGGCCGAGAAGTTTGTTATTTCTGGTCTTCCTTTGATATTTAAATCTCCGCTACCAGATAGCCTTGCGTCTAGAGTATCTGTGATAAATACATCGGATTCTCCTGAACTAGTTTTTCTAATTTTGGCTGTTTTAACTTCGAAGCTTCTGCCATCGAAATCTCCAGAGCCATTTTGTGATAATTCCATCATAGCGGCTGTTCCACTTACTTCGCTGTCGCCTGATCCATTCATTTTGAAAGAGGATTCACCTACATATAAAGATTCACCTTCAAAATCACCTGAGCCCATCTGAGTCACGCTTAAGGATCCGTTTACGCCGCTAATTTCAACATCACCACTTCCGTGCATCACCACTTCTAATTCTTTTACATTTAGGTCACCTTCAAAATCTCCAGAACCGTGCATGTCTAACAATAAGTCATCGGTGGCAAATACTCCGTTAATATAGAAGTCTGCACTTCCGGAGTTTGTAATTTCTTTAAGGTCCTTTACAGTAACTTCAATTCTGAGTTCTTCATTTCTATATGATAATGAGCCTTTTATATCAATGACTAAAGTATTGGCATGAACTTTAGTTTGTATTTTGTGCATAAACTTCTCAGGAGAAATAACAGTTACTTTTTGAACATCCCCTTGGGTTATGGTAACATCTAGCGAACAATTGTTTTCAATAGCATTAAAGCTACTTACTGTTCTTTCTTCTTCACTGGCAAACAATCCGAAACCGAATGTGGCCAATACTATGATTAATACTAATTTTTTCATGATTTTATGTTTTAGTTGATTTTAATATTTGCTGTTGCGTTTTGCATGCTTAGAATTACTTTAGGACTCTGCCCTTTAGCATTTCCGAAATATCCTTCGATATCGAGCTCCATCATTTCTTTTTCGAGGTATGTGATTTTAGCTAATTCATTTGGATAGTTAATTCCGCCCATTTCGGAGGAGGCTTTAAAGGCAAAGTTGGCAGGAGATTTGAAATATAAATCTACTCCTGTAAATTCAGACTTGATGTTTATCATATCAAAACCAGATGCAATGTCTCTAATTTTAATACTTCCATAATCTATGTCTAATTCAATATGTTTATTTAATTGGTCTATTCTAATGCTACTGAATTCTGATTCTGCAAAGATGACATCTGCTTCACCAAAATAGTTTTTATCGTAAGCTGTTTCCAGTTCTAACTGGCTTACTGTTTCAATTTCATTGGAAGAAAATTCGCTATTCAAGTCTATCACGGCTGCTACCTGAGCCGTAAATCCACCATAAGCTACTTTTACTTTCCCTGCTTGAAATCTATTCACGTTTATCTGGCCAAATTCAGCTTGTAAGTCTAATTGGTCGCTGCTTAAATTATTGGCTTCAAAATTCCCATAGGCTACTTCAGCATCTACTGTACCATCAATATCTTCAAAAAAGCTAGTGCCGAATTCATTCTCAAGCTCTAGATTGATGTGAGAAGGATAATAGATCAAAACATCAATATCGATACTATTGTTATTTTTATTATTGAAATATCCGTTTCCTAAACCTGTTCTGAGCTCCACCAAACTCGAGCTTCCACTCATTTCCACTAAAACTCTCTCAAATTTATCTTGAGCTTTGCTTTCGTTTCTGGCATCCACAGTTACGGTAACTTCTATGCTAATTACATCTTTGTCCCAGTTATAGGCCTTAATCTCGGTGAATTCACAATTCATAAGGAGTTTTGCGCCTTTATTGATTTCGAATTCTTTTTTGCTGGGTTTACTAAAATCGCCCTTGGCCATTATGGAAGTAGGGAGGAGGAATAAAACAAGCGTAAATATGCTTAAAGTGCTGAGTATTGTGGTTTTTGTTTTCATGGTTTCTGGGTTTATTGTGTTAAGATATTATTGTTCTGTTTGCAGATTTGGTCATGCATTTGATTCACCAAATCACTTTTTGCTTTCAAATTTTGAATATATGCTAGTTCTAGTTTTTTATTTCCAGAAGCATCTTTCAGTTTATCTTCTAATTTCTCCACATTAAAAGCAAGTTTTTGCAATTGGGTTTCGGTGGAGGTAATTAGGTTTTGCGTACCAGTACTTTGATCGGCACATTGGTTAATTTCCTTGAGCTTCTTTTGGCTTTCATGAACATAGTAAGCTTTAATTTCGGTTAGCTCTAGAGATAATCCCATTTCTTGTCGCTTTTGGCTCTCTGTGGGTTGTTGTGTAATAAACCATCCAATGCTAATGAGTAAGCTAAGACTGGCTGCAATCCCAATCCACCAAGCTCTTTGGTCGTTATTGGTGAAAATAGGCTTTTTCTTTTCTTCTTGTTCTTGAAGTTTGAAGAAGAATTTCTCCATATGATCCATGGAAGGTTCTTTTTCAAAATACTCCTTATTCTCTTTTATTAGATTCTCAAATTTATCTATGCCCATTTGAAATTCCTTTCTTTTTGTATGAGGCTCACCTCTTCTATTAATTTCTTTCTCGCTCTGGAATATCTAGTTCTTGATAGGTTATAAGAAATCCCTAAAATTTCGCTGATTTCTTCATGGTCATATCCTTCAAATAAAAACAATGAAATAATAACTCTATATTCCTCTTTAATTCTTCCCAATGCATCTTTTACATCCTTAATTTTGATGTGGTCAATGGAAACAATGTTGGTTTCTTCCTCAACTACTTCTAAATGCTCGTTCAAATCTGTTTCTAATTTGTTTTTATTTAGCGCATCTAAAGAATTATTGACGACTATTCTTTTTAACCATCCTCCAAAACTGCCTTCTTCGGTGTATTGACTTAACTTCTGAAAAGCAGAGATAAAGGAATCCTGCATAATGTCTTCGGCATCTGTTTTGTTTCCAATCATTCTAAGGCTTGTATTGTACATGGCCTTATAATAGAGTTTGTAGATTTGCATTTGAGACTTTTGATGTCCTTTTCTGCATTTCTGGATCAACTCGTGATGCACATCTGTATATGTGGATTTTCTTTTCAACATTCAATTATATGACCTATTGCTATTTCTAATGTTACAGTTTTTTGAAAAAAATTGTAAATTCACATCATTATTCTGGTAAAGATGCATAAAGACAAGCGTATACTTATAAATAATTCGCGAAAACCAGTGTAATCCGTGGACCGTTTTATTTTGAATGAATGAATGAATGAATGAATGAATGAATGAATGAATGAATGAATGAATGAATGAATGAATGAATGAATGAATTTTTGATAATCTATTTTAAAATACAATAATGATGGCAAAGAAAGTAATGGTTTTAGGTGGTGGATTGGTAGGAACGCCAATGGCATTAGATTTAAATAGAAATAAAGAATGGAAAGTGGTATTGGTGGATAGAAGCCCAGAACAGTTGACTAGAGCAATAAAAGCAGGAATAGAATGTATAGCTTGCGACTTAATGGAGGAGGGAGCCATAGAAAAATTGGTACAAAATATAGATTTCATCATTAATGCTTTGCCAGGTGAAATAGGTTATCGGAGTTTAAAAAGAGTAATACAAGCAGGAAAGAGTGGCGTAGACATTGCTTTTTACCCCGAGGATTTTGAGGCTTTAAATCAGTTAGCAAAAGACAATGGAGTGACTTGGGTTGTAGATATGGGAGTTGCTCCCGGTATGAGTCACTTATTGTCGGCTTATGGTGCTACATTATTAGACGAAGCTCAGGATATAAAAATATACGTAGGAGGTTTGCCAAAGGATAAATCTACCTATTGGCAATACAAAGCTCCATTTTCCCCCAGCGATGTGATAGAAGAATATACCCGTCCGGCTCGTTTTGTTCGTAATGGAAAAGAAGTGATTATGCCAGCCCTCACCGATGTGGAAATACTAGAATTCCCCGTTGTTGGTGAGTTAGAAGCATTCAATAGCGATGGTTTACGCTCTCTGATCAAAAGCCTCGATGTGCCAAATATGATAGAGAAAACCTTGCGATTCCCTGGTTATATAGAAAAGATAAATGTATTAAAAGAAAGCGGATTGCTATCTGAAGAACTCGTTAAAATAAAGGGACAAGAGATTAAAGCCATCGATTTTACAAGTTCAGTGCTATTTGAGCAATGGAAATTGGAGGAGGATGAGGAAGAGTTTACAGTGATGCAAATAATAATAAGTGGATTAGTGGGAGGGAAGCAAAAAGAAATTGTCTACGATTTATACGATGCCTACGATGCCGAAACTAATATTCATAGCATGGCACGAACAACAGGATATACCGCAACAGTAGTTTTGGGCCTCCTCAAAGAAGGATTATTTAATCATCCTGGAGTTCATCCACCGGAAACTTTAGCCAATTATCCCAATTTAGTAGCTGAAATCCTCGGTGGATTGAAAGAAAGAGGTGTGATTTATAAAAAAAGTGAATCTTTTTTAAAATAGTTCATTTGGGGCGATTTGCCTTAGGTGAAAAT
>JADGDY010000073.1 GCA_016744655.1 Bacteroidales bacterium | reverse complement strand
TGAGATTCCTCATATTTTAAAGCATATCGATTTTCATGACTTCCTAATGAATATTATTCTGGGCTTCTTATTATTTGCCGGTGCACTTCACATCAACTTAAAAGCCTTGGAAAAGGAAAAATGGAGTGTATTTTTATTTGCCGTTTTTGGAACTGCCATCTCTACAATAATCATTGGTTTTACAGGTTTTTATGCCTTCCAAATCATCGGTTACCAAATCCCGCTCCTCTACTGCTTTTTATTCGGGGCTTTAATCTCGCCTACTGACCCAATAGCAGTACTCTCAATATTCAAAAACTATAATATCGATAAAAGCCTCAGTATAAAAATAGAAGGTGAATCCCTTTTTAACGATGGAATTGGCATTGTATTTTTTCTCACTATTCTTTCTATCATTCAAACAGGAGGCGAAGAACTCAGTTTCAGTTCAACTGTCTTATTGTTTGCTAGAGAAGCCATAGGAGGAGTCATATTTGGTTGGTTAATTGGTAGCATTGCTAAATTTTTTCTCAAGGAAACTCAAGAGGATGCCAAAACTGCTGTGATGGTAACATTAGTATTGGTAATGGGCGGTTGGGCATTAGCAGATATGATTGAAGTTTCAACTGCATTGGCCATGGTAACTGCGGGAATCACAGTAGGTCAATGGATTCATCATCAATCGCCTGAAAAACTCAAAAACCTAGCTTTTACATTTTGGGATATCATGGATGAAATCTTCAATAATACTTTATTCGTATTAATGGGCTTAGCAATTATTCTTATTGACCCAACAGTAATTAGTTTTAAACTCGCTTTTATTACCATAGTCATTGTGCTTATAGCTAGAATGTTATCAGTTTCTTTACCCATCTTCTTTTTGAATTCCAAAAGTAAAACTAATGGCAAGGGAAACTTTAAACTCATTAGCATTTTAACATGGAGTGGTTTGAGAGGAGCTTTAGCATTTGCATTAGCATTATCATTGCAAGACATGCCCAATGGACACATCATCATTTTCCTAACCTATTCGGTTGCAGCCTTCTCCATTATTGTTCAGGGATTAAGCATTGGAAAACTACTCAAGCACTTTGGTTATTAATGCTCCATCGTTTGTTCATTTGTCACATTTTTTCAAGGAATAGTTTTAACTTTGTTGATTAATATTTCCAATTATGAAAGTGAATCCAGAATTAGACTTAGCTTGGCAATTTGTAGAGAATACCAACAGAAATATATACTTAACAGGTAAAGCCGGAACTGGAAAAACCACTTTTCTACATAAAATTAAGGCTGAAACCAATAAAAGAATGGTAGTGGTTGCTCCTACTGGAGTTGCGGCTATTAATGCCAAAGGAGTTACAATTCATTCCTTCTTTCAAATGCCATTTGGACCTATTTTACCCAATCAACTCTATGCTGGCCCAGGAGCTAAATCGAAGAATACTGGTGTTCAAAAGTTCAATAAAAAAAAGATAGACATCATTCGCTCCCTAGACCTCCTCATTATTGATGAAGTGAGTATGGTAAGAGCTGATTTGCTGGATGGGATTGACCAAGTGTTAAGGCGATTTAAAAATGGTTCTGAGGTTTTTGGAGGTGTGCAAGTGGTGATGATTGGAGACTTACAACAGCTTGCTCCAGTTGTAAAAAATGATGAATGGAGTCTGCTAAAAGATTATTACAATAATGCTTTCTTTTTTAGTAGCAGAGCGTTCCTAGAATCTAATGCTGTTAGTATTGAGTTGAAGCATATTTATCGCCAAGAAAATCAAGATTTTATTTCTATACTTAATCAAATTAGAAACAATAATGTGGATGAACATTCTTTAAAGATGCTCAATAAGCGCTATCATCCCAACTTTGAAGCTAAGAATGAGGAGGGTTATATTACGCTCACCACTCATAATAAAAGAGCCAAACAAATGAATGAGGCAGAGCTGAATCATTTGACAAAAACAAGTCGTTATTATGATGCGGTTATCGAGGGCGATTTCCCAGAATTTGCCTATCCCAACGATGAAGAATTAGAGTTGAAAGTGGGTGCACAAGTCATGTTTATTAAAAACGACAGTAGTCATGAAAAGTTATTCTTCAACGGAAAAATTGGAACCATTACCTATATGGATAAGGATGGAATTAATGTTAAATGCCCAGGAGACCTGGAAGAGATAACAGTTGAAAAAGAAAGCTGGCATAATATTAAATACTCCATCGATTCTAAGAATGAAATCAAAGAAGACATCATAGGAGTTTTTACTCAAATCCCTTTGCGATTGGCTTGGGCCATTACTATTCATAAAAGCCAAGGCTTGACTTTCGAAAAAGCGATTATTGATGCCGAAGCTTCTTTTGCTCACGGACAAACCTATGTGGCTTTGAGTAGATGTAAAACTTTAGAAGGAATTGTTTTAAAAAGTCCGATTAATCAACAAGGGATTATTCAAGACAATAGAGTAATTCATTTCTCTCAGGAAGTAGAAAACCAACAACCCGATACTACAAAACTTGATGCCTCAAAAAAAGAATATCAACTCTATTTACTCGAACAACTATTTAGCTTCAAACAAATACAATATTTTCTCGGCAAATGTCAAAAGACACATTATAATAGTGGTGGCAGCTTAATGGGAAATTTAGACGCTCCTCTAAAAAAGATGAAGGAGGAGGGCACTCAGGAACTCATCAAGATTGGAGGAGGATTTGCCCATCAATTAAGAAATATGAGCAATGGAGTTACCGAAGTTGAACAAGTAAACGAGATTCAAGAACGCATAAAAAAAGCGGTAGCCTACTTTCTCAACCATATTGATATCCATCTCAGTTCACCACTCTCCGAACTCTCCTACTCTAGCGATAATAAAGCCATACTTAAAGACTTTAAAAAAGACCTAAAAGAATTAGAGGATTTAGTGGAACAGAAAATATTTTGTCTTAAGGGATGTATCAATGGCTTTGAAACACAGAAATATTTGAAGCTTCGTGCCGATTCTATTTTCCAAAAGAAGGTAGCTGCCAAAGTAAAAGAAAGTCGTCCGGCAGATGATTTAAGTGCACATCCTGATTTATTTAAAACCTTAAAGAAATACCGTCATACCATGGCTACTGATGAAGACATTGAGCATTTTCAAGTCTTTACTCAGAAATCACTTTTTGGCATGTGCGAAATGCTCCCAACTACTTTGAATGAACTAAAAGAAGTTCATGGCATTGGTAAAGCAAAGATTGGCAAATATGGCGATGATTTAGTGGATATCATTAGAGAATATTGTGTTCAAATTGGCAAAGAATTTTCTTCAGAAGAAAAACTAGAACTTAAAGAAAAACCAAAGAAGAAAACCAAAAAGCCAACAAAAGAAATCAGTCTTGAAATGTTTCAAAGTGGAAAAACTGTTGATGAGATAGCAAAAGAACGAGGACTTGTAAGAGGAACCATAGAAGGACATTTGGTGGAATACATTCCCAGTGGAGAAGTTGAAATTGAGGATTTAATTGAAAAAAGTATTATATCCGAAATTGAAGAAGCCATTCGTGATTTGGAATTCAAAAGCCTAACTGAGCTTAGAAAAATACTTAATGAAAAATACAGTTATAGTCAACTGCGATTCGCTTTAATGAAGTTAGGAACTGAGAAGTCCATTTAAAAAAAAACCTGAAAAGTGATGCTAATTGGGACTTTTGAATCCATTAATTTTTTTTTTTGCTCCTACCCTAAAACTAGAAAAATGTAAAGGATGCACGCCCCAGAGGGGATTGCAGCCTTAGTAAAGAGTAATAATAAAAATTGTTAGCTTTCTGTACCCAAGGACGCTATCCTTTCATCCTTCAAGGCTATCATCCTTTACATAGGAAATACGGTCTTTTACAGCAGGGTTGAATCCTCTTCATCTAGACTACGCTCAGCTACCATGAGACTTCAATCCGTTTAAGAATTAAGCTAAAAACAAAGCCCCAATAGCTAGGCTAATTGGGGCTTTCGAATTCATTAATTTAATCAAAATACCATTCCATCATGAAAAATGAAATAGCCCAAATTACTACCTCTCGATAATAATCTTTTCCATTACAGAATTCTCATCTGTAATAATTCTTACAAAATAAATCCCAGACTTAAGGTTGTTTAAATCTAAGTTGGCATTCTTTTCGTTCATTTCTTTTTGTATAACCACCTGACCTTTAGAATTAAAAACCATAATATCATTCATTGTTTCAGCAGATCTAATTTTCAATAAATTAGTTGCTGGGTTAGGATAAATTTTAAATTGGTCATTGCCGGATATTTCTGTTTGTCCTACAATATCAAAACCAAAAGAAGTGGATTGCCACACTTCTCTTGTATCAATATCTTGAACAAAAACATTAATAATACAATTGTCGATATCATAATTATCAGGGACATTTACATCTGTAGTCCAACTAAAGCTACCATTAGAAAACTCGATGGGCTCACCATTACTATTAGGATATACAGCTCGTGCTACAAAATTTAACTCATCTAAAATTTGCCAAGACTCCTCAATATGAGATTCTGTTAACACAGCAAAAAGTTTTAAATTATCATCCTCAAAACCGTATTCATTTTGAACTGTTACTGAGAGTTCATAATCTAATTCTGAGTTTTCTGACAATTCAAAATCTATTCCATAAGCAGATGGAAGAGCAATAGCATCCTCATAAAGTGGTAACATTTGATTATATATACTACCAGTAGTACTTCCTCCTTCATGTCGGAAATTTCCATCAAATACAGAAGTCGGAAATGAAGATATTGCATAATAATTTACTCTATTCACACCATCATTTATAGCATAATTATCACCCGCATGATATTCGATTACTGAGACATCTTTTCCATTCTCATATAGCTCATCTGCTCCCATTGCAGCACCCGGACAATAGCCACACCAAGTACCTGTCCCAATTTCAAGAAGTACTGTTTCTCTATCTATGTCACAAACTCTAAAATCTTGATCTAAACAATCATTTTCAGGTATTTCATCACCCACTAAATCGGTACAGAAATCTATCGTATAATCAGCGTTTGTAATCGTCATTTCATCAAACTCAACTAAATAAGTATCTTTTGATGGAAGGTTGTTAACTGTAATTGTTGAAGTATAATCGTTACAAGTAGCTGTCACATCAAAAGTAGCAGCAGATTCACCATAGTTTTTCACTGTAACAACTGGCACTGTTGTAGTTGGACGAATCAATGGCTCCATGTTTAACTCATAAATTCCAGCATCAAGTTCAATTAACTCATCAGTTATAATCAAAGTATAATCTTCCATTTCACCATATCCCATATCCATTTGTGCATTTGGGTAATATGGAAATTCAGGTAAAACCCACTCTACTAAAGCTCTTAGTCTGTAAATACCTGGCTCAATTCCCTCTGGGATAGTAAATTCAACTGGATGCATACCCCCAGATGGAATCCAATATTGGTCTGACACTAATTCAGTTTCATTATCGAAATAAAAATCATTATTAAAATCAATCCACATAAATCCAGATTGGTCAGGACCATCTGTCGCTAGGTAAGCTGTATTTGTACTTCCTATCAAAGCATTTGTAGACATATCGGTATAATCTTCGTATCCATTATTAGTACAACCTGTATTTAAGTTACTGATATCTCCCAATTCAAAAGAAAGAATTCCATCACCATAATCACAATAAGAATTTGATTGATAATAATAGGGCTCAATGCTTTCAACTTCATAAACTATCGTATTGTTTTCATCATTTTCATCATTTGGATAGTCTACTATAACTTCAATTTCATGTGATTCGTTTACATCCGCAAATTGAACATTAATAGGTAAAACAACATCTAAATATTCACCTGCGGCAATACCTTCTTCTACTGTAAAACTTCCAGGACTTCCACCATCTATACTACAAGTTACAGGAATATTAGAAATAGCTGATGTTCCAGAATTTTTTAATCTAAACTCTACAGGATAGGACCCTGTTAAATTCATAGCTGTTAATGGAGCTACTACGGATAATGCTTCAGCATCAACATCCATTTGCTCTTCTATATTCAACTCTATTCCCCAAACAAATCTTTCTGTAACCATTCCTGTCAGAATGTAAGTATCAGTATCTCCAATATAATTCATTGATAGACCTGCTGCTGATTTCCCAACAGTTGCTGAAGTTAGATAATCAGGTAATTCAAAAACAACTCCGGTTTCTTGACCTGATGGTAAGCTAATTTGAACAAGAGTATTCTTACTTGAAGTATTATTACATAAACCCCAAAGACAAGGTACTCTAGGGTCATAAGCTAAGCCAGAATATTCACGATTGTTTTCTCTTGGAAAAGAGTATAATAATTCACCATCCTCAGTTATTACATTAAATGGATTGTCATATCCAGTATTTCTCTTACCCATTGAATAAATGATTTCATTTTCTTCATCCCAGGCTACAACACCGTTACTAACTGGAGCAGCTATTTCTTTTATATAAGTATTGTTTTCATGATCAAAAACATGAATGATATCACTCCACCATCCTCCCATGAATTTTCCGTTTACTATATTTAAATCCTCAATCGCTCCGACGCCTGGAGTAGCATCGTCTGCTCCTAAATAATTCCCATCCATATCGTATTTATACATCTCGCTCATGTTATCAGCAGTTATATAAATAGTATTACCATCAGTTGCTACACCTCTTGGCGCAACATTTCCAATGCTAGAGGGTAAAGCACAAATAACAGAAATACTATGCTCCCATAGTACTTCTAATGTATATCCATCAGTATTAGTTGGCATATTAACTGCATATCCAAAGTCAGTTTCGAGTCTTTCGTCCTCTTGTCTATTTCGCTCTTGTGCGAAACTTCCAATGAAGAAGATCAGTAAAAATAGGGTAATCACGTTTTGCTTTTTCATCTCTTTATGTTTTAATTCTATAATTATCTTAAAAATCTTTGATGAACTTCCGATGAATTTAATCATCGTTTGGAGAAACTGAGTAATGACAAAATCCACCTAAGTTCAACATCGCATCATGACTAAACGAGTGACAAATAAAGAGTAATAGCTCCGAAAAGGCCTTCTTTTAATAGCTACAAGAGAACAACAAGCACTTACTATATATATACATTCATGCTACATACTTATTTTACATACTGATTTTCTGACTATTACATGATTCAAAAGAATTCTGTTTATTTAGATGATTAAATCGATATTCAAAAAAAGATTACATTTATCCTGATATTTTAGTTTTAAATCAATAATTTGCATCCATTTTTTTGTTGTTATACATATTTGTTTTAGATAAATTTGCCATCAACTCATAACCTTTACCTAGTTTATTCATGAAAAAACTTAAAGTCTTAATTAATGTTTCTTTGGGATTAATTTTATTCATTTCGATATTCTTAAGTTCTTGTGATAAAACAGCTCATAGTGAAGATGGAATTTTGGAAACAAATATTGATAGTTTGATTTCCATTTCACAATCTCTTATCTTAAATGATTATCATGAAGCAGAAAAATATGCGATTAAAGCTCATCAACTATCACAAATTGGTCATTACCAAATAGGGCTAGCTAGATCTCAAGAATTATTTGCATCTATTGAAAATGCAAAAGGAAATTTCGAAAAATCATTGTCACATATAGATTCTGCAATTCTAGTTTCAAAGCAAAACAAACAGTTTGGTTTTGTTGCCAACCATGAACAATTAAAGGGCTTTATTTATTTCACTAATTCTAAATATGATAGCGCTTACCATTGGTATATTAAAGCTCTTCCCTATTTTGAAAATCAGAAAAATAAATCCAGCCTAGGGAATTTATATACTAAGATTGGTCGAGTTTATTATAATAAGCTAGAATACGATTTAGCCCTTAACTATTATCAAAAGGCTCTTTCGATAACCAGGGAATCTGGGAATGAAAGGTCAATTGCTAGGGATTTGAACAATATTGCATCAGTTTATGTTACGCAGAGAAAGCATTCTGAAGCCTTAAACTATTTTAGAGAAGCCTTACAAATCAACCTTAAATCGAACAGAAAAGCCTGGGTTGCTATAAATTACCATAACTTATCGAAAATCTATAGCGACCAAAACATGTTTGACTCTGCTATTATCAATATCGATAAGGCTTTAAATATTGACAGAATTCTTGATAATAAATCAAGTATTGCCGAAGACCTTTATTCCTTTGGAATGTTGTATAAGAAAATGGAGGAATACGAAAAGGCTATTCCTCAATTATTGGAAAGCAAACATCTTTGTAAGGAAACCAACAATCTAACTACTCTTTGGAGAGTAAATGATGCCCTGAGTAATTCCTATTCAGAATTGGGATTATTTGAGGAGGCTTATTTGGAGCAAAAGGAGTATCAGAGTCTTTCAGATTCTATGAATGGAAGCTCGAGTTATAGAAGTATTATAGAGATGGAGTTGCAGTACAAGTATGATTTAGAAAAGTCAAAAAACTCCATAAAAGAACAAAGGAGAATTATTATTCTATTAGCATCATTGGGAAGTTTATTATTACTCGCGCTCATTCTCACCATATTATATACAAAACTAAAGCTAAAGCAAAAGGAAAGCATCATTCAACAAGAAACTTTAAAAAGCAAACTTTCAAATAATGAAGCAGAGCTGATTACCAATATGATGCAGCTTTCAGAAAAAAATGAAAGTCTGGAACAAGTATTGGAACAACTCAAAGAATTATCGTTGAATGTAAGGCAAAAAGACCAGCAGCAAGTAGACCAGATTATGGCTAATGTGAAACAAAATATGAATGATAATATTTGGAAAGAATTTGAAATCAGGTTTAAAGAGGTAAATAGCAATTTCTATAAAAAGCTGGAAGGAAAACATTCCAATCTCACCTCTAATGAATCGCGATTATGTGCCTTTTTAAAGCTCAACATGTCCTCTAAAGAAATAGCTGCCATTACCCATCAAAGCCCCAAGAGCATTAATGTAGCTAGGTCGAGGTTGAGAAAGAAACTCAATATTTCTTATTCTGACATCAATATCAGTCAGTATTTAAACGAGCTTTAATAGCCAAGTTATTTACTATTCAGCTAAGAAATAATAAGCTCCTTTTGCTAAAACTTCTCCTTTTACTGTACTTAACAATTCGGTGTGAGTTGAAGAGCTTCGTCCCAACTCTACTCTTACTTTCTCAAAAGCATATTCATCCTCACCCTCCTCTATCTTTCTTAATATATAGAATTTTCCATCTGATTTAATGATGGCTTGGTTTGGAATAGCAGAACTCTTGACTATATTGGCCAAAACTTCGACTTGAACTTTAAGTCCTGAGACAAATTCGGACTTGTCATCGCTTTTAATTTCGGCTATACAAAGACTCGCCTGCCTATTACTTAGCATTGATTTTCCAATGGAAATAATATGAGCTTCATATTTTTGTTCAGGGAAATCATTATGATAATAATTCAAGCTTTGGCCTTCTTCAATATTCACCAAATCATGAGCGTAAACAGGAAACTGCAATTGAACTCCAGCTCCATCAATGATGCTCATTAATTCAATACTGCTTCTTATATATTGCCCTAAATTAACAGATATCTCATTCACATAACCAGAAATAGGTGCTGGAATAGCTAGATAAGTAGATAGATTTCCATTATTTAAGTTCTCCAAGTCTACATTTAACAATTGTAATTGGGCTTTTAAAGCTTGATGATTAGCTTTTAGGATTTCATATTCACTTTGTAACTTCAGATACTCTTTTTCTGAGCTGATATTTTTCTCAAATAAGTCTTTGGTTCTTTTGTAATTGGCTGACACAGTTTTCAAGCTGGCCGTAGAAGCTAAATAATCGCGTTGGATTTGAATATACTCTGTGCTTTCAATCTCACATAAAATTTCTCCCTGTGAAACTGATGAATTTATTTGAACAGGAATACTTTTAATTTTACCGCTAATAGATGAGTAAATACTGGCCAAAGCATCGGGTTGAAGTTGGACCAAACCATTACTATTTATCATGTCTTGGAACTCTCGCTCTTCTATTTTCACTATTTCCATTGCTTCATTGGCAAACTGAGTTTTACTAATGATGATTCCACTTTCTTCTATAGTCTCCTCCTCAATTTCCTTTTGTTCACTACAAGAGGTAAACAACAGAATAACAAGCACTAAACTAAATGATTGAATGATTTTATAATATTTCATATTGATGATTTATAAGCTTAAATAATTAATTTCCAAGACCACTTTATTTCTATTATGAAGGTTTTCAATATAATAAAGATGGATATCGATGGCCGATTTTACGGATTGCACAAATACAAAAACACTAATTTCTCCCGACTGGAAACTCATTTTAGCATTTCTAATCAGTTCCAGATAAACCTGCGAACCCATTTCATCATATTGCTTTAAAACAGCTTCATATTTATGCATTTCTTGCAATAATTTCTGCTCTTTAAGCTTCAGTTTTATTTTGGTATAAGATTCTCTTTCTTCAGCATATTGTAAACCAATTTTACTAGCCTTAATTTTAGATTTCTTTTCACCAAAAAAGAGAGGAATTCCTAAACCCAAGGTATAACCATTATAATACTCAGAATCTTCAAACTGATTGGTCCCGTTGAAATATCCTAGCTTTATATCTGGCAATAAAGTGTTCTTCTCATGTTTGAGTTGTGCTCTTTCGATAAGAGTCATTTGCTGAACCATCTTTTCTGAAATGGTGAGCATGACTATTGGTAATACACTCAATCTTTTTAATTCCAGCACCTCCACAACATAGCTGGTATCACTTTGTATGAGACCTGATAAATTCTGCTCTGCTATTTTAATGTCATAATCCAAATGTATCAGCTCCATGGATACCTCTTGACTCAATACTTGAGCATTTAATTTATCTAATGGCTTTAAACCTCCCGCTTTATAACTTTCATTTATTCCTATCATAAATATTTGGTAAATGCTATCTATTTGAAGAAGATAGGTTCTTTGATTATAAAAATATTGTAATTGCTGATACACAAGAGAAACTTCTTTAGTCAAGTTTTTTATTTGCTTTTCATAAGCCATTTCAGAAAGAAGCGAATAGGCCTTATTTACTTTCTTTTGACTGGTATAAACTGTAGGAAAATTAAAATTCTGTTCTATGCCAAAAACATTAAGAGGATGGCCATTATCGGCTATATTGTTCTCATCGAATTCATAGTAAATTTGAGTGGATTCAATATCCCAGGCACTAGCTTGTAAGGCCTTTTGCTTTTCAACATTTAAAAGATAAGTGTGCAATTCAATATTGTTTTCTAGTGCTGCATCCACAGCAGACTCCATGCTGGACAAGTTCACCTGAGAAAATCCAATCATTGGAAGTACAAATAAGAAAGCTATAACTGTTGTTGCTTTCCTTTTCCATTTCAAGGGCCTAAATTGTATTCCTGTTACATTATGGAATGTTGCATATAAAAGAGGAAGCATAATCATGGTGAGTAATGTGGCAGTTACCAAACCTCCAATAACTACAGTTGCAAGCGGACGCTGAACTTCGGCACCAGCATTGGTAGAAATAGCCATAGGCAAAAAGCCTAAAGCAGCAGCCGAAGCAGTGAGAATAACAGGTCGAAGACGTTCTCGAGTGGCTTTCATCACTAATTCTTTCATATCATTCATGCCAGACTTATATAAAGCATTTAAATGTTCAATAAGTACAATTCCATTAAGTACCGCCACACCAAATAAAGCTATAAATCCTATTCCTGCAGAAACACTAAAAGGCATATCTCTGAGCCATAATAAAAATACTCCTCCAACTGCCGATAGAGGAACAGCTGTAAAAATCATAGCGGCTTCTTTAAAAGAGCCAAACGCAAAATGGAGGAAAACAAAGATGAGTAATAAGGCTACAGGAACAGCAAATAATAATTTATTGGTAGCATTATTCAAGTTCTCAAACTGGCCACCATAAGTGATATAATTTCCTGTAGTAAGCTCCACATTCTTATCAATTTTTTCTTGAATATCTTTTACTACAGATTCCAAATCCCTATTTCTAACATTTACGCTTACCACTACCCTTCTCTGTGTATTTTCTCTTGATATTTTAGCAGGCCCTTCGGTATATTCAATCTTCGCCAACTGGTTTAAAGGAATTTGTTCTCCATTGGGTAAACCCACATATAATTGTTTAATGTTTTCTAAATCTTGCCTAAAATCTTCTTGAAGTCGAACTACCAAATCAAATCGTCGTTCTCCTTCGAAAACCTTGCCTGCACTGCTGCCTCCAAAAGCCATTGACAATTGCGCGTTTAGCTCGTCCACACTTAAACCATATTGAGCCAATGCAATTCTATCATACTCAACAATCATTTGTGGTAAACCAGCGGTCTTTTCCATAATCACATCAGCCGCTCCCGGAACATCCTCTATTAATTGTTTTATTTCAATGGCTTTATCATTTAGATAATCAAGGTCTTCACCAAAAATCTTAACCGCAATATCTGCTCTAACACCTGTAATCAATTCATTAAATCTCATTTCAATGGGTTGAGTGAACTCGTAATCGATACCTGGAATAATCATTAACTCTTCCTTGAAAAGATTAGCCAATTCCTCTTTTGAGCTGGCAACCACCCATTCTGAGCGAGGTTTTAGTTTGATAATCATATCTATTTCTTCCATAGACATGGGGTCTGTTGGAACTTCTGCGGCTCCAATTCTACAAACAATTTGTTCCACCTCAGTAAATTTATCAAGTAGAATATTTTCCATTTTTGTGGTTAATTCTATGGTTTTACTCAATGATGTTCCGGTTTTTAAAACGGGCTGAATCACAAAATCTCCTTCATCTAAAGTGGGAACAAATTCTCCTCCTATAATGGTAAATAAATAACCAGTCATAATTAATGAAGAGATGGCCATTGCAAAAACTGTTTTTTTATATTGATATGCTAGTTCTATCACTGGTTTGTAGGATGCATAAATCCATTTCATTAGCCAATGAGCTATGCCTTTTCTATTCTCCTTCTCAGGTTTTAGAAACATAGCAGAAGCAACAGGAACCCACGTTAAACCAAATATCATTGCTCCGATAATAGCAAAAGAAAAACTCAAGGCCATTGGACGAAACATCTTTCCTTCAACACCCTCTAGAACAAAAATGGGGATTAAAACTATGAGGATGATTAATTGACCAAATATGGCTGAGTTAATCATTGTTGAGGAACCATCGAAAGCAATCTTATCTAGAGCGCTTTGTTTTGACGAGCCACTTAGTTTCGACAAGTCATTACGAGCCAAAGTTATCCGCAGGGCAATGAATTCCACAATAATTACAGCTCCATCAATGATAATTCCAAAATCTAAAGCTCCCAAGCTCATCAGGTTGGCATCGATACCAAAGATATACATGAGCGATATGGTGAATAATAAAGACAAAGGGATAATAGAAGCAATAACCAATGCTGAACGGATATTACCCAATAGTAATACCACAATCAACATGACAATTAGACAACCTAAAACCAAGTTTTCAACCACAGTAAAAGAGGTTTTATCTATCAATTCGCTTCTTTCCAACACAGGATTTATAAAAACACCTTCGGGAAGGTTTTTCTGTACTTCGGCTATTCTGTCTTTTACTGCTTGTATAACTAATTTGGAGTTGGCATCTTTAAGCATCATAATCTGCCCCATTACTTTTTCACCTTCTCCATTGGCAGTAATGGCTCCAAATCTGTTGGCATAACCATATTTAACTTCAGCTATATCGCCAATAATTATTGGAAACTCGTCAACTTGTTTTACTATAATCGACTCAATATCTTCTATGGTTTTTATTATTCCATCACCTCTAATGAAATAACTAAAGTTTTCTTTTTCTATATAGCCTCCTCCAGCCAAACCATTATTTTGCTCCAAGGCATCAAACACCTCCAACAAACTAATGTTCATTGAATTTAGCACTTCAGGATTAATAGAAACTTCATATTGTTTTAAAAATCCTCCCCAGGTATTTACTTCTACCACACCAGGGATTCCGGATAATTGTCTCTTTACCACCCAATCTTGAATGCTGCGTAATTCCATTGCAGAATAATGGTTTTCGTAACCTGGTTTGGTATCTAATACATATTGATAAATCTCTCCCAAACCCGTTGAGATAGGTCCCATTTCGGGTGTTCCAAATCCTTCAGGAATATTTGCTGCGGCTGTTTTTATCTTTTCAGCTATCAATTGCCGAGGAAGATAGGTTCCCATGTTTTCTTCAAATACTATGGTCACCACCGACAAGCCAAATTTAGAAATAGAGCGAATCTCAGTCACTCCTGGCAGGTTTCCCATTTCTAGCTCAACAGGATAAGTGATAAATTGTTCCACGTCTTGAGTGGATAGATTCTCAGAAACCGTTATTACTTGTATCTGATTATTGGTAATATCGGGCACAGCACCAACTGGAATATTTAGTACTGAATATAGCCCAAAAGCTGCGATACTTAAGGTAAACAACAATACAATAAATTTATTCTTGATGCTGAAATTGATAATTTGATTAATCATTTCATTTGGATTAAGAAAAGTGTTACTTGGCTTTGGTTGCAAGAGCAATTGAATTATAGCTTAAGATTAAAAAGCAAAATCAAATTGCTGATGATAATACACAAATATAGGAACTTACTTGCCATTATCAAAGTTATTTTCATTTGAGAAAATTCAACGATATTAATAAATAGAGGTATACACAATATCACTTTGAATACCATCCTTTTCACTGATTATTAGAAATCAAAACCTTAAAAAAACTAAATAGTGTTTGCCGATTTTCAAGAATTGGTTAACCTAACTAATTCCTCAGCAATTTCATCTAGAGGAAAGACTTTTTCTACATTTAAAAGCTTTTTAGCATGTCGAGGCATTTCTGAGGATTCTGCAGTCTCGGGGTCTTGTATAACACAAGTTCCACCACAAGCTTTTACAAGGCTCAATCCATAGGAGCCATCATGGTTTGCCCCAGTTAGAATAACTCCAATAAGGTTTTCTTTTTCTTCAAAAGCTGCAGATTCAAAGAATACATCTATTGAGGGGCGGCTATAGTTCACCTTGGCATCTGCATTTAAAATTACACATCCATCTTGCAATAAGGCATGATAATTAGGTGGCGCATAATAGACACGGCCAGGAAATAATAATTCGTTATGTTTGACTTCTTTAACCTTTAGGCTAGAATGTGAATTTAAAAAATCAATAAAGAACATATTCATAAAGGAATTCATATGCTGAACAATTACAATAGGTGCAGGAAACTGACTTGGCAATTGAGAAATTACTTGTCGTACCGCGTTGATTCCACCTGCCGATGCACCAATTATCACTAATTTCTGATATTTTTTCCTTTTGTCAGACATTATTTCTTTTGATAGATTTTATGGTTTTGATGAATCGTTCTATACATAGGATAAGAATCCATAAATCGTAATGACTCTTTAGCTCCCAAACAAAGGATACCTTCTTTGTTAAGGCTCATGGTCAGGTTATTAATTACTTGATTCTGCAAGTCCTTTTCGAAATAAATAAGTACATTACGACATAATATCAGGTCAAAATTACCAAATTCGTGTTCATACATCAAGTTATGAGTCTCAAAAGTAATCTTTTTCAGAAATTCTTCTTTCAGATAATACTTATCGTTCTTGAAATCGAAAAACTTATAAAAATCCAGATTGAAATTTGTTGCTCCCAAATTCTTTAAAAACTCTTTTATATAGGTGGTTTCCAGAATTCCTTTTGAAGCTTTCTCAACAATTATAGGATTAAAATCTGTTGCCAATATAGATTCATAAGGGATATCGAAATGCTCCAACATCATCAAAACAGAATAGGCCTCCTCTCCTGATGCACAAGCAGAAATCCATATTTTCAAAGGCTTTTTATCTGGTTCTTGAATTAAAAACTGATGCAAGCTCTCGTAAAACAAAGGGTCTCGAAACAACTCAGTCACATTTATCGATAAATCCTCAAACAAAGAATTAAAAGAAGATTCATTTTTTATTACATCCTCTTGCATTTCTTCAAAGTTGGCATATTTTGCAAATGCCATTCTATGCCGAAATCGTCTTTTTAAATGGGCTTTTCCATACTTTCTAAAATCCTTCCCATAAGTCTCGAATATCTTCTCAAGAAACAATTCTAAACTCTCATCGCTTATTTCTAATATATGATTTCCCATTGCTCTATGTATTTATTACGCGTTCTAAATCTGGTCTTTTAAATGGCTTACTGATATAGGCATCCATTCCTGCATCAAAGCAAATCTGATCGTCACCTTTTAAAGCATTTGCTGTCATTGCAACAATTTTTATGGCCTCCAAGTCATTCTCTTTTTCGTAGGCTCTAATTTTCTTGGTGGCTTTTAAACCATCTAGAACAGGCATCTGAATATCCATTAAAATCATATCATACTCGCCTTTTTTAAACTTCTGGAAAGATATCTCTCCATTGTCTGCAACATCTACATCGTGCCCCCAAGCTTCGAGATTATAAACCGCAACTTTCTGATTAATCATATTATCTTCAGTCAGTAGGATTTTCAGCTTCGGCATATTGGAATTGTCTTTCTCCCTAGTCTCTAATTCCTCCAATTTATCATCCTCATGACTAATTCCATATACGGCCTCCTCAATAGTATTATATAAACTCAAGCGCTTTAAAGGCTTATTCATGAAGGCTGCTATTTCTAGTTCCTTCTTATCATCGCTACTTACTACATTTTGCTGAGCAGTTAACAATACAAATTTAGTTTTCAGGCCTTTAAATTCAGATTGAAGTTTTTTAACAAACTGAGTTCCATTCATTTCTGGCATTTGATAATCCACAAAGATGAGATCGAAAGGTTTCTTTTTCTTTTCATGCTCAGCAACTAATTCTATACCTTCTTTAGTGCCAAAAGCACTGGTAACTTTAGCTTCTTTAGCATCTAAATATTTTGAGAAAATCATTTGTGATGGCTCATGATTATCAACCACTAAAATGCTTAAATCTTCGTAATTTCTTGACTCAATTTTCTTCTGTTGCGCTTGGTCTTTATCAATATTGAAAGAAGCGGTGAAATAGAATGTACTACCTTCTCCTTCTACACTTTCTACACCAAATGCACCATTCATCTTTTCGATTAGCTTTTTAGAAATCACCAATCCTAAACCTGTGCCTCCAAATTTTCTTGTTGTAGAAGCATCCACTTGTGTAAAGCTCTTGAATAGTTTTTTCTGGCCCTCCTCTGAAATTCCGATTCCAGTATCTACCACTTTAAACATGATATGAGCTTTATTATCTGTTACTTTCTGCAATTCACAACTCAGGGTTATCGAACCACTTTCGGTAAATTTCACCGCATTATTCGCCAAGTTCATAATCACCTGTTGTAATCGAACAGGATCGCCAATTAACGACATAGGAATGCCATTATCTACATAGGTATAAATCTCATCATTCTGCTCAGCCGCTTTAAATTGAAGTACATCTGCAGTATCTTCAATAATTGATTTAATACTAAATGGAATTCTCTCCATTTCGATTTTTCCAGCTTCAATTTTAGAAAAGTCGAGGATGTCGTTGATAATCGTCAACAGGTTATTTGCAGAAGTAGAAATCAACTTGATATAGCCTTGTTGCTCTAGGTTCAGCTTGGTTTGTGACATGATATCCGAAATTCCAATCACACCGTTCATGGGAGTACGAATTTCGTGTGACATATTAGCCAAGAACATAGATTTAGCTTTGGTTGCAGCATTTGCTTTTTCTACTGCTATTTCCAATTGTTTCTGAGCTTCTTTACGTTTCACGTTCTCAGATTCCAAGGCATCTTTCTGCTTTTTCAATTCTTCCTCACTCTTCATCAAGCTTTGTGCTTGAAGTTCTAATTCCTCATTGGTAACTTGTAATTCTTCTTGTTGTACTTGTAGGTTTTCTTCAGATACTTGTAGCGATTGAGCTTGTTTCTCAAGTGTTTCATTGGTCACTCTCAACTCTTCGGTTTGTACTTGAATTTGCTCGAGTAAGGATTGTGTTTCGAGCCTAGATTGAGTCATGGATAATGAAATCGCTAAACTCTCTTTTAATATAGCGATGAGTTCCAGTTCATTCTGGTCAAATTTCTCGAAAGTTGCTAATTCCACTAATCCAATTAATTGGTCGTTCAATTGAAGTGGAATTAAAACAATTTGAATGGGTTTTGCTTGTCCAATGGAAGTTTTCATTTGATAAAAATCAATTGGAATATTATTTACCATTTGAATTTTATTAAACTTCTCGGCTGATTGCCCAACAATTCCACTCCCTAGCTTCACAGAATCCATCTCCACAGAATCCTCTATTCCAATACATGCTTGAGGTTTAAGAGTTTTACTATATGAATCGAAGGTATAAAATGCACCAATAGGAGAATGTAGGAAAACTGAAACGGAATTGAGTGCACGTTTAGAAAAATCAGAAATATTTGTCGCAAATCTAGTTTTATCAAATAAATCATTCTCCGCCTCGCGAATACTCAATTGATGTTTATTGGAAGTTTCTAATTCCAGAAGCTTCTGAGCCATTTTATTAAAACTAATCGCAAGTTGGTCTTTTTGAGATTTAACTCTCACTTTTACATTATACTTCCCCTTTTCAATTTCTTTTACCTGTTTGATTAATTCATAGTTACTATTAGTTAGGATGTTTAAAATCCTTGCAGTCCTTGCGATTTCATCTCTTCCAACTACTCTAATTGGCTTTGGTGTTATTCCCTTACTCAGTTGATTTAAAGATGAAATAATTCTAGTCAGGCTCTTTCTATACAAAAGAGTAAAGACATAAAGCATTACCACCGAAATTAAGAGCGCCAATCCAAAACGTCGTGCTAACAAATTTGACAATGCATCCATTTTTTTCTGGACAAAACTTTCATACGGTAAAATAATCCCTATATAATAATTAAACAGAGGATGATAGGTATAATAAATCATAATATCTTCACCAATAGCCGTGTTTTTTAATCTAATTCTGATGATATCTTCCTCTTCATCCTTTACATCTCTATCTTTTATATAATTAGATATCAGATTATTGTACAGCAACAAATGATCAGAATCACCTGACGTTTTAATGTTTAACCCCTCGAGTTCGGGATGCATAATCATCTGGCCTTCAAACTTTGTATTATCAGACATAATAAAAGCATAACCATCCTCTAAAAATCTTTGGGACTGTATATTTCTATTTACTGTTTTTAATTCTGATTCTTTTTCTCCTACATATAATATACCTTGGATTTTTCCATCTATATAAATGGGTTCATAGGCTGTAGTATACCAATCATCAACCACAAACGCTCTTCCATTAAATATTTTCCCTTGTTCTACAGTCTTAATTACTTCAGAAGAATTTGGGATAAATGTGCCAACTGCTCTCTTCTTCCCAAGTGTATATACATTGGTTGATATTCTTAGATATCCGTCCTCAATTTTTTGGAAAATAGTAACCGTTGAAGGGCCCAAATCTCGAATTTTATCTACGATAAAGAAATTGTTTTGTAATGGAATCCCATCAAGTTTCCAACTGTCCACAAAAACTTCAGTAGTATCTTTGGTAATTTGATTTACGGCATCATATTTTATTTTTTTGTTTGGATCTACAGTAATCTTCCCAGAATAATTACGATAAAACAAAAGATGAGCTACTTTAATATCATCTTTCACTTTAACATGCATGTCTTTGTATGCCAGGTTAAATTCTGACACCATACTTCCCACATGATGAAATAAATAATCATCATTGTATTCGGTAATTAGTCTCTTTTGATGTTTGTAAACGACATATCCCGTTATGGAAAATACCAGGAATAGTAAAAAGGCTATAAATAAAAATAGCTGAATGGTTATTGAAAATCTCTTTAATAAATTCATGTTCGAAGTTTTGTGGCTAATCAAATATAATGAAATTTTGTGGATTTTACAGCAAGAATTTTGAATTTTATTTCGAGAAGACCAAAAATTGAATTAGTGAATATCTTTTAATTCTTTTGGTGATTGAAATTATTTTTTATTAGACATTTGCCAAAATTTTTTATTATGATTGAAATTGTAGGATATTTAGGTTCTGTACTTGTTGCTTTAGCAATGATTTTTAACTCTATTGTTCGTTTACGTTGGTTTAGTTTAGTTGGAAGTACTCTATTTACTATATATGGCTTTTCAATAGGTGCTTTACCTGTTGGATTTTTAAATGGTTTTATTGCACTTACCAATATCTACTATTTAGTAAAAATGTACTCAACTAAAGAGTTTTTTAGAACATTAGAAACCAAGCCAAATAATTATTATTTAAAAGAATTTCTTGAATTCAATATTGCAGATATACAGAAATTCTTTCCAAGTTTTGAAATTAAAGATCATGATATTTCATTACTTGTACTAAGAAACATGCAGGTTGCAGGAGTATTTTTAGCTGATAAGAAAGGGGATGAAATTCATATAAAACTAGATTATGTAACTCCTAGTTATAGAGATTTCAAACTAGCTAATTATTTTTATCATCAGGAGCAATTTAAAAAAGATGGATTTAAATCTTTTGTCATTGGTAGTAATAGTAAAAAGCATGACCAGTACCTAAAAAAGTTGGGCTTTCAACTCGACAAAAGCAAAAAAACCAGTACTTTTATCAAAACTATTTAAGGAAGTACTTTTCTTTATAAAACTTAGAAATGAAACAATTTCACAACTCTTCAATAAAAGGTTTTCATACCTTCCATACTGAAGTTTCAGCCCAGCAATTAACCATATTCGATACTGGTGAGGAGGCTGCTGAATATTTCAAAAAGCCTTCGGAAAATACAAAAAGACTTGTGATTGGAGAAGGAAGTAATTTGCTTTTTGCTAAAGATTTTGATGGAGAGTTGCTGAAAATTGAAAATAAAGGTTTCGAAATTATAGAAAATAAAGCTCAATGGGTTTGGGTAAAAGCAGCAGCTGGAGAAAATTGGGATGATTTTGTTGCCTGGACTGTCGAAAATGGCTTCGGAGGACTTGAAAATCTATCTTATATCCCAGGGACCGTTGGAGCTTCTCCTGTTCAAAATATTGGAGCTTATGGGGTAGAAATACAAGATGTATTTAATAGTCTTGAAGCTATAGACTTAAGTACAGGAGAAATAAACAACTTCTATCTTCAAGAATTGGAATTTGATTACCGTTATAGTATTTTCAAAGGTCCCTTAAAAAATAAATTCCTGGTGACTTCTGTAGTCTTTAAATTAGACCGATACCCTAAAGTAAAGCTAAACTATGGAAACCTGAAAGAGGAGGCCATGAAAATAAGCAATAAGTCTTACGCAGATATAAAAGATGTGCGTCAAGCAGTCATTAATATTAGAAAAAGTAAGTTACCCGAGCCAGACGAGATTGGAAATGCCGGTAGTTTCTTCAAAAATCCTATTCTTCCAAACCATCAATTTGAAGAACTAAAAAAATCATATCCTGAAATTGCACACTATCCTTTGGAAAATGACCAAACCAAAATAGCAGCCGCATGGTTAATTGAGAAAGCTGGACTAAAAGGATATTTAAAAGGCGATGCTGGTGTTCATCCTAACCATGCATTGATACTAATTAACAAGGGAAATGCCAGTGGTGCTGAGATTACAGACATATCTAAACATATACAAAAATCAGTGCTTGAAAAGTTCCAGATACAATTAGAGCCAGAAGTGATTATCCTCTAGCTCTATTAAACTTTTGTTATTCTTGTTGAAATTTAGAAACCTACACTTACTCCCACACTATAAAATGGAGCCCAATCAGAATATGGTGAATTACTATCTTGTAATACATCAAACAATATTTGCCCATAGGCATAAGTATTACGACCTACTCTTTGTGCAAAGCCTCCTCCAAGAAAAATAAATGGAACACCTTGTCGATACTTCTCATTATTAAACCCTGAAAATTCATAATTAGTATAACTAAACTCAGCATGTAAATATGCCGCTGGGATAAAACGAAACCTACTAAATAAGCTTCCACCATAATTACTATAATTCTGACGGCCATATCCATTATAATCGTAGCTATTGTATTCATATAGACCTGTAACACCTGCTGTTAATTTAGGAGTTAATTTATAACCTAACAGAGGATTTACTCTAATTGAAGTAACAGAACCAAAAGTAAAACCTAAACTACCTCCAAAAATAACCTTATTCAATTTGAATGATGATTTTTGTTTAGGTTTTTCAGTCTTGTTCTTTGGTTGAACTTGGTGTTTATTGACTTCCTCAAGTTGTGTAGTATCACTTTTTACAACAGTAGATGTTTTCTGGGCAATTGCAGACAGACTAAAAGTAGCCAAGACGATAATTAATAAAAGGTTTCTCATTTTAAGTGGTTTTAATGGTTTATTTCTCTAATTCTCTTTGTAAAATATCTTCAACCTCTTCAGTACAAGAACCGCAACCCGACATGGCTCCAGTTATATCTTCGATATCTTGCAGCGTTACTGCATCCTGTTTTTCAATGGCATGAACGATTTCATGTTCGCTCACACTCATACAATTGCAAATTATATTCTCTTCCATATTTTTTATTTTCGGCAAAGTTAATAATTTAGAATAATTCTAAAAGGATAATCCTTTTGATTTGAGTAAATCAATAATATCATTTGCCTTTAAATCTTTACTTTGAATTAAATGTTTTGCTTTATAATAATAAGGGTTTCTTTTTTCCAATAATAAATCAATAAATTGTGGGAGATCGTCATCTTCTATTTTCGCAATTAATGGTCTGTTGGCTTTGCCTTGTTTTAATCTGCTCGCTAAAAATGAACTTTCAGCGGATAAAAATAGAGTTTCACCACATTTATTCATGAGTCCCATATTATCATGAAAACATGCTAAGCCTCCTCCAGTACTGATGATTGAATTTTCAACATGCATGAATTTTTGAAGATGAAAATGTTCCTGTAGTCGAAACTTCTCTTCTCCCCATAATTCGAATAAGTCATTAATACTTTTACCTTCTTTTTCCTCAATAGATATATCTACATCTATGAACGAATAATTAAGTTGCTTGGCAAGTTTTTTTCCGATGCTGGTTTTGCCACTCCCCATCATTCCTATTATAAAAATCAACATAGAACAAAGCTAGGAAATAATTTCATCAATAAAAGATTTTCTATTGTATAAACTTAAGAGTCTAACAACAGAAACTATTATTCTTGTTGTTATAAACTTTGCCTTACCAGACACCTAAGTTAATTGTGCTTTCACTATTTATGGAGGTACTTGGCCAGTTCAAAGCTATGCAAATAAGATGCAAATTGCTTTCTTTTATACATGTTGATAATCACACAAAAAACGCGATTCTAAGTTTGTTTTTGATGTTAGGCATGTAGTTCCAAATAATAAAAAACAAACCACAGCTATACTCCATCACTAAACAAAAAAATCTTAAGCAATATTGCGATTAGACAATCTTAATCCGTGTAACTTGGGTTATTAGCGGACCATTTTTATGTTTGCCCCAAAACCCTAAAGGGAGCAAAAAAACTAAACAATGTATTTTCCTGAAATGATTCACTCAACATAAGCTGAAATTGAATATTTTTGCAAAAAACAAGCTCATGTTACAAAACCTCATCAAACAAGATACTATTTGTGCTCCTGCAACAGCCGCTGGAAGTGGTGCTATTGCCGTAATTCGTGTTTCTGGTCCTCAAGCTTTTCATATTGCTGACCAAATATTCACCGCTTATGATGGACTTAAAAGTTTAGAGGATGCCAATGGTTATACCATTCACTTTGGCAAAATCGCCACTAAAAAGCAAATTATCGATGAAGTTTTAGTGAGTGTTTTTAAAAAT
>JADGDY010000249.1 GCA_016744655.1 Bacteroidales bacterium | reverse complement strand
CCCTAAAGAGGTAAAAGATTCTGATATATACTTGGGCTTAGTGGGAAAAGAATATGGTTACGAAAATGCTCAAGGCATCTCTCCCACCGAACAAGAATACGATATTGCCAAAAAGGAGCATTTGCAGCGTTGGCTTTTTATCAAAAAAACGGAGGAGGCCAGACATAAAAAAGAATTGGCTTTTATTGAGAAAATTGAGCAAGACGTTTCTCGCAAATCATTTTCTAATTTCGAAAGCCTACAAAAAGAAGTATACCGCACTTGTATTGTTTACCTCAAGCAAGAGGGATTTATCACCAGCACCGATTTCGATAATAGCTTTCATGCCTTTGCCACCATAGAAGATATAGACAAAGAAGGCTTAAAAGAATTTGTTTTACATGCTCGCGAAAAACGAAACTTTCCCTTACGAGTTTCTAATACTCCAGAGAAAATTCTCACCCATCTTCATCTTTTACGCGATGATAAGCTAGTGAACAGTGCCCTATTGGTATTTTCTAATCAGCCTGAGCAATTCTTCCCTTCTGCCATTGTAAAATGTGCTCATTTTCATGGCTTAAAAATACAAAAGCCTATTCCCAATTATAAAGAGATTAAAGGTAATGTTTGGGAGCAAATAACCGAAACAGTAGATTTTATTCTATCTAAGGTGAGTATTTCCATTGGGAGTAGAGATAAATCCAATAGTGTTGAAACAGTATATGAGGTCCCTAGAAAAGCCGTTAGTGAAGCGGTTACCAATGCCATTGCCCACAGAAATTATAAGAGCAGTGGAAGTATTCAGGTTTCTGTTTTTAAAGACAGGATTGAAGTTTCAAACCCTGGCCATTTACCTCCCGAATTAAGTTTAGAAGATTTAAAAATAGCACATACCTCTTTCCCAAGAAACGAATTATTGGCCAATTGCCTATTTCTAACTGGCGATATTGAAAGATATGGAACCGGTACTTTAGATATTATAGAAAGTAGTTTGGGAAAAGGCTTAATAGAACCTGTTTTTGAAGAAAACGAAGGTTTTAAGGTAATTATATGGAGACCTTCTGCTATTGATGATAATATAAATACGGGGCAAGATACGGTGCATGATGCAGGGCAAGATACCATACATGATACCATACATGATACCATACATGACAGCGCTAAAAACCCTCAATACATCTCCCTAGAAGAGCTGTCTCACAGGGTGGTATGGGTTTTAAAGAAAGAAATGAGCAGGGACGAATTAATGTCAACTTTAGGACTAAATAATCGAGATAATTTTACAAAATCTTACCTAAAACCTGCACTCGAAAACAAATGGATAGAGATGACTTTACCCCATAAGCCTACCAGCAGAAACCAAAAATATCGTTTGACCAGAAAAGGAAAAAAACTTAAAAAAGAATTAAACGCATGAGTCCAAGCCAAACCAACGAGCAAGCTTTAGAAGCCGCCATAGAAAAATCACTATGTGGATTTTCAAAAGAAGAAAGTAAAGACCATCCTCAACTTTGGCAAGAGGAAGCTGGAAGCTATCAGGCAAGCAGCAAATTCATCATGGGCCAAGCCACTGACTTTTATGCCAAATATGCCATCGATGAAAATAGGTTTTGGCATTTCTTGGAAAACAGTCAAAAAGAAGAACTGGAAAAGCTCAAACGCTCCTCCGATTGGAAACTAAAGATATTGGAACGCTTCGATAGAATAGCTAAGAAATATGGCATTCTGAGGATTCTAAAAAAAGGATTAGAGGTGGAGGATGCCCATTTTATCTTCTTATATCAATATCCCTTAGCAAGTAGCGCTCAACAAGTAAAAGAGAATTTTGAGAAGAACGAGTTTAGCGTTACACGCCAAGTGCAGTATAATACCGAAAACCTCCGCGAAGAAATAGATATGGTGGTTTTTATTAATGGAATTGCCATAGCCACCCTAGAGCTTAAAAATGCATGGACCGGCCAAAATGCGCGGGTTCATGGCATCAAACAATACAAATATAAAAGAGACATCCGCCAACCCTTATTAAACTTTGGCCGTTGCCTGGTCCACTTTACTGCCGATACAGATGATGTGTTTATGTGTACCCATTTACGAGGTGCCAAATCCTTTTTCCTTCCTTTTAATAAAGGCCATAATAATGGTAAAGGCAATCCACAAAATCCATTTGGTCATAGAACCAGCTATTTATGGGAAGAAGTATTTAGCAAAGCCAATCTGAGCCATCTCATACACCACTTTATCCGCTTCGATGGAAAAGCCAGCGATGCCCTGAGTAAAAGAACCTTATTCTTCCCGCGCTACCATCAAATGGATGTGGTGAAAAAGATGTTGGCCGATGTGAGCGAAAAAGGAATTGGCGAAACCTATCTCATCCAACATTCTGCCGGTTCTGGCAAATCTAATTCTATTACTTGGGCAGCTTATCAGTTAATTGAATGCTATCCCAAGCATGAGCAAGCCAAAGGCATTAAAAGTCTGGAGCAACCGCTTTTCGATTCTGTAATAGTAGTCACCGACAGGCGATTGCTCGACAAGCAATTGAGAGACAATATCAGCGACTTCTCTGAAGTAAAGAATATTATTGCTCCCGCACATTCCTCACAAGAATTAAAAGAGAGTTTGGAGCAGGGCAAGAAAATCATCATCACCACCATACAGAAATTTCCTTTTATAGTGAAAGGCATAGCCGATTTAAGTCATAAAAACTTTGCGGTAATTATTGATGAAGCCCATAGTTCGCAAAGCGGACAGGCAGCCAGCAAGATGAATCAGGCCATGGGGCAGCAAAGCGAAGAGGAAGACGATGGACAAGACAAAATACTCAAAGCCATGCAATCCCGCAAGATGAAAGGCAATGCTTCCTATTTTGCCTTTACTGCAACACCAAAGAACGCCACTCTTGAGCGCTTTGGCAAAAGGCAAGCAGATGGCAGCTTTAAACCCTTCCATCTTTACTCTATGAAACAAGCCATTGAGGAGGGCTTTATTTTAGATGTGCTGGCCAATTATACCACTTACAAAAGCTATTATGAAATAGAGAAGTCCATAGAAGACAATCCTCTATTTGATACTTTAAAAGCTCAAAAGAAACTAAGAGCCTATGTGGAACGCGATAAAAGAACCATTGCCACCAAGGCAGAGATTATGATGGAGCATTTTATCAGCAAGGTATTCAGAAGTAAAAAGCTCAAAGGAAACGCCAAAGCCATGGTGGTGACTCAGAACATAGAATCGGCCATCAGATATTATCTATCCATCAACAGGATTCTGGAAAGTAAAGGAAATCCTTTTAAAATATTGATTGCCTTTTCCGGAGATAAAACGGTAGATGGTATAGCGTATACAGAAACGGGTATTAATGGTTTTGCTGAAAAAGATACCCGAAAGAAATTTGAGGAGGATGAATATAAAATATTGGTGGTGGCTAATAAATACCTCACTGGTTTCGATCAACCCAAGCTCTGTACCATGTATGTAGACAAGAAGCTTCAAGGTGTATTAGCTGTACAAGCCCTATCCCGCTTGAATCGCTCAGCCGATAAATACGGCAAGAAAACAGAGGATTTGTTTATTCTCGATTTCTTTAATCAGGTGGATGATATTAAAGCATCCTTCGACCCTTTTTACACCAGTACCACTCTTAGCGAAGCCACTGACATTAGTGTTTTGCACGATTTAAAAGACATGCTCAACGAAGTAGGTGTGTATGAATGGTCAGAAGTAGAAGCCTTTAATCAATTATACTTTGATGCTGCGGATGCGCAACAGCTCAGCCCAATTATTGATTTGGCTGCCAATAGGTTCAATAATGAATTAGAATTGGAGGATGAACAAAAAGCAGACTTTAAAATCAAAGCCAAACAATTTGTGAAGATATATGGTCAAATGGCCTCTATTATTCCTTTTAATGTATTGAATTGGGAGAAGTTATATTGGTTTTTAAAGTTTCTGATTCCAAAGCTAATAGTGATTGATAAAGAGGATTCTTTAATTGATGAGCTATTGAACTCAGTTGATTTATCTACCTACGGATTGGAGCGCACAAGAGTAAATCAGTCTATTAGTCTCGACGAGTCCAATACAGAGCTGGAACCACAAAATCCAAATCCAAGAGGAGCACATGATACAGGCGAAGAGCTAGACCCATTGGATGATATCATCAGAAACTTTAATGAGCGATGGTTTCATGGTTGGGAAGCCACACCAGAAGACCAGAGAATCAAATTTATGCAAATATCGAGGCATATTCAACAACACCCTGATTTTAAAGACAAGTTTGCAGAGAATCCGGATTCTCAGAACCGTGACTTGGCCTTACATAAAATGATAGACGAAGTACTCACCCGCCAAAGAAGACAGGAATTGGATTTATACAAACTCCATTCAAAGGATGATTCATTTAAACAAGCCTTTTTTGATACCATGAAGCGTTTGATTGATTTTGGGGATGTGGGGTAAGTTTTGTTTAAGCACAAGACTTAATATAGTCGGCTCTTTTTTATTTGCCCCAGCCCTGAAGGGTGAAAAAAGAGCCTATTCCTTGAAATAAAACTACCCAGTTATGTATAAACTTCCACTAAATAGGTGATTAGATATCCGGCCATACAGAACTGAATAATCGGATTACAAATCCGATAGAGCTATATATGTATCCACACTACCAACCCCATCTTGTCTAAGGATTCTTGAGCCATTAATTTTGGCGTATGAAAAAGAATCAGAAGTACAACAAGTCAAATATGTTTCC
>JADGDY010000072.1 GCA_016744655.1 Bacteroidales bacterium | reverse complement strand
CATTTAAGGTTTTCAATGTTTTTACAAAAACTCTTAAACCAGAACTACTTATATATTCCAGTTTACTACAGTCAAGTAAAATATTTGTGTCTCCATTATCTATAATTTTACTTATAGAACTGTCAAAATCATTATAATTTAAAGTGTCAAGCCTTCCACATACAGCGATAACGCTTACTCCATTTTCTTTTTCTATTGTAATATCCATAACCTTAGTAATTTGTTGCTTAAATATTTTTTATGATTGTAATAATATTCGTGTCTTTTTCTCTTTTATAACTAACCTTGCTCGAATAATTAAAAACAAGCTGCAATCCAACTCCTCCAACCATTAGTTTGTCAAGTGAAATTTTCGTCGGTCGATTTGAATTATTTTTCTTAATAGGATTAAACTCCTGTGCATTATCTGTATAAACAATAACAATCTGATTGTCTAATAGATTTGTGGTGATATTAATTGTAATATCCATGCTAGCATCAATATTTTCACCATAGTTAAATGTATTTGAAACTAATTCTTCAACAATTAGATTTAATTCGTAAGTAGATTTTTTATCTAAACTGTAAGCTGTAGAAATCTTTTCTATGAAATTAACAACTTTATTAAGTTCATTGATATTGTTTCGAATGTTTATAGAATAATTCATTTTACTCTTTATTTATACAATGGTATTAAAAAATATACGATTAATACTTTGCTTTGGATACTTTGTTCTTAGATACCACAAGCACTGTAATGTCATCTGATGGAGGCATTCCTTCTGTATAAGAATCAACATCTTTAATTATTGAATTTGCTAAATCATTAGAAGAAATATTTGTTTGATTTACACTCTTCTGGATAAGATTCTCCAATCGTTCTTCACTATATAGTTTATTCTCTTTGTTTTCGGATTCAGTAACACCATCGGAATATGTAAATAAGGAGCTGCCTTCAGTTAATACGAATTTACCCGTCCGGTAAATTTGATTAGGAAAAATCCCTAATGGTAAACCATGTGTTTCTTTGAGCATTTTAACCTCTCCCTCTTTTGTTGTTAAATAAGGATAATTATGTCCTGCATTGCAATAGTTAATAATTCCTGTTTTTAACTCTATTACACCAAGTATTGCAGTTACAAAAATGCTGTTTTTATTATTTTCACACAGTTGATTATTAACCGCATCAAATATCTTTTCTGGCTTACTTTCTCTTTTAGATTCGGCAATAACTAAAGCTCTGGTCATAGCCATAAATAATGAAGCTGGAACGCCTTTGTCGGTTACATCTCCGATTAAAAAATATAAATGATCATCATCAATTCTTCTATAATCAAATAAGTCCCCACTAATTAATTTCGCTGCAATTATTTTACCATAAATATCTATCCCATTTATTTCTTTAGAGTCGGGAAAAGTTGATGGTATCATATTAGATTGAATTTCGCTTGCAATTCTAATATCACTCTCAATCCGTTCCTTTTCACCAATGGTTCTTGTAAGGTTTTCGATATACTTTTTAATTTCAACCTGCATAGCAATTATCGAACTTGTTAATTTTCCAGCCTCATCTTGTTCTTTAGAGCTAGGTAGAATAGTATCAAAATTGCCTTTTCTTATTTCTTTGGTTAAATGGGTGAGTTGGCGTATTGGTTTAGTAACTTTATTAATAATGTAAACACAGACAATAAATACTAATAACAATCCTATAATACCATATAGAATAGTTCTTCTTGTGACAGCATCTAATTCTTCAAGATACTCATATTCACCAAATTGATAAATCATAGACCATCCATTATTATATAAAGGTTGATATGTGAAAATAGTACGTTCTTTATCTTCAACAATGTCTGAAATCACTATGTATCCAGATTTCATGAGTTTAATGGAATCCAAAACCGAATGTAATTTCGGACTATTGTAATCTTCTGCTAATTCAATTAGGTTCTTTTTTATAATAAAGTCTTTATTGGAGTGAGTTATGAATTGTCCTTTTCTTGTGACCAACATGGTTCGTCCTGATTTATAGATTCTCATATCTGATACAATATCATCTAACCACTTAATTGGAATATCAATTTTGAGAACTCCATCAACACTAATTTCGCCATTGATACCATAATAAAATGGAAGAGAATAAGATGTAACATACATTTTATAAAGATCATGATAGTAGGGATCGCTCCATTTCTCATTTGATTTAAGCAACAATTTCTCATTGAATACACAATTATAATCTATAACAAAAGAACTATCCTTTACATTAGAATAATGAAATAGCCTATTTATAGAGTCCATTCGCGCCTCTGGCTGATAAAGGATACTAGCTCCTATAATCAAAGTATCCTCTTTTGTAATAGAAGCTAAAAAATTAGTTGTTATTGAGTCTTTAAGAAATTGTCTCTGCATCAGGATAAATGAATACTTCTGAGTAATATCCTCAAGAATATTAGTTCTTGCCTGTATTTCTTGTACAGATTTTTGAAGAACGGAAACAATACTTGCTTCAATATTGCGCATTATTATTCTTTCCGTTGTTTGGTAGTTTATAACAAGCAAACTTGATAGAATTATACTCACTAAACCTATGATGTACAATGACAATTTAAAAACCAGATTTTTTGTCTTCAAGTGTTTCAACATAGTTTTTTTTAATAGGGTTTTATTATTATCAGATCTTTCTGAAATATATTATTAATTATAATTTCATCAATTTAATTGACTATAGTATAACAGTAGTCTTAAACCTCCTTGTATAATTTGCAAAGATATATATTAGTTTCCAATGATAGAAACCAATAGTATTCAGTTGTGTGTTCAATCTGTTAAAACTTATTAAATCATTTTTTCAAGAGCGATAAAGAAGAAATACTACCGTTAATTTCATACTCATTATATAAATTGGATTTGATCTTGAAACATATGAATATTCAAAATAATTATCATTTATAACTACTACTAATTTTCTATTCTTATTCTTTAAAGCTTGTACAGTCTAATTTTTAATGGTTCAGAAAATACACATGCTGACAAAAATACCTGTAGATTTTACTTTTTATGTACAATTAACATTTGATTAAAGATAAATATTACAATATTTGGCCCGAAGAAATTCATTAATTAACTAACTTTGAGGATATGGGAAGAATTAAAAAGCGTGATTCGATATTCAAAATAATTATTATCCGTGTTTTCGTTTTTGTAGCATTATTTACAATTTTATCAACTTCTTTTTTAGTAATCAGAAAGATAAAGACAGAACTAAATAAACGAGAGCAAAATGAAAAGAAATTAAAAGGAGAATTGGAAACCGAACTTTTTTTCTTGGAAGAACATATGTCTATTATGGCGAACACGATAAATAGAACACATAAATCTATTTACGAAAGTTTGATGTTTTCGTTTGAGAAAAATGAGTTGTCTACATTTGACACTAAGAAATTTATAAATCAATCGAATGATGAAGAATTATTAAGCAATATAACAATAATTGATAAAGATGGAGTATTTATAAACTCATCATACGAAAATGAAATAGGAAGTAACATATTTGATAACTTATTAGAAAAAGACAAAATATATATTCAAGATTCTATAATGAAAGGCCACGCTTTTCAAACTCAGTTTTTATACATATTCAGTGTCGACCAATTTATTGCTACTACGTTTTATTCAGTACATGATAATGAATACTTGATAATGGTTGGTACTACTTCAAAGCAATTGGAAAGGACTTTAACAGTTTTTCAAGAAAGATTGAAAACTATTACTTCCGAAAATCGAGATATTATTTCAATAAATGTTTGGATGCATTTTCTAAGATTGAATATTCCTTTATATAATAACGATATATTTTCGAGTATTCTAGAGAATGAAGTATATATAAATTCAGATTTTGAAAATGGACAATCAAAACTCATAAAACATATTAATAATAGGAATATTGAAATAGTAAATTTTTTCCGTCCTGCAAGAATTACCATGTACAATTTAAAAGGTGTTTCTATTTCTTTAATATCAGATTTTACTGACAGTTTTCAACCCATTTGGTTAATCATTTTAAATGATCTTATTATACTAATCGTTTCAATGAGCTTAATTTTTCTGATACTTTATTATACCGGGAACAGTATAAAAATGACAATGAACGAATTTCTGGCAAAAATAAATAAAGTAGGAGAAGGAAACCTCGAAGAAAGACTAGATATCCATGGAAATAATGAATTTACCTCTTTAGCTGAGAAGTTTAATAAAATGCTTGATCGTATTGATTCAGCACAAAAAAAATTACACAATAAAAACCGGGAAATTGCCAAACAAAAGGATGAAATATTAATTGCTAAAAATGAAGCAGAAATTGCGAATCAAGCAAAAAGCGAATTTTTATCAAATATCAGCCACGAAATTCGTACTCCTATGAATTCAATTCTTGGGTATTCACAAATCTTGCGTAAAGATCCATCCTTGAACCAATTTCAACAAAGTAGTATACAATCTATTTATGGTAGCGGTACTCATCTCTTATCTATAATAAATGACATCCTTGATATATCTAAAATTGAAGCTTCAAAAGTTAGTTTAAATCCTGTGGATTTTAACTTTAAAAAACTTGTTTACGATGTTGTTGAAATGTTTCATGTAGAATTAAAATATAAGGCTATAACAATAGAAGTAAATGTAGATGAAAAAATCCCTGAAATAATATATGCAGATAATCAAAGGGTAAAGCAAGTATTACTAAATCTAATAAGTAATGCGGTAAAATTTACAAACAAAGGATTTATTGCTATCAATTGTAGCATCAACCATCAATCTATTAATATTATAGTTAAAGACACAGGGATAGGTATTTCTAAAGAAATGCAAAATAGAGTATTCGAACCGTTTATACAAGCCTCAAAAGAGAATATTGGAAGCGGAACTGGACTAGGTTTAGCAATAAGTAAGAAATTAGCTCAACTGATGAATGGTGATATTTCCTTGAATAGCGGAGTAGATATTGGTTCAACTTTCGTTTTTACGTTTGAGTATAAAACTGGAAGTAACAATTTGACTATTGATTTCGAAAATGATTTACTTGTGAAAAACATTAAAGGGGAACCTCAAAAATATAAGGTTTTAATAGTTGATGACATTAAGGATAATAGGGAAATTATAAAACATTTATTAGAGCCTGCAGGCTTCTTAACAAATGAAGCTAAGGATGGCCATGAAGCTATTTCTAAAGCCAAAACATGGCAACCCGATGTGATTCTGATGGATATTATAATGCCAGAATTAAATGGTAAAGAAGCAACAAAGACTATCTTAAAATCAAATTGGGGAAAAGATATGAATATCATTGCCATTAGCGCTAGCGTGCTTGATGAAGAAAGAATGAAAATATTAAACTGTGGTGTTAAAGCATTTTTAAGCAAACCAATTAAAGAGAATGAACTATTCAGTAATTTGAAAAACATCCTAGATATTGAATATAACTATCATAATAAACCAGCACATAGTAGTAGCAAATCAATCAATTATTATAAACCAAAAGTTGAAGAGTTAACGATTGATTTTCTGACAGAAATCAGATCATTTATTACTATTGGAAGTATTGATAATGTAGCAAAGTTATTAAATACTAATGATACTATGGATTTAGAACTTAAAGCCTATTTAAAGGAGTTGATTAATGATTTTAAAATTAATGAAATTAAACTGCTTTTCGGAGTTGAAATTTAACACACCTTAGTTATGAAAAAAAGAATATTAATTGTAGATGATAACATAGAGAATCTTAAGGTATTAAGTAAAATATTATCAGATAAAGGTTATGATATTAGGGTAGCTACTGATGGGGTGCAAGCAATAAATAGTATAAATCTCGAAGTACCAGATTTAATTTTACTAGATATTAACATGCCGAAAATGGATGGGTATGAAACGTGTAGGCGAATTAAATCAGTAAAAGAGTTTAAGGATTTGCCAATTATATTTATTAGTGCAATGACAGAAATCCTCGATAAGATTACCGCTTTTAATTCTGGAGGTGCAGATTATATTCAAAAGCCCTTTGAAGTTGATGAAGTACTAGCTAGAGTTCAAGTTCATATTGAACTCAAACATGCCAAAGACCAACTAAAACACATGAATAGCACCCTTGAAAAAAAAGTGTCTTTAAGAACCAAAGAGCTCGAAAATTCGAATGAGGAATTGAAAATTGCTCATAATGAATTAAGTGTTCTTGATACTGCTAAGACAGAGTTTTTACAACTTCTAAGTCATGAGTTAAGAACCCCTTTAAACGGTATCCTTGGCTTCACAAATATTTTGAAAGAACTAGTTTCAGATGATGAATTAAAAGAATTTATAGATGGAATAGAATTAAGCTCAAAAAGGCTGGAAAAACTATCATATGATGCTTTATTAATTACTGAACTAAATGCGCATAGTCAAGACATATTTATATCTGAATTTAATGTGTTTGAATTATTTCAAATTATTTTAATTGATTTTAATAAATCAATTTTGGAAAAGGATATTGAAATTATTTTCGAGCCTTTTGATAAATCATTTTCTCTTGCTTCTGATGAATCCCTGCTAAAAGAATCATTTACCAGAATAATAGAGAACGCAATACAATTTTCCAACAATCAATCAAATATTACAATCAGCTTAGTAAAAACTGATAATTCAGTAGAATTATCTATAAAAGATGAAGGCCAAGGTTTTCCTGAGAAGATGCTTAACAATAAGTTGAGTACTTTTACTCCTGGGAATACTCATATAGATCAAAACATTGGAGTAGATCTATATTTAACGAATTTAATCATTACCGCTTTAAATGGCAAAATGTTATTTGGCAATAACACTAACAAAGGTGCTTATGTAAAATTTATTTTCCCTTTTGTTGATGAATAAAAATTTGAGCTAACTTAAGAATAACAAACTTTCCTCCACAATCAAATCATGGTCAAAAGCAAGTGGAGGCAATTTATCAATTGAAAACCACTCTGCTTCTTTGGCATCATCGCCGGCTTGTGCTTCTTGTTCTGCTTCTAAAAACCCTCCAAAAACTACACTTACCGTTCTTCCTCTAGGGTCTCGACCGGGTTTACCATAGGTTTTTAATTGTTGAAGCTCCACATTCGTAATACTGGTTTCCTCCTCCAATTCTCTGTAGGCTGATTCTATTAAATCCTCCTCCATTTCAATAAACCCACCTGGTAAGGCCCAATGATCTTGATAAGGTTCATGACCTCTTTTTATTAATAGGATATTAGCTGTTTCTTCAACTTTTTTCAAAATCACCATGTCTACACAAAGCATGGGACGAGGGTATTCGTAGGTATAAACCATAATTTTTAATTTGAGGATAAAGATACTACTTTGTAGCATTTTGGCAGTAGCAATACATTGTCTATCTTGCGTCTCAATTTTAGCTATTATTAAAAGTTTTATCATGAATAAATATTTCAAAATTATTGCAGTTTTATTTCTTTTTGCTGCATCTGGCCAGATGGCTTATTCTCAATCTGTAATGTCTCCAAGCGACTTACTCAGTTTAGAAAGATGTGGAATTAATGAATTAAGCCCCGATGGATCTACCTTAATCTATACCATTTCAACTCCTAGAACTCCCAATGAAGATGCTGGTGGTTCCCATTATAAGTATTATAAAATGGATATGTCTACCCAAGAATCCTCATTACTTTTTGAGGAGGGTTGTAAAGGTGGTTCTCCTCATTATAGTCCCAATGGTTCTCATTTAGCTTTCACCTATACCGAAGAAGGTGGAAAGAGACAAGTTTGGCTAATGCCAGTAAATGGAGGTGAGAAAATACAAGTCACAAATGCAAAAAACGGAGTGAGCTCTTATAAATGGCAAGCCGATGGTTTAGGTTTGGCTTATCTTTCTATGCAAGCAAAATCTGAGAAGGAACTGGACTTAAAAGAACGTGGTTATGGCTTTATATTTTATGAAGAAAACCTTAAAATCAAAGAATTATACTCAGTTAAATTTGATGAAGCTTTTAAAGTTACTGAAGAGAAAAAATTACTTGAAAACACCCATGTTTGGGATATGGAATTTAGTCCGAATGGTGAATATTTAGCCTTCACCACTTCAGAAAAAAACTTGACCGACCATCGTTATATGCTCCGTAAAATCAAAATTATGGAATTGGCATCTGGCAAGGTAATCAAAGAGGTTGGAAACATTGGTAAACTTGGAAACTATGCCTTTAATGAGGAGGGTAGCCAATTGGCATTTGCCTCTGCCTTAAATATTAACGACCATGCCGTAAGTCAAGCTTTTGTTTATTCTATTAAGAAAGAAACCATCACCAATCTCACTCCAGAAAACTTTAAAGGTCATGTGAGTTGGGTAGCTTGGAAAAGCAATAAAGAAATCTTCTTCTATTCTGGTGAGGGTGTTTATCCTAAACTCTCTAGTGTTTCCATAAAAAAAGGAAAAAGAGATGTTTTATTAGATGCTGAAGAATCAGGCATTATTTTTGGCAAACCTATTTTTACTGCCGATCATAAAACATTTGTATTCACTGGAAATACCCCTTACGATGCTTCTAATATTTATGCTTGGAGCGGAAAAGGAAAACTGAATAAACTCACCAATGTGAATCCTCAATTGGCAAATATGGAATTTGGGGAGCAAGAAGTGATTAAGTTCAAAGCCAGAGATGGAATGGAAATAGAAGGTTTATTAATGAAGCCTGTAGGATACAAAAAGAACAAAAAATATCCTTTGGTATTATATGTTCATGGTGGACCAGAATCGCATCACAGCAATGGTTGGTTGAGCAGATATTCTACACCTGGGCAAGTTATGGCCGGAAAAGGATATTTGGTTGCTTATTTAAACTATAGAGCCAGCACAGGTTATGGTGTAGATTTTGCCATGGAAGGATTTATGGATCCTGCAGGAAAAGAGTTTGACGATTTAGCGGATGGCATTGAATATCTAATTGCCGAAAAAGGAGCCGATAAAGAAAGAGTTGGAATGGCTGGTGGGTCTTATGGTGGATATGCTTCTGGTTGGTTTGCGACCTATTATACCGATTATGTAAAAGCCGTTTGTATGTTTGTGGGAATTAGTAATGTAAGTAGCAAACGAGGAACCACAGATATCTCCTTGGAAGAACTTTTTGTTCACAGCGGCAAACCACTAGAAGAACAATGGCAGATGAACTTGGAACGAAGTCCGGTATATTGGGCACACCAAAGCAAAACAGCCACTTTAATTTATGGTGGCGCTGATGACCCTCGTGTACATCCAGAGCAAAGCTTACAATTATACCGCCGCATGAAAATGAATCAGCATCCAGCAGTTCGATTAGTGCAATATCCTGGCGAAGGACATGGAAACAGAAAACAAGTCGGACAAGTTGATGTGATATACCGTCAGATTGATTGGCTAGATTGGTATGTAAAGGATTTAAAACCTTTAGATGGACCTATGCCAGCACTTGACGTTAGTGATAAGTATGGTTTGGATTGGGAGTTTTAAGAAGCTTGAAACCAAATAGACTGAACACATCATGACTCTGATAAATAATGAGTTTCGTTGTAATAATTGAGTGAGATAGCTTGAAGTCTGAAGTTTGAAGCACGAAGTTGATTTACCTCTAGCTTCGTGCTCCGAGCTTCGAACCACAAAACTTGTAGAAACCGAAATACTAAAGGGCATAGTTTTAATAAGGGAAATAAAATACCAATGCATCATAGTTTCACTGATTTTGAACCCTAGCAATGATGCTGCCTAAAAAACTCGTAATTTTGTAGCCTTAAAAATTATTAATCATGTCAAAAATAAGATTGGCTATCAACGGATTTGGAAGAATTGGTAGAGCGACTTTTCGCTTGCTGATCAACCACCCCAATATTAGTGTTGTTGCCATTAATGATTTAACGGATACTTACACTCTTTCACACCTTTTGAAATACGATACGGTACACAGAGAGGTGAAAGCAAAAGTGGACTATGATGAAAATCATTTGATAGTGAATGATCAATCTACTCTAGTGTTAAAGGAAAAGAATCCTCAGAATTTACCTTGGGCTGATTTGGATATTGATGTGGTGATTGAGTCAACAGGATTGTTTGCCACCAAAGACAAGGCCAACATGCACCTTGAAGCCGGGGCCAAAAAAGTAATCATATCAGCGCCAGCCAAAGATGATGAGGAACAAGAAATTCCATTTATAGTTTTGGGAGTGAATGATAAAGACATTGACAAGAATCTGAAGATGATTTCCAATGCCAGCTGTACCACTAATAATGTGGCACCGCTAATAAAGATACTGGATGAAAACTGGGGAATAGAAAAAGGCTTTATCACTACAGTCCACTCTTATACCAAAGATCAGAATATATTAGATGGGCCTCATAAAGATTTGAGGAGGGGGAGAACGGCAGCTGAGAATATAGTTCCTACCACTACTGGAGCGGCCAAAGCTGTCACCAGAATATTCCCTCATTTAGACCAGAATTTGGGAGGAGCGGGTATACGAGTACCTGTACCCGATGGCTCCCTGACTGATTTAACTTGTACACTCAATAAACCAGCCACAGTTGAAGAGATTAACGAGGCTTTTAAAGTCGCTAGCGAAAGTAATATGAAAGGCATCCTCGAATATACCGAAGACCCAATAGTCTCACGCGATGTGATAGGCAACTCACATTCCGCTGTTTTCGATGCTCAGCTCACTGCAGTTTTAGGCGATAAGAATAAGTTAGTGAAAGTAATTGCTTGGTATGATAATGAAATGGGGTACTCTAATCGTTTGGTGGAATTGGTTGGCTTGTTTGTTTAATTTTTGAGAGCTTCATTTCAAGGACAAATCTTATTTCTTAGTTGCTTTTCGTGAAATCCACTGTGCTTTTTGTGGTACCAGTATTTTGCCAAAAGAAATTTAGGAATATGAGAATAGGTTTCTTGAAGCTGTTCAACTATGGGATTTATACCAAAAATTACAATATAATGAGCGGTATTATTTTTCATTTACTTAGAAGATGTTTACTAAATAATGGGGTTTCGTTAATTAAAACCAATAAAAAAAGCCTAAACATCATAAAGATGTTTAGGCTAACTTAATATAAACTCAAATTACTACTCAATTCTCCCCATTTAAATGTTTTCTAATGAACTATTTCAACTCGTTTTACTATAGTCCTACCATCTTCTGTTTTAATTCTGAAAATATATAATCCGTTTTCGTAGGATGTTGTATTGATGATAGACTCCTCTGTTTTTTCTATTACTTGACCGACAATGTTAAAGATAGTCACTTCATTTATATTTAGGCCTCGAATACTAACCTTTTCATTTGCTGGATTTGGATACAGCTGAATATTCTCTTGCTCACTATTGGTATCTTCAAGTCCTGTAACTAGGGTAACATCTATCATATTACTCTGAATAATTGACTTGTCGCTATCTTTTTGAACAAATACAATAATTGCCAAATCTTCGGCCTCTTCCATAAAGGTAAGGCTCATGTTTTGACTTCCCGAGACTTCAGTAGAGTTTCCTGGAGTTAATTCGCCTAATTCTATACCATCACCATCAGGAATCATTTTCATTAGAACATTATAAAATTCTGTTTCTCCGTTAGTACCAACATTTCCAGTTGTCATTTTTTCAACTATGGCAATATGTGCGGTAAGGCCTGCACTATAGTTCTCTGTCACATCAATGGTAGCAATTAGCTCAACAAGGTTATCGCTATTAATTGTAGCATTTTCAATAGAAATATCCATAAATGTCTGAACCATAGCTAGCTCTTCGAATTTTTGTTGGGTGAAATAATACGGATGAGAACTAACAGCATTATTTACAAACATTGTTGGTACACCTTGAATTCCATAATAATCTACTCTTAAATCTACATCACTACAAGCATAAGGATCACCATCCCCTGGAAATGGAGTTTGATATTTAATTAAACTAAAACTCTCTTCATTATTGGCCAAAATTCCATCGAGTACTTCATTAGCAGAAGTACAAGGGCTACATGTTGAGCTTGTAAACACCTGAAAAAGAGGTCTAATTAGAATAAGATCGTTTATCACATTTATTTGCTTTGTGATTTCATTATTGTTAGGGTCTTCATCTCCACTTAGATTTACTGAAATTTTAGCATCACAAACTCCTTCAACTGAAACCCAATCTGGGAATGTTAGGGTAGTGCTTTCATCACTAACAAGGTCAACAACTGGTAGCATTTCAGAATATATTACAGCTCCCCCTTGCTCAGTTATCATAAAAGTAGCATCAAAACTAGCTACTTCTTGCCCTTTATTTTTAACTACTGCAGCAGGGCTAATTGTGTTTCCAGCATTAATAAGTTCTGGTATACTAATCATAGTCACAGAAGCATCATAAGAAAATGGATCTCCAACTGCAACTTCATCTATCTTCCAATCATAAATATTATATGAATTCCCAGCAAAGGTAAATGCAATTTGCAAGTTTGTTGATCCAACGTCGGGAGTAGTTATATTAAGAGATTTGGTCTCAGGCTCAATTGTAGCTGTTAAATAGTGAGCCCATACTTGATTCCATGTGGCTCCTCCATCGCTAGTTGTTTCTATTTTTATTGAATCGGTTCCTGCAATGTAAAAATGGAAATAATGCTTAAAAGAAAGTGCTATTTCAGATAGGCCTTCTGAATTAATTGCGGGTGTAACCAGTCTGGTGGTTCCATCAATAGAAGGTGACCAATCGAAATGTAATTCCGGAGCTATTCCGCTAGCATCATCTGTGTTACTAATTTTCCAATTATTATTCCCCAAACCCATGACACTCCAGCCGTCAGGCAAAGATTCTAAGCCTGAAAAATCTTCATAAAAAGCAAATGTTATATTGTCAGTACTTTTTCCAGATTGAGAGAATAAACTGATTGCTGGAAATACCATCAGTGCAATGATAATTAGAACTGTAGACTTTTTCATATTGTTTGTTTTTTTATATGTATGATTTCTAGAATTACAATGAAGTTGAATTTTGTTTATTATGATTAAACACTTTTAGAAGCAATCCTAGAACATGGTTTTGCTTTTCTATGCGAATAATAAAATCTTGAAGTTTTGATCGTTCCGTTTTTTTAGAATTATTATCAATATTTTTATTCACTTTGTTCTGTCTCATATCACCTCATTCAAGTTCCCAGCAAACATAAAAGGCTTTGTTAAAGTTTTAATTAAAACGAACTCATTATAATCTAATTGATGGTTTATAAAACCTCATTAATATCTCACACCAGCAATGTATTATGCTCATATTGTAGTGATTAAGGATTATTTATTTTAACACAGGAAATCGGCAATAAAAACAAACTTGTTTAAAGCTAGGGGTACTTTAAATAAAAAAAGGAAAAGTATGACTGTTTAAAATTTAGAAAGGAAAGTTGTAAGATTCGTTTTACCGTCAATTTTAAACTTTTTCCTAATCTTATATCGGGTATTATCTACAGTTCGTTTATCTAAGCCTGTTAATTCTGATATATCTTTGGTAGATATATCCATTCGAAGAAAAGCACACATGCGTAGTTCATTTGGAGAAAGTTCTGGAGCAATTTTTAAAAGACTGTTATAAAAGTTTCCATGAACCTGCTTAAATCGAAGATCAAATTCTGCCCAAAGTTCAACTTCACGGCTTTTACGGATTTCCGCTGAAATTTTACTAATAGCATCCCTAGTTTCTTTTTTCACAGCCTTTTCTTCAATCTCTAAAAGTTTTTTTGATATTACGCTTAAAATCTCATTTTTTTTCATCAGTGTCATCACATTGGCTGTCATTTCACGATTCTTTGCTTGCAGTTCCTTTTCTATTTGATGCTTCTCTAATTTTTCTCTCAATGCACGATTTTTCATCAACCGATAAAGTAAAAATAATGATATACCTACAAAAACAAGTATGATAATTAAAATGATAATAAGAAAATTCTTACGATGCATTTTTATGGTCACTGCATTTTTCTCCTTTTCTAATTCATGATGTTGCTTTTCATATTCTAATTGTAACTCCATAAGGGTTAACAAACTTGCATTGCTTCCTTTTTTTATACTGTCATCATGTAGCTTAAAAGCTTTATAGTACCCGATTGCAGATTCATATTTTTTCTGAGCGTGAGATATTTCAGCTAAATTCCTATACGCTTCTTTTATTATTGAGAGTTCTTCATTTTTCTTTGGTGCATGAACTATAGAATCATAAAACTGAACAGCCAACATTGTATCTTTTCGTAGTAGTGCAATTTGGGCTTTTGCAATGTGAATTTTCGGCTTCCCAACATCATACCCACCAATATCATATGTTTTTACAGCTTGGTTTATATACCATTCGGCTGAATCAACCTCTCCAGTTAGAAGGCTAACTTTACTTAGATTAAAATAATTTATCGCTAACCAATGTACATTTTTGAATTCTTTGTTAAGCTTTACAGCTTGCCACAAATAGATTTTAGCTGAGTCCGTTTTATTTAGATGATTGTATAAACTACTGATGTTATTCAAACTTCCTGATAATCGTTCTGTGTGATTAAGGCTGAGCTCTATATTGTAAGCCTTTCGCTCATACTCCAGGCTTTTTTGATAATCCCCTAGCAAATCATATATGCTTGAATAAATGGTATATATTTCGCCGTATTTTTCTTTTTTGTCTTGTTTTTTATAAAGCTCCATAGCTTTATTGGCATATTCATTTGCTAAGTTGAGATTGTTTAAATCTACAAAAATCCATGCTTTAATATAATATGCATATGAGACTATTGTTATATTGTTAATCTCGTTTGCAATATCGAATGCTAAATCAATATACTCTAAGGATTTTAAATATTCTTCTTTATAGTAATAGTAGGTTCCAATATTAGAATAGGTTCTGGATTTGTGATGAGGAGAACCAGATTGTCGAGCAATATTCAAGGCATTTTCGAGATAGAAAAAGCTACTATCAAGGTTTTTCTGAAAATAAATGCCAGCCAAATCATTTAGTAATGTGATTTTTAATGTATCAGTTCTGGAAATGGAAAGAGCAGATTGTAGTGAATCGATGGAAGTTCGATCCTGAGCTCTCATTGATGTTGAAAAGCAGATAAGAAGAAGTGCTATCTTAAGAATCCTTAGTTTCATTAATACAAATGTACAAAGTTTAAGGTACATTAAAACATCCTCTAGAACTAAAAAAGGGATCTGCTAATCGCAAATCCCTTTTCTCAAAACGAAAATTAAAAGCATTTTTTATTTAGTTATCTTTCTAACCAAGAACACATAATTATTACACCTCTACTCTCCCCATTTGAATGTTTTCTAATGAACTATTTCAACTCGTTTTACAATAGTCCTACCATCCTCTGTTTTAATTCTGAAAACATATAGTCCGTTTTCATAGGATGCTGTATTGATGTTAGATTCCTCTGTTTTTTCTATTAATTGACCGACCATGTTAAAGATGGTCACTTCATTTATATTTAGGCCTTGAATGCTAACCTTTTCATTTGCTGGATTTGGATATAGAACAAAATCAGTTACAGTAGTTTCCTCCATACCCACTGTAGCAAGCGACATCTTATTTCCATTTAAAATTTCTTTACTGTCATTGTCCTGAACAAAAACCACCAATTCACAATTCTCTTCTACCCATGAATCGTCTATTGTTATGGAAATTGGAATCGTTAGGGTATTGTTGTTTATCAGGTCAACTGGTGTTCCATTTACTCCATTAAACATCACACGAGCTACATGGTTGAGTTCTGTTTGTGTGATCCATTCTTCTTGAATATCTGATTCGGTAAGAACAGCATGAAATACTGTGTTTTCATTAATTAAATTTGCAACTTTCACTATTTCAATTTCTGCTTGAAGTGTATTTCCTATCACTGAAGCATCGCTAACATCTATAGTAATTGCTGTTTTAGCTAATAGTCGTTCATCCACCATAGGACGATATTCCTCTATCACACTCATAATAGGATCTCCTCCTGAATAAGTCAAAATACCATCGAAAATTGCGGTAGGATAACCTTCAACATTATAATAGGTTGCTAATCTTTCTAAACCATCTGTAAACTCATAATCGTCATTTGCATGATATGAAATTAAACCCATTTCATATCCTTCTAAAACTAAATCTTCAAAGGCTAAAGCAGCACCGGGACAATATACACACCAAGTTCCAGTTCCTTTTTCTCCTATAACTAATGTAGGTGCAATTCCTCCTCCTAAGTAAGCTACTCCAGACTCAGATATTCCTCCATTACCTATAGAATTTACAGCCATTATAGAATAAGAATAAGGACCAACTCCTGGAATACTTTCGTCAAGGTATTCAGTTATATTTCCAGCAACTGCAATTTCCATCATATCGGGATATCGAAGAATTTGGTATTCTGTAATTGTACCATCATAATAACCTCCGTTTAAACCTAGTAGCGGTTCATTCCATGAAACATATCCATTTAAATCATCACTTGATACGCTAAGATTTAATGGAGCTTCAGGAACATCCATTCCCACATAGGTTTCAAAGTATGTATGCAAACCTTCACCTTGACTATTCACTCCATAGACATCAAATACATACATTCCGCTGCTAGGAGCAGTGAAATCAAAAGATTCTCCAGCTCCAATTATGGGGTTTGATATGGTCGTTTCTAAAACTCCATTTGCATACAAATGAACCTCAGTTAATTCTGTAAGCTCATTCCCGGTAGCTGTTAGACTTGGGTTTGTCCAGTTAACCAATGCTTCATTTGCTCCCATATTATCAGGAACTACATTAAAGGTGGTTGCTTGACCAGGAGCATCTGTAGCTGATTCAAGAGGCAGAAGACAATAGCTCACTTTTAAGCCTGATTGGTCAATACTCCAGGAATCTCCATAGTTACTCGCCAAATCACCTTGTCCATCTACAATGGTAACGATGCGAATACAGCAATCGCCAGATTCACCATTTTCACCTGTAGAGAATAAACTGAAATAACCACTGCTTATGTCAATACCTTGTTCAAATGTAATTGTATATTCTTCTATTGGAGCGTTATCACATACTGGCAACGAATCTCCTGTCAATGTGCCTTCAACTGTTTGGATACTCTCGTAGATTATTTCTCCAGGAAGCCCATTATTATCGTCATAAATTCGTAGTTTTACATTCATTGCATCTACAGAACAAGGATAGTTTCCCGGATTAGTTTCAATACAAAATACCTTAATACCTCCAATAAGTCCATTAATATTTAAAAATTGTTGGGCTATAAATGCATTTGTATTTTCATCAGATAAAAACCCACCACTACCAGCTAATAAATCATCAGTTGTTTGTCCATAGAGACTATTTTCAGGGCATTCCATATTTTGATCTAAGGGACTTATTTTAGCATCTGAGTCCTGAGCTTGATAAATTTCAAAATAAGGATTTTCTCCATTAAGTTTTTGAAAGTTTTGCGCATTCAATCCGAATGATATGAATAGCAAAATAATACTTGATAATTTGAGTATTTGTGTTCTCATATTGACTATTTTTTTGTGAATTATTATTGATTTGTTTTATTGTTTATGTTTAGGTTTGGACGATGCTTTGGCTGTTTTTTCTATTTCCAAGAGCTTTTTTAGAACAAAATTCTCTTGTTCTGCCTTTTTAACAAACTTTTCCAGCTCTTTCATCTCGTCTTTCTCCAATGAATCATTCTTCATCTTATGTTATCTTATTATCTCATTAGTAATCAGCGACAAAATTACAATACAGCTCTGAAATGGGCATCACAAAACATCCCACATATCTCTCATATGACTGATAAAACATCCCATAATTATCTCACAATTATGGAAAAAAATAATTTTTTTAAGGAAATTGTAGAAAAAAGAGGGAATCTCTTTTCTTTTAAGTAGAACGGAGGATTCTTATACTTTTAGTAGAAACTCTGATAGGTTTTCTTGAGTTCCTAGCTCTAATTTCTTTCTGATTTTACTTCTGGCATTATCAATACTTTTGGGAAGTAAGCCAGTTATTTCTGCTATTTCTTTGGTGGAAAGATTCATTCGTAAAAAAGCACACATTCTCATTTCACTAGATGAAATGTCAGGATATTTTTCTGATAATTTATTATAGAATTCTTGACTTACTTGAGTAAATCTGATATCAAATTCCTCTCTCAACTTATGCTCTTTACTTTTACGAACTTCATTTGAAACCTGGCGCAAAGCATATTTCGTTTCGTCTTTTATTGCTCCCTTCTCAATCTCCAATATTTTTTTTGAAATATCGCCAAGCATATTGTTCTTCTTCATAAGCGCCATCACATTTGTAGTCATCTCTCGCTTTTTATGTTCCAACTCGTCTTCAATCAGTTTCTTTTCGGTACGAGCTGTTTTAGCTTTTGCTTTTTGAAGCTTATACACAAAATAAATACTTATGGAAAGTGCTGCAATAATAAGGATTAACAGAAGGACAATGAACATAATACGTTGGGAACGAAGCTTTACCTCTTTATTTTCTAATTCTAAACGATTCTGCTCTTCCTTATAATCCATTTGCATTTCCATAACGGTAAGCAAACCGGTATTGTTTTCCTGTTTAACACTATCCTCATATTGATGATGTTTTTGATAGCACTCAAGAGCTAATTCGATTTGATTCTTAGATTTATATATTTCGTATAAATGATGATAGGCATTGGACTTCATTTGATTTCCATGCATCACATTTTTACATTGTGTTATGCTTTGAAAATATTTAATTGCGGATTCTAAATCTCCATTCTCTAATGCGATAAGTGCTTTTAATTCAAATATATAATCTAGATTTTGTTTAAAACCAACTTCTTCATAGAGTAAATGTGCCTTATCAATATATATGCTTGCTGAATCAAGAATATTATTATTCAACATTAAGTTAGAAATGGATATGTAATTGGTAGCTAGCCAATTGATATTGTTCTGTTTTGTATTGATTTCAATTGCCCTTTTAAAGAAAATAATTGCTGAATCAACCTGTTGCCTACTAGAATATTGAATACCTAAATTATGGAGACATCGAGCAATATTTAAAGTGTCTTTTTGCTGTATGGCATTTTGATAAGCTAAGCGATCGTATTTAAAACTATTATCAAGGTCTTCTAAAGCTCCATAAATGGCACTATATATTGTATAAACAGAACCAAGCATTTTATCATCATTGTTTTCTTGGTAGAGTTCTAAAGCCAAATCAGCATAATTTCTAGCTTGTTTTAATTTATTTATATAATAAAACACCACTGCTTTGTTATAATAAATACCTGCCTCTATATCTTTTTGAGGCTGTTTAATTAATACAGTTTCTGCTTGGTCAAGATATTTAAGAGCATTTAGGTAATCTCCAGATAAGTAATATAGGTTTCCAATACTTTTTAAAACTAATGATTCAATAATATAGTCCTCGTTTTTTTGAGCATTGGACAATAATGCTTCACATACTGAAAAACCTTTGGCAGCATTGGTGCCATGCAATTGTTTATCAAGATGATTCATTAAGTTAATCTTAGAAAGGTCTTCATCCTCTAATTCAATTTCCTGAATCAGAGAATCAATTACAGGATAGTTTTGAGCTTGAAGTGAATTCAAAAAGAACAAAACTCCCAAAAGGTTAAAGGCTAACTTAAGACTCTTCATAATGTTTTATAATGGCACAAAGTTAGAAAAATGTAAGGTTTATTGACTCTCAAAAATAAAGGATGGTAGTTTATCAAGCTTACATATCATGTTAATATAAAAAAGCAAAGCCACATCCAAATAAAGAACGTGGCTTTTGCACCCATTGAAACTCATTACATTATCACAAACTATTTTAAACTCTAATCAAATATTTATTTAATGAATCTCCGCTCTATTAATTAATCCATTCAATATGAAAAATACTATTTTACAATACTTACTTTAGTTGTTTTAATACCATCCTCAGTACTTAATTTGACAAAGTAAATACCATTATCTAAATCGCTCACATCAATACTAATCTGACCTTCTACTTGAGATATTTCTTTAACTAAAGCGCCATTCAGGTTATAGATAGAAAGGTCTCCAAGTTCGGTATTTGAAATATTGATATGGCTGCTTGTCGGATTTGGATAAATATTTAATGCATCCTTTTTTATATTTTTAATTCCAACCAATTGCTCATATTTAGCAGCATTTATAACAGTACCATTATCTTCTAGCAATAAGGCTATAGCTTCAATATTTTCTAAATTCCATTCAGGATCAATTTCAGTTTCAAAAGAATAGGAATAAGTTTCTCCGGCCAAGGCAATGTCCGGTAAGCTTTCTGTTACACCAGCAAAACCTCCAATAATTTTTCTTCCTACTTCACTATAAACCATGTCTTCTGCTGGGACTGGATTTGGCAGGTTTTCGAAACCACCCATAGGGCCTTCAGCACCTCCAGAATAATAGTTGGCCTGATTATATTCAGGACCCGAACCAGTTACGCCATTTTCAATAATAGCTGCGCTAAAACGACAACTTTCAGCATTTATGATAAATTCTGATTCCACAAGGAAAGAAATCATATTATTAGCTTCATCTATTTCAAAGGAAGTAATTTCGATAGTAGCAATAGCTGTTTTATTTATTTCTGATTCATATTGACTCTCAGTAGATTCAATGCTAATGTCGTCAATAATAGATCTATTGACATTCATATTAGGAAACATAACAAATCCAAGCTCATAATTCCATTCTTCATTCACCATTGGATCATCATTATGGACTGCAACTCCTATCCAAGTATCAGGATAAGTTTCTCGCATATGTTGCATGGCTACTGTTCCTCTCACACACCAACCACACCAGGTTCCTGTACCTTCTTCAGCATATACTCTTTTTGCTGGTAATGTTTCTAAAATAGTAACGAGACCTGTAAAAGTGTCATTTTCAGGATTTTCATCACCCGCCAATAAAGTGGTAATATTCATATTATAAACACCAATTGCTTCGGCATCCCAAGCATCAAATATAACTTGAAAAGTTTCTCCGGGCTCTAATACTGGAGTTGAGGTACTTGAAATATAGGAAGTTCCATCAATAGTACATGTCACATCGAAATCAATACTTGATGTTCCCCAATTTGCTACTGTAGCTTTAGGTATAATATTGCCCATTGTAAAAATTGGGGGATTAAAATTTATGGATTGAGCTGTAGCATCTAGGCCAGATGAATTTCCGATTATTTCAACGGAATAATCTTCCCATTCACCTTGACCACCAGTGTGACAAGGGTCTTGGAATAAACTATCCATATCCCAACCGCTAACTAATCTGAGTCGGGTAATTCCTTCTAGCGCATAATTTGGAATATCAATAGAGTAATCTCTACGGGTAGTGTCAACAAATGCATTTTTTAGTAATAATTCGTTTTCCTCAAATAGTTCATTCCCATCTAAATCTATCCACATTTGCGCAACTTGCTCAATATTCCCAGCATATGGACCAACTTTAATTGATAAGGTATAGGTAGCTCCAAGCTCTACACTTGCTTGCATATTGGTAAAATCATTATAACCGTTCTCTCCATATCCAGACCCTATGTTTTCTATTCCAGCAAATAGAAAATCATCTGTATAAAACCAATCTTCGACATGTCCAGCTGGAATACAGTATTCATCAATTTCTAATAAGGACTTAGTTACTTGTACACTATTTCCAGAAGAAACCTCTTCTTGAAGGTTTGCTTTTTGCGCAAATCCGGTATTCGTTAATAGAGCTACTATAAAAAGTGCTGTGAATCTTAAAAACATTTTTTGTTTATTTTTCATTGCTATTATGTTTTAATTATTGTTTTTCTGTTTTGTTTATTTCGGAAATTAATTTCTCAAACATTTTATTTTGTAATTCCTTTCGTTTGAGAATGGATTCCAAATTTTCTGTTTTGTTCTTTTTATTATCTGTGCCCGAATTATTTTTCTTTGCCATTGTTTTGAAAAATTGATGGAGCAAAAATCTACAGAATTCTGATTTTATCGTAATATTTGGGGTTAACAAGACATTCACAATAAAGAAAATATACATTCACAAATCATTCACTTATTAGCAATATGCTTACTTATAGTATTGATATTAAGCAATATTATTAAATCAGATATGATTTTTAATGAAATCAATGAATTCACATTATGGAAATATAAAGTTTTACTCTAAAGAAATTGAAGGATACTAATATGGATAAAAGTCGGAATAAAAGAATGCTATATTTTCGAAATATAGATGACTAAATTTACTTCTTGAGAATTAATACCAAACTTTTTTCTAAGCCTATGACGTGCCATAACTATACTTCTTTCACTCTGTCCGGTCATCGATAGAATCTCTTTGGTAGAAAGGTTGAGTTTTAAGAAAGCACAAAGGCGCTGTTCGTTAGGTGTGAGGTCGGGATATTTCTTAATAAGGCGAGCATAAAAACCAGAATGGACTTCTTTAAATCTAAGAATGAAATCCTCCCATATTTTGCCTTCTGTGGCTTTCTCAATATCTATAGCTATTTTATTAATGGCGCTTTTTGTTTCATCTTTTTGGGCTCCTTTTGAAACATTAATCAATTCTTTGGTGATGTCAGCTAGTAACTCATTACGTTTGGTTAAGTCCATCAGCTGAATGGTCATCTCTTTACTCTTGAAAGAAATATCGTCTTCTAGCTTTTCTTGCTTGAGCTTTGAGAGCTTAGCTTTAGTTCTGTAGTTTCGCATTAATACAATGGTGAGGATAAGCAATGACAATAAGACAATAAATGCCACCGTATTTATAAATATTCTTTTGCGTTCGATCAAAGCATTTTCTTTTTCGGCAATTTCTAACCCCTTTACCATCTCAAGCTGAGCTATCTTACTTAAGGTGTTTTGAGAATTGATAATATTACTGATATCGTGTTGAATACATCTATACTTGTAAGCACTGTCAATTTGATTATTAGACTGGTAATAATCCTCTAGCAGTTTCGATATAATTCGTTGTTCAAAAATGAAATTATTATCCTTAGCTATATGATAAGCCAAATTAGCATGTTCTATAAATTTTTGTTCCTCATTAACTTGTTGATAATAATATGCATAGGAGTTATGGTTATTCAGAAGACTGCGGAGATTATTTATTCTAGTATTAAACACATTAGCTTTCTCAAGATATAAAAAAGCCGAATCATACTGTTTAAGACCAATATAATTTAAGGCTATATTGCTATAGCCTGTTCCTATGGCAGGACCATTTTCTTTATGAATAAGTAAAACTTTACAGCCCTCTTTAAGGATAATAATGGCCTCCTTATTTTGTTCTTTCAGATAATAGCTATTAGATAAGTTGACCATGGCGACACCTAGAACAGAATAGTTTTCATGGGTCCGGGCCATTTTAATGGCTTTTAAAAAATAGATTCTTCCTAATGAGTCTTTGCCCATTAGTGCATAGTTTCTACCAATTTGCTCTAAACTTGTAGAGATGTTAAAATAGTCTTCATGTTTCTCAAAAGGCTTTAAAGCAATAAAAGATAACTCAACACTTTTATCATATTCTGCTATCATAAAGTATAATTGAGATAAAAGCTGAGAAACTAAAGCTGATTCTAAATCATAAGAGTTTTCATCGGCTAAATGTTTGGCTTCATTGGCCAAGCTAAAAGCTTTTTTCAGGTCATTATTATCAAGATAAGCATAGGCCAATTCTTTCTTGGATAAAACTTCTTCTTTTTTTAGATCCTCTGCAAAAGAGAGCTCCAATGCCTCTTTTGAAAAGAGGATAGCATCGTTTACTAAGCTTTGATCTCTGGCTTCTTTTGAAGCTTCAATCAATAGGTTTATCTTATTCTGAGGAGTCTCAGTTATACTTATTTCCAGCTTTAAAGAGTCGAGTTTTTGTTGCTCATTTGCATTATTAGCAAGAGTGAGAAAAACAGTAAGAAAGAGTATAATTAATGTTCTGAAGCTCATAATGACAAAGATATGAAATTAGCTTATCGTCGTAAAAAAAATGAGTACTATACCCAGGGCAAACTCACACTTTTATATTAAGCACCTTTAGTAAGTACTCTTCATTCCATCCCGCCTTAAGCCTTTTCCCAGCTATTCCCTGCTTTTCTGA
>JADGDY010000248.1 GCA_016744655.1 Bacteroidales bacterium | reverse complement strand
GTGTCACTAACGAGCGTCAAACAGTATTGTTTTTTATTTCCTTCAATCCTTTTGCTCCGCTTAACGACTTTCTGATAAGGGGGGAGGAAACTTCCTGCGGAAGCCTTTATAAACTTTGCATAGGTTCAAACTAAAACAGAACACGATTTTTTCATTTGTAAACTGAAATTAAAATACGAAGACAGAAAGGTGGCCTTTCCCAAACACTAAGTCTTGCCTAAGGCAAGAGTACTGAATTATAGAAAATTAGATTTACAGTCTTGCTAGAGTAATTGTTGATGACTAAAAATATCAATTCCCCCAGAATTTAGACTTGACCCTTTTAAACTTGGTACTGCTAGATTTCGTTACACCACACATTCAGCATCCAGCATCGGTCACCCAACTTTCAACAATGGTCGATTCACTTCTGACTTCGGACTTCTGTCTTCAAACTCCCACATCCGTCAACCCGCATCCGTCTTATTTAAGCATCCCCTCAACCTCTTTCAATTGCCCATCATTAGGAGCAGGGGTCAATCCAAGAATTTCACACATTAAAGGATAAACATCCACATTTTTAAACTTAGTTTGTTGATAGTTTTCTTTAAATGCAGGACCATAGGCGTAGAAGATGGCATCCATATCTGTATTGTTAATATCATAACCATGAGTACCTCCAAAACCATATCCTTCGCGAGGCTCTCTTTTCATGAGACTATAAGAACTGTCGGCAACTATAGTGAAGTCTAAACATCGCTCATGAGTACCATAATTAAGGTGAGCCGGCATTTCTTCATTTTTATAGATAGTAAGTCCTTTTACATTTTCTAGAGCCATATAGATAGAATCCTCAAAACCTTCATTGGCATCCATATTATAAATTGGATTTCCTCCAACTAGATAATTATACCAATCATCTTTTAGATATTCTTTAAGCATGATTGTTTTCTCTTTGCTGATGCTTCCCATACCATGATCGGATAATACAATAACATTTACTTGATCAGCTAGAGGATGAGCGGCTAATTCTTTCATAAAGTAGCCCAATAAAGCATCTAAATCTCTAATGGCAGAATCTGCTTTTTCGCTATGAGGCCCGTAGTGATGCCCAACTCCATCTGGCTCGTCAACATACCAACTAATTAAATGCGGTCGTTTAGAATCCTCTAAACTTAACCAAGCCATTACAGAATCCACACGTTGATGAAAACCAAAGTGATGGTCATAAGTTTTCCAATAGGAGGGATGCATGCCTTGGATATCGGCTTCAGAACCCACCCAAAAATAAGAGCCAGCTTTCATGCCTTGCTTTTCGGCAGTATTCCAAATTGGTTCTCCTTGGTAGAACTTCCCATTTTGTACTGCTTCTCTGTTTCTGATTGCATATACTTCATCAAATTCAGGAGCATAAAAAGTATTGTTAACAATACCATGATGATCAGGAACTAAACCAGTTACTAAAGTATAATGGTTAGGAAAGGTTTTACTAGGGAATGAAGCTTGCATAGCTTCTGCTTTTACACCCATCTGCTCAATTTTATCAAAATAAGGAGTAGCAATAGAATCAGGATAATCCCATCTAAAACCATCCATGGAGAGGAGGATTAAATAGGGTTGTTCATCTTCCACTTTTTTTGTGGTACAAGAAGAACTGAGTAAACCGAGTAAGAGGAGGTATAATATAGTGTTTCTCATGGGAATAATTGTTTAGTGCAAAGTTAAAAAGATTTGAAATAGAGGAACGTAAAAGATTTCTTAATTTTTATTTCGATAACGGATCTCAGGTGTGTATTATCACAAAACCTCAAGTACAAAAATCCCCATGACAAGATTCAGTTCGCTCGGAAATGTTTTCCGAGTGTATATAATACTCAAAATTATTTTGTTACCTTTGTTTAATGTCAGACAAATACAATATTCTCCCCGCTCAGCCGGATATGTTATCCGGCGTTAATATGCTGAAGTAGAAAGCGCTGCAGAGCAAGGCTAATTAAATATTGCGCCTTGATAAATCAATTACTAACTGAGCCTGATTTGAGCACAAAATTTCTAGCACAAAAAAATCCCCATGACAAAAGCCATGGGGATTTTTATATAATTAAGCTATAAAAGCTTAGATTTTAACTTTAACACCCATGTTGAAGTTGAAAGGTAGTCCTAAGAATACTTCAGCAGAGTTAACAGTATGTGAATATCTGTTATCATAACCATAATATCCATTATAAGCACTATTATCAACAGCATCTTGTACATAGAATGTATCAAGAATATTGAATGCATGGAAGAAGATATCTACACCAATTTTTCCTTTTAAAGGAAGAGTATAGTTTGCATGAGCATCTAACACAGAGTAAGAAGGAGTTTTCCAAACTTGAGTTCTGTCAGTTTCATCATCTCTATCAGCTGGGTTAAAGTCAGCATAATGATTAGAGTTATGACGGAAGATTAATTGTAATTTTAAACCATGAACTGTGAAGATATCTAACCAAGCTGCAAACTGCTGTTGAGGAGCATCACCTACTTTTAAATCTGCAGTATAAAGATTTAAATCATAAGTATTATAATCACCATCATCATAAGTTTTAACTTGAGCAGAAACATCATTTAAATATTCCCATTTAGCGAAAGATGCAATTCCACCAATACCAACTAATTTAATAGGACGGTAATTGAATTCTAACTCAAATCCTTGGTGTAACTGGTCTAAACCTTTAATAAAAGCGATACCATTTAAATCTTCAGTAACTCTGATTGAACGAGTTAATGTACGATCTTTCCATTTTGTATAGTAATAATTTGCTTTAATAGTTAATTTGTCATCTAATGTGCTAAAAATAGCTCCACCTTCAAAAGCAGTAAAGTTTTCGTTTTGTGGGTCTTCAGCAACAGTTCCATCATAATCATCAATAACAGCATCAAAAATTGGCACTTTAGAAATTAAACCAACATTACCAAATACTGATAATTGTTCATTGATATTATAGTTGATACCACCCTTAATTTGGTATCCACCTATCCAATCTGTCTTGGCCTGTAAGTTTCCACTATTTACGTCTGGTACCATTATTGGGTTTCCGTTATCATCAACACCATCTTGTTTATCAGCAGCTGTTTTAAAATGATCGAAAAAGTTATACTTAATTACTGAGTATCCTGCTGTACCATAGATTGAGAATTTCTCAACAGAATATTCGCCTTGTACATATCCACCAAACCAATCAACAGTATTAGTATTATTATAAGCAATTTTATCACCTAAACCTTTTTCATAATCTGCTTCAGTATCAAATTCGTTACCATCCCAGTTATAAGACTGTAAACCTAATAAGTCACGTACTTCGCGATAATGGTCAATTTCAGCAGTTCTCCAATCAACACCAACTTGCATTTTGAATGTTTCAGAGAAATCAATTTTAACTTTTGAAATAGCACCAACTGTCCACTGATTGTTAACAGAGTTTCTTAAGATACCTTGACGACCATATTCAGGATCATTATTTTTAGCAATAGTAGCATCCCAATCCGGAGTTCTTGAAGGACCATCATAGTTATACTGAATTTTACCATAAGTTCCAGTACCACCACCAGTACCACCAGAATAATATAGCGTAGTAAACTGTGAGATTTTTTCACTCCACTGTGCATACCAGTTAAGGTTAGCTAGTGGCTTGTGGAAATAATTTTCTCTTTCGTTAATATAATCGTTAGCATAACGATCTCTTGCAGATTTGCTGTTCCAACTTTGTTGTCCGTTATAGCTTTCGCTAACTGAACCCCAGTTTTGGTTATAAAGTCTACCAGCTTCAGCTTCAGGAAATGCAAGAATTGCACTATCAGCCATACCTAGTTCTTCAGCAAAATCTTTACTATATGCAGAAGCATTTTGTTTATAAAGGTTTTGTCCGTGACGTTGAGTTGCTCCAACAGCATATATTTCAAGACGATGGTTGTTATTGATGTTATATGCAGCACCTAAATAATAAGTCCAAGCATCTGTCCAAGTTTTGTCAATTACACCTTGTCCAGTTTTCTTACCAACAGAAGCACTAACTGCAAATTTGTTGTTGATTAAGCCAGAGTGACCTGAAAGAGTAGTTTTGAAGAATTGTCCAGAACCTACTTCAAATTTAGCAGAACCGCCTAATTTTTGAGCTGCAGGATCAGTTAAAATATTCATTGTACCACCTACAGAAGGAGTAGCTAAGTTAATAGCAGATAAACCTCTTTGCATCTGGATAGAAGATGTAGCATCAGCAACACCATCCCAGTTAGACCAATATACCCAACCGTTTTCCATATCGTTGATTGGAACACCGTTCACCATAATGGCTACGTTTCTTTGGTTAAAACCACGAACATTGATACGAGCATCTCCAGCACCACCACCCTGAGGAGTAGCATATACAGAAGGAGTATTGTTCATTACCATTGGAAGGTCTCTAGAACCCAAGTTCTCTTCTAATTGTCTCTTAGAAACATTAGAAATAGCAACTGGAGTTTCTCTTTCCTTAGCACGATCGGCGATAATCTCTAAACCTGCCATACCAATAGCCTTACCTTGAAGTAAGATTTTACCTAATTTGTTAGTTTCACCATTTGCAACATTAACATCCATTACAACATCTTCGAAACCTACATAACTAATAACTACTTTTTGCATTCCTGAAGGAAGATCTAGAGTAAAAACTCCATCTAAATCAGTAGTAGCACCAGTAGTTGTACCCTCTAAAACAACAGAAGCTCCAATTAATGGTTCACCTGTCATATCATCTTTGATTTTTCCTGTAACAGTACCTTGAGCAAATA
>JADGDY010000071.1 GCA_016744655.1 Bacteroidales bacterium | reverse complement strand
TCATTAAATAATTGCTGTAAAGCATTACTTGCCATTGAACCTCTCCACATTAGCGCTTTATTCTCTTCAATAAAGAAACCAATGGAAAGCATTTTTACTCCATATTTTTCAATAGGAAGAATTTTTGTTTTTCCACCATCCTCAACAGCTCCTGGTTTTTCTCCTTTTAAGCCCATCATGATAGGCATAGAAGGACCATAGATGTCCGCATCTAACAAACCAACTTTAGAACCTGTTTTTGCTAAAGCTAAGGCAAGGTTTGTAGCGACAGTTGATTTACCAACACCACCTTTACCAGAAGCTACTGCAATAATATTCTTTACTTTCCCTAATGGGCCACGACCTGCTTGTTGCTCAGAAAGTGTTTCGATTTCAAGAACTAAATCATCACCTAAATCTGCCTTAATCGTTCTGTCGGCAGCATCTTTCATTATGTGAGCATTCTTATCATTGGCTTCAGGATAAACCAAAGCAAAACTAATCTTCTTTCCATCAATCTGAAGATTCTCTACCATATTTAAATCCACCACATTATTGGCTTTAGGAAAATACAATACTTTCTTCAGTGATTCAAGAATATTCTCTTTTGTAATTGACATAATTGATCATTTTTAAGGCTGCAAAAATAGTCAATTTAAAGTTATTATAAATAAGATTAACGTTATTTAGAATCTCTTATGATTTATTTAAGAGGAATACTGAGCATCAATACAATCTAGTTAATCTCCTAAAACCTATAACTATAACTAATAGACGGAACAATTGGCAATAGACTATACTGATATAATTTAGAATGACCTGCTTCATAAGAGTATTTATAGTACAAATAAAAGGGATTATATCTAGAATACAAGTTATAAATACTAATTACCCATGTCCTAACTCCTTTTTCCTTTTGTTTAATAAAGCTTACACTAACATCGAGTTTATGAAATGCAGCCATTCTATACGAATTCCATCCATCATAATTATGTACATCTGCCATAACAAATCCATCATAATTAGTTTGATCTAAAACCCCATAATGGTTTTTCGCTAATGTTAATGCTTGCCCAGTTTGATAAACCCAAGAAGCGGAACACACTATATTTTTGGAGAACTCATGATTCAAAACTATTGCCACATCATGCCGTCTATCATATTTGTAAGGGAAGGTAATACCATTATTAATATTATCGAAACGCCTAGAATTCTTGGATAGTGTATAGGCAATCCATCCGGTAGTTTTCCCTTCTTTCTTTTGAATTAAGAGCTCAAGACCATATACTTCGCCCTCACCTCCACTTTCTATCTTCGACTCCCAATGCTCTGTATTTCCAAAAAAGTTAGTGTTTCCTTTATAAGATATTAAATTTGACAGGGTCTTATAATAAGTTTCAACAGAAAACTCAATGGGGCTTGTCATTTGTATAGTCTTTGCTACACCTATTGAGAATTGTGAGGATTTTTCTGGCATCAAGTTTTCAGTGGCTGGCACCCAGATATCTGTTGGCATTCCAGCTCCGGATTTTGAAAGAAGATGTACATATTGATTCATTTCTACATAAGATGCTTTGATAGTATATTTATCTGCATGAAAGTTAAGGTTGATTCTAGGTTGAAGAGAATAAAATGATTTCTTTTCAACAGTATACTGGGAGTACCGGAAACCTAAGTTTGCAGACAGTCTATCTGTAATACTCCAATTATCTTCTAGATAAGCATCAAATTCCAATGCATCAATCTGAACTCCTGTCTTATCCTTCAACTCTTCATAACTCACTAATGATTCTCCAGAAAAAACAGAATAGCCTGGACTAAAAACATGAAACACACTTGCTAAACCAAATTTAACTTGATGCTTATAATAAGGATAAAAATCAAAATCGGATTTCAAAATGATGTCATTTACCTTGGAACGAAACATCATTCCTGAATTAAATTCATAATCGCTTATACTAGAAGATTTCTTATTGGACTCGAACTCCATCTTATACTTATATCTCGTATAAGCAATAGTGAAATTACCAAATAATTTTGGGTTAAAAATATAATTATAACGTGCTGATATCATATTATTACCCCATTTAGTGGTATGATGAGTTTTATAGGATGGATCACCAGACTGTTGTGCTTTATCATAAACATGCCCAAAAATATTATCTCTGCCTGAATAGAAACTGATATAAAGCCTCCCTCCATTTTTATATATTTTATTATACTTACCATATAAATCATAGAAAGTATAACCTGACATTACCTGTCCAGAGGTCTGTTTTAAAGACATGATTCGTGTGAATACATCTATATTACATCTTCTGAAAGATATAAAATAGGAAGAGGTATCTTTATGTATAGGTCCTTCCAGAGATAATTTCATTGCCATTGTACCAATTGTAAACTCCCCGTGATGCTTTTGCAAATGACCATTCTTCATCCTAATATCTATAACAGAAGATAAACGTTCACCATATCGGGCAGGAAATCCTCCTTTATACAGTTTAACATCATTTATTGCATTAGGATCAAAGGTTGACATTAAGCCTCCAATATGACTCACATAGTATAAAGGAATATCATCTAATAGAAATAGATTTTGATCAGGGCTACCCCCTCTCACATAAATACCACTTGTCCCCTCTTTTCCACCTTGTACTCCAGGCATTAATTGAAAGGTTCTCATAATATCAGCTTCCCCCATCAGCATAGGCATTTGTTTTATTTGTTTCATTGGGATACTAACCATACTGATATTGGCTTTTTCAATACTCTGACTTGCTTTTACCTCAACTAAATCAAGAATATTATTCGTTATAAGGTTTACATTCAGTACCTGATCTGTATTACAAAAAGCTTCGTGTGTGTATTTCTCATATCCTGTATATGAAAAAACGATAATCAAACTATCTTCCATTTGAGAATTTATACTGTAATAACCGAAGTTATTAGTAGTAGCCCCTATTTTACGATTCAAGTCGTAAATATTGACTCCTATCAAAGCCTCTTTAGTATCACTATCTTTCACATAACCGCTGATAGTAAAAGATTGCGAAAAACAATTCACACCTAAAAGAAACAAAAATATACTTAGGAAATGATTTTTCATTTATCCTGGTTTTAAGTAATATGAAGAATTAGATAATCAATAAAAGACCTTGGGTTTGATGCTACGGCTTATATTTAAGATATTTTTTATGCTGTGAATAAGCAGCAAAAACACCAAGGCCTTGTTCTACGTTTGTATACATAGGAACTGGTTGACCTTGAAAAAGCATGGCAATTGGATCCTGAATATCCCCAGAATTTTGCTGATTATAAAGATGTCGAGTCCAGAATTTTCGATATAAATAATACTCTTCACTGACTGTTCTTAAAACAATATAATTACCATCATTACACTCATACTCGCCAGTATAATCATTATAAAATCCTCTCCCCCCTTTAGGAAGTACTAATTCACAAGTATCACCATCAAACATTTCATCACTAAAAAAGTAAGTAGTAGGTAGCAAATCCATATCTCCCTCATTTATCAATATAGGGTCTTTTATTAATGGACCATAGGCAATATCGTTGAAATAATAATCTATTTGAAAAGATTTACCATCCATAAAAACAATCTCGTAATAGTTTTTCTGATGCGGATCATCGTAAAACTTTAGAGTAGTTTCGGGAACTTTCATATGCTCTCCAATATTATTAGAAAAATCTACCATGCAATAATAAGCATCGATAATTTGGGCTGGCTGAGGCATACTTGATTTAGCAATTATCTGCCTGCCTTTATATACTATTTTATAAGAGTACTCATTCCCTTCTTTTGGCAAATAATAGTAACGGCACCATCCTAAACTATCAGGAAACACAGTCCTCATTAATGTATCATTCCTATAACACTCAACTTCAACACCATAAGGAATAGGCATTGTGTAATTTTCAAAACTACTTAATATACCTAAATTTATTTTCATGATGGAATCTGGAACAATTAGAGAATTAAGAACCAATGTATCTAAATCATCTGGATACAATTCTACTTCCTTAGTACAGGAAGTAGAGAGCAATAAAAAAAGCAAAAAGGATACACAATTTTTCATCAGATAAGAATTTCAAGTAGCATCATTACAAAATCGTAACGTTATAATTCTCTATCTAAACGGGATTTAATATTAATATTGTGTTCATTGAAAAAAAAGTCGTGATACAAATTAGATTTTGGAATTAAAAACCAACAAAAAACCGTTAATATTATCTAAGGAATTACTAGTCCTTCCTTTTGCAAACCCACTATTTTTACTACTTAACTTAATGATTTCCACCAAAGAAAACGATTTCTGAAGAGAAAAATCACAAATCCCCATTTCTTTCATCCGTTTTGCTAAATATATTTGCTCAGTTTGCCCTGGGCTAGGAATGAGAAATACTTTTTTGCATTCTAACTTGTAATAATCCATTAAGCTTGAATATCCAGAACGAGAGATTACCAAGTCAGCATGCTGTATATACTGTTCTAAAGATTTTGTATCAAGATGGTTGTAATAAGTAGTATTGGCGCAATTAAATGCTTTACAAGGCTTATCAGGTCTCCCTCCCACTATTATCACATGTTTTTTGATTTGAGGAGACTGTTGACGGATTTTTTTCTCCAAGATACTTCTTTGGGGTTCTGGCCCCGAAAGGATACAGAGAATATAAGGTTCTTTTTCAGGTCTTTGAAAATCCTCTTTTATCATTCTACTTTGGATGCCAATAAAACGTGATTTTAGGGAGGTATTATCAGATAAATCACCTGATAAATAATGATTCTCTTCATCTGGAATCCAGACTTCATCAAACTCATTCAACCATTTCTCGTTTACTTTTTGAGCTCGTTTACCAACTCTTGCCCATCCTTTAGGGAACTGAAGATTCAATTGATGGCTAATAATTACAGATTTAACATCCTCATGTCTAAAACCAAATCTACTATCGGAAATAATTAAATCTACTTTATGATTGGCAACAAAGTTTTCTACCCATTCAGACTCCACTCTTTTTGCTTTAAATATTCGAGGAGCTAAGGCTGCAAATGTGACAAATGAAGCTGATCTAGAATAGGTAATTCCATAGGAAGACATATCAAAAAACTCAGCTTTAGAAATATGCTCTTGTAAAAAGTTTTTAGTTAGCTCATTAACACCAACCATCAGAAGGTGTCCTTGGCTTTCTAAATATTGAAGCAAAGGTAAAGAACGTGAAGCATGCCCCAAACCCCAATCCAATGGCGAAAAAAGTATGTTTAATGATTTTGTCATCGCTGACAAAGATAATGATTTTGAAATTGAATAACAGGAGAATTCTATTTCTTAATAATTGAAGACAGTTCTTGGCTTTCCTTATATATATTGACCTTTGTAGCAGCCAGCAATTGAATCATTATTGATAGCTTAAGATGCACAAATTCAGAGGTTATAACAGATTGATTTCTTATATTTGCAGTATATAAAACCAAAAAAACATATGAGAAAAAGAACCAAAATCATCACTACCATTTCTGATTTGAATTGCTCAGTAGAATTCCTAAAGGAGTTGTTCGATAATGGAATGAATGTGATTAGAATCAATACGGCTCATGCTAGTTTTGAAGGCAGTAGGAAAATCATTAGTAATGCAAGAGCCGTTTCTGATAAGATTGCCATTTTAGTTGATACTAAAGGACCAGAAATCAGAACTCTTCCTCTAGAGGAGGCCATTAAAGTTGAATATGGCGATATGGTAAAACTTACTGGCGATATTGAATTGGCCAGTAAAGAGGAATATATAGGAGTTAATTATCCTCATTTCGTAGAAGATATTCCTGAAGGCAGTAAAATTCTAATCGATGATGGCGAAATGGAATTAGTCGTCATTAAAAAGCACACCAATTACTTGGACTGCAAAGTCATGAACTCAGGTAAATTTGTTGGCAAAAAGAGCGTTAATATTCCTTCTATTCACATTAAACTTCCTTCTATTTCGAAAAAGGATAAAGATTTTATTCGTTTTGCTGTTGAGGAAAATGTAGATTTTATTGCACATTCTTTTGTAAGAAACAAAGAGGATGTCTTCGCTGTTCAAGACATTCTAGACGAGTTGAATAGTAATATTAGTATTATAGCAAAAATAGAGAATGAGCAAGGTGTTAAAAATATTGAGGAAATTTTAGATGTTTGTTATGGTGTAATGGTAGCACGAGGTGATTTAGCTATTGAAATATCTCCTGAAAAACTCCCATTGGTTCAGAAACAATTGGTTGATATTGCTATTAAAAAACGTCGTCCTGTTATTGTTGCAACCCAAATGTTGCACAGCATGATTGAGAATCCTCGTCCAACTAGAGCAGAAGTAAGTGATATTGCTAATGCCATTTTTGATGGAACCGATGCAATTATGCTTAGCGGAGAAACAGCTTATGGTAAGTATCCTCTCGAATCTGTTCAAATGATGACTCGTATTGCGAAAGAAGTAGAAGGGACTACACTCACTTATAAATCGAAATTAAAAGTAGAATCTGAATTTAATAAAGACTGTGATTCTGTGAATGAACAAGTGGCTGCTCAGCTCACAAAAGTGGTGGTTGAGGCTTCGGAAAAATTAGATTTAGAAGCCATTATTGCAGATACCACAAGCGGAAACACCATTAGGTCATTAGCAGCTTATAGAGGTAGACATACCATTTATGCACAATGCTATGATAAGCAAACAATGAGAAAGCTTGCATTATCCTATGGAGTACATATCGATTTTATGAAAGTTCCTGAAGACCATACTAATTTTATTCGCTTGGCGCTAGAGAACTTAAGGCATAAGCAAACTTTTAGCAAGGACAATTTAATCGCAGTAATTTCTGGTAATTTCGGACAAGCCATTGGTGCATCCTATATTGAAGTTGCTACTGTTGAGAATTTAATAGGTACATAAAGCTTACCCATAAAGTTGTCGAAGTATAGCATAAAGAGATTAAGATAAAACTGATTCTAGGTTTGTTCTTAATTATCTTGATGCTATACTTTTTTCTTTTCATGTTATGTCTTAGTTTTCCGTATATTAGCATTCCCACTATAAGAATAACAGCATGATTAAAACCGATCAAGATCTCATCTATGAAATTGGCATAAGCCTATTGCCAGGAGTTGGTAGTGTAAATGGAAAGAAACTCGTAGCCTATTGTGGAGGTGCCGAAGGCGTCTTTAAGCAAAAGAAAGGCCATCTGGAAAAAATAGAAGGAATAGGTACCAAACTAGCCACCATTATTTCTGAGCAATCCATCTTAGCAGATGCCGAGAAAGAACTTGCTTTCATCAAAAAAGAAAATATTCAGGCTCTGTTTTTTAACGATACTCAATACCCATATCGATTAAAGCAAGCCATGGATAGTCCTCTTTTGATTTACTATAAGGGAATTGATGTATTGAACTACGATAGAATCCTAGCCATAGTCGGAACCCGAAACATTACCGAAAGAGGAAAGGAAATGGCCGACCAATTAGTTGAAGGACTAAAAGAAGCAGGCGTTTTAGTGGTAAGTGGCTTGGCTTATGGAGTAGATACTAGAGCACACAAAGCTTGTGTGAAAAATAAAATCCCAACTGTTGGTGTTGTTGCTCATGGATTGCATACTATTTATCCTTCTGTAAATAGAAGTTTATCAGATGAAATGCAAATTAAAGGAGGAATCATTAGTGAATTCGTTTCTGGTACTAAACCTGATGCATTTAATTTTCCGCAACGAAATAGAATTATTGCTGGGATGGCCGATGCTACATTGGTTATTGAGTCTGCGAAAAAGGGAGGCTCCTTAATTACTGCTGATATTGCCAATTCCTATAGCCGAGATGTATATGCTCTCCCTGGAAGACCTGAAGATAAATACTCACGAGGCTGTAATTTTCTCATCAAAACAAACAGGGCTGCTCTAGTTGAAAATGCGGCAGACCTCCTTTATCAATTATCATGGGATATCAAAGAAAAGCCTAAGAATGTACAACATAAACTTTTCTTAGATTTGAAACCTGAGGAGCAGAAAATAGTAGATATTCTTAGAGAGAATAAGCAATGTGCTATTGATGTATTGATGGCTCAATGTGGTTTAACGAGTAGTAAGTTAGCCGCTTCTTTGTTGAACTTGGAGTTTGAAGGAGTGATAAAGTGTTTGCCTGGGAAAGTTTATCAGTTGTTAAGATAGAAGGTATGGTGATGATTGAATGATGCAATTAAGGAATGGGTAAATGTATCTATTCAATCATTAATCCATTAAATCATTCATTGCCTTGGTCACTACTTCCAAGCTTTAACAATCAAGCCAGTTCCTGTTTTGTGCTTTCCTATTAAATCAAAATAGTTTAAAACCAGAGCAAAAGGGAATGTAATTAAATAATAGAAAGGTAGAATGATAAAGAAAATCTTTGAAGCATTGAGCATCAAGATAGGATATTTCATGCTTAATTTCCAACTGATTTTACCTGGAGTTCCATAATTATAATGAGCTTCTGATTTACTGAAACCAGCTTTCTTCAATTTCTCTTGAATATCTTCTATCCCATATCCATCCCGCACATGCTCATCAATAAAAGAGTGTTCTCCTCCGCTGTCATGGTCGTGATCATGGTCATGGTCGTGAACATCGCTTCCTCCTTGATCAGAAGGAGTGGAAACTAAAAGCATTCCACCATCTTTCATGCTTGAATGGAAGTTTTTGAAAACCTGAACATCATCTTCAATATGTTCCATAACATCAACAGATAAAATGAAATCATATTTATTCTTCTCTTTGAATTTTGTTAAATCGGCAACTTCAAAATGAGCATTCTTTTGTCCAACTTGAGCAAAGAAATCATTACAATCTGCCACTTGCTCATCTTTCACATCAACTCCTTTTACTTGAGCCTTCGGAAGCATACGAGACATAAACCAACTATATTGGCCAAATCCCATACCTGCATCTAATATATTCTTTTCACCTTGTGCATTTGCTGACCATCCTCTAAAAGCTTTTTTTACATGCCAAGTTCTGAGTAAAAGTAAATCGAGGAGGCTATAAAATATTTTTCGGAGTGATGGATGTTGATTAAAAACCTTACCAAGGCTTCTTTTAATGGGATCGTATCTCATTTTTGTTTAGTCGTTTAAGAGTCGTTCTATGTTTTCGTAATAGTCTAAGGAATCATCCTCAAAAAATTTGATATGAGGAACTATCCTCAATTGTGACTTAATTTTCTTACCAAAAGCAAATCGAATATCTCTATTGTTATCGTTTAACTCTTGGATAACTGCTGTTGCATCATCTACAGCCAAAAGGCTCACATAGATTCTTGCCCTACTCAAATCACTACTGATTTTAGCTTTAGTCACAGTAACCATTCCCCCTCCACCAAAGTGAGATAACTCCTTTTGGAAAAGCAATCCCATTTCTTTCTGTATTAATCTGGCTATTTTTTCTTGACGTTTTGTTTCCATGCTGCAAAAGTAATTAAATTCGTCTTAAAGCCTTTGAATAGCTAGGGACGAATATCTAATAAAATGATAATTTTTTATTATTTAGAATCGAAAAGTCACTAATTGATGACCTTAATCATTTGTTGAATCATATCTTGTGGATCGTTAGCACCAAAAATTCCTGAACCAGAAACAAAAACATCTACTCCAGCATCTGAAACTTCCTTGATATTGTCAAGTTTCACGCCACCATCTATTTCTATTTCTACATGTTCGGCACCAGCTTCTTTCAGCATAGCTTTTAAAGTTCTGATTTTATCCAAACTCTGAGGAATAAAACTCTGACCACCAAACCCTGGATTAACAGACATAATTAAAACCATATCAATATCTCCCAAAACATTCTCAATCATTGAAAGTGGAGTATGTGGATTTAAAGAGACTCCTGCCTTAGCACCACCAGCTTTAATTTGCTGTATCACACGATGAAGGTGAGGAGCGGCTTCCACATGAACTGTTACATAATCGGAACCTGCTTTTATGAAATCATCCACATACAAACCTGGGTTCTCAATCATTAAATGTACATCTAAAGGAATGGAAGCAACCTTTTTAATAGCTTTAACCACAGGAGGGCCAATGGTAATATTGGGAACAAAATGTCCGTCCATTACGTCTACATGAAGTAAATGGGCTCCACCTTTTTCCAACATCTTAATGTCTCTTTCTAAATTAACAAAATCTGCTGAAAGCAATGATGGAGATATTTTTTTAGTCTTCATTTCTATTCGTTTTCAAGGGTTTAAATCAGTCAAAAGGCTGCTAACCTGATGCATTATTGACTTTTCCACAAGTGGATTTCTATAATTAACTCATCTTCTTCATCAAATTTCATTGAGTTATCCCGATAGCTCTTCAAAAATCTGATTCGAATATGAGCTAATTATCCGAAACTGTGGTAATATTTAATGTCGAACTCAGATTGTTTGTATTCTGGCGGCAAAACTACATTTTTTCTTCAATACTAGCAATTTTATGAATTACAAATTCATTTCTGAAAATCAAGGCGCTTTTTTATCTTTGCTGCAAATATAATTAGGTATGAAAATAGCACTGGCACAACTCAACTATCATATTGGAAATTTCTCGTCCAACAAAAATAAAATCTTGTCGAACATTGAAAAGGCTCAAAGTCAAGGAGCTGATTTAATTGTATTTTCCGAATTAGCCATTTCTGGCTACCCTCCTCGCGATTTCTTGGAGTTCAACGATTTTATAAACAAATGCTGGGCTAGTACTGAAAAGATAGCTGAAACATGTAAAGACATTGCAGTGATATTAGGTTTACCTACTAGAAATACTGCTAAAAAAGGAAAGCCATTATTTAATTCTGCTGCCTTTATTGAGGATGGTAAGATTAAAGAAATCAAGCATAAAAGCTTATTACCCAATTACGATATTTTTGATGAGTATAGATATTTTGAGCCTAATTCAGAGTTTTCTTGTATCGATTTTAAAGGTGAAAAAATAGCACTAACTATTTGTGAAGATTTATGGAATATTGGCGATGACCCTCTTTATACCATTAATCCCATGGATGAGTTAATGAAAGAGAAGCCAGATGTGATGATTAATATTGCAGCCAGTCCCTTTCATTTTGACCAGCGTGAGGTAAGAAAGGATATTTTGAAGAGGAACGTGGAGAAATACAATATCCCCTTGCTCTATGTGAACCATGTGGGTGCTCAAACCGAATTGCTTTTTGATGGTGGTAGCTTGGTGATGAACAAGAAAGCTGAGATAGTGGGTGAGATGAGTTATTTTGAGGAAGATTTTCAAATATATGACACTAAAAACTTCTCGTCAACTACTGTTGAGTCTTGTCAAACTAGCAAAATTGAGTTGATACACGATGCTTTAGTGATGGGAGTTAGGAATTATTTTGAGAAATTAGGTTTCAAAAAAGCCCTCCTCGGATTAAGTGGAGGAATTGATTCTGCGGTTACTTTGGTATTGGCAGTAAAAGCTCTTGGTGCTGAAAATGTAACATCTATTCTTTTACCTTCTCAGTATTCTAGCGACCATTCAGTTAAAGATGCAGAAGATTTAGTTAAAAACTTAGGTTCTCCTTACGATATCATTCCCATTAAAAATATTTATAATGCCTTTGAAAAAGAACTAGAAGAACAGTTTAAAGGATTACCATTTGGAATTGCAGAAGAGAATATCCAAGCGCGTTCTAGAGGAGTCCTTCTAATGGCATTAAGCAATAAATTTGGAAGCATTCTACTTAATACAAGTAATAAAAGTGAAGCAGCAGTTGGATACGGAACACTATATGGTGATATGAATGGTGGTCTTTCAGTTCTGGGTGATGTCTACAAGATTGATGTGTTTGAGCTGGCTCGATTCATGAATAAAGATGAGGAAGTAATACCATGGAATACCATTACTAAGCCACCTTCAGCAGAATTACGCCCCGATCAAAAAGATTCTGATTCTTTACCAGATTACGAAATTCTTGATGAGATTCTTTTCCAATATATTGAGAAACGTAAAGGTCCTCAAGAACTCATAGCCATGGGTTTTGAAGAAGCTCTAGTTCATCGCATATTACGACTCGTTAACCTAAACGAATACAAGCGATACCAAACCTCTCCTGTGTTAAGGGTTAGTTCTAAAGCATTTGGAATGGGGCGTAGGATTCCTATTGTGGCTAAATATTTAAGTTAAAATCTATTCTACACTACTTGATTTTTGATACCTTTACGTCACATACCAAACGTAAAACTTAAAATCATGAAACGCATTCTCATTTTTGTTTTATTTATTACCAGCCTAAGCCTTTTCTCACAAAGTGAAATATGGGGTGTTAAACACTTCGCAGGTTCTGATAATGGCGGCATATTATTTAGTATTGATAGTGCCAGTCAAAAGATTGAAATCCAACACCGCTTTTTACGGTATAAATTACCCTATAGAGGAACTTCCTTGCTGCAAATTGGAAGTTCTAATGACTATATTGGGTCTACTGGAGATAAAATATTTAAGTATAATATTGAAAATGAAGATTATATCTCAACAAATTCATTTGGAACTATTAGGGGAGAATTCATAGAAGATAATCAAGGGAATTGTTATTATAGAGCAAGTAATAATGGTGACACCTATTCTTACAAATTAGATATAAATACCTTAGAATATGAGAAAGCCAGCTTCAATCTAGACCTTAATAATGCCATTATTAATCCACAAAACAATAGTGAATTTCTGCTCTGGAGAAAAATCTATGGCAGTATTGAGGAATTAACATCTGTGGATTTTAATACTGGAGAGGCACATATAATATATGAACAAGGAAATACTATTTATTCGAGAATTGGAAAAATGATTGTCTCGGGTAATAAAATTTATTCCTTAGCGTCTACCCAAATAAATGGGAAAATGAGTTTATTTATTGATTCATACAATTTAGAAACCGATACCTATTCAGAAGATTTTTTCTACACTAACGATTCATCGGAATATAGCTACGGATTGAATTGGTTAAATGGGTTTGTGATGGATGCTGATGGGATATTATATGGTGCAGGAAAGCTTATTCCCAATGATGATAGGTTTTATATGTTTTCATATAATCCATTGAACTCTAGTTTTGAGATATTAGCTCCAATTACAGAGGAGATAGGAAATAACTTAATTGGTAATTTAGTAATTGATGGGGAACAAAAAATATATGGAAATTGCAATGAAGGTGGAGCTCATAATCTAGGAAGTGTTTTTTCATATAACATACAAACTAAGCAAGTTGATTTGATATACTCCTATTTACCAGAAAGTAATTTTGAAACAAAAAGCGGACTATGCTTAAGCTCCAATGGAAATATTTTAGGTATGTCTAGCTCTCTAGATACCAATATTCATCGACACATATATCAAATTAACAAAGAGGATTTTGTATATCAAAACCTGAAAACCATTAGCGTCAACCCCAATATTTATGAAGGGTTTTACCCTACTGATTTCACACAATTAAACAATGGTGATATCATTGGAATTACCAGTAAAGGCGGTGACAGTTTTAATCCCTTTCATGGTAGCGGCACTTTATATCAGTTCACTCCAAGGACTAAAGAATATAAGAAACTGACTAATATAATTGATTTATTTCCTGATGCCTATGGTGTATCACAATTATTTACAACCGGTGAAAACAAAATTTTAGGCTTTTATCATTCTTGGACAGATGAAAGAAGCTTTATCTTTAATCCTGAAACTCAATCATTGGATTATCTATCTGATTGGGGAAATAGCACATATTCTTACGCTAATAAATGGATTCGGGAGTCAGAATCTAGTCTATTAAGAGCCAATAATGCTAATGGCAAACTGGAAAGATATCATATACCAACTCATGAAATAGAGGAATTGTATTCCTATGAAAACTCAGCTATAGCCCAATTGATACTCTTAGATGAGGAAAACCTTCTTTGTCAAGTGAGAGCAACAGATAGCGCCGCCTTGATGAATTTTAATATACCTGCGCAAGAAATGAGTTTGGTTGTTAACTTGAAAGACTATAGTGGAGATTATTCTGGTTATGATTATAGTTCCATCAATTTCAATTATATTAAAACCGACGATGGTTTGCTAGTAGGAGAATATATTGAAGAATTAGACTATTCGAAATGGGATATTACTTATAGAAAAATAGTGAGTTTAGATTTAACAACTTTAGAGATGAAAACATTATCGTCAGGAAATGAAAAGTCTTCTAAACGCAAATATTCGTTTATTGCTGATTATTATAAAAATGGAGATGCCTTTGCCGTGAATATTTGCAGGCACTATGGACAGGATGCAGGTTTTTTGAGGCAAATAGACGTGACCTTGGATAGCATTTATAATATTAAGGAATTTGAAATGCCAAGTTGGATTTATGAACTAGATGCTGAAGAGGAAGAATTTGGTTTTAGGATACTAAAAAAGTTGAAATCCACTAAAAAGCCAGATTTTATCAATGAATTAGAGGAGGCTAAAATTAAAGCATTTTACGCTAATCAAACATTAGTCATCAATAGTGAAGAATACATCAAACAAGCTGAATTTAGTATTTTCGATATGGCGGGTAGACAAGTTTCCTCATTTAGCAGACAAGGGTTTACTAAAACTGAGTTCAATGTAAATTTAGAATCTGGAACCTATATTTTACAAATGAATTTGGCTAATCAAACCGATGCTATCAAGTTTGTTGTTTCAGAATAACAACCTAATTCTTACGTTCCAAGCTCATAATCTTCAGGTTATTGGTATGAATTTCATCATAGAAACCTGCACCGAACTTATCCAAAAAGATACCATCTTCACGTAATCGCATTTCATAATAACGTCTGGATTTATCCATATTGTTAAAATACAACACTTGAATATTGTTCTTGTCAACTTTCTTTTCTCCAACAAGTATTTGTATTTTCTGGATAAAGAAAACACTATGGGTTTCAATCACAAAATTAATTTTTGCTTTATTGCGATATTGCTGACTATAGTGATGGCAAAACACAAAGAAATCAGCCAATTTCGATTGCCAATTAGGGTGAAGGAAAGCTTCTGGTTCTTCAATTAATATGAGATTAGGACGACAATTTTTCTCGGATTTTCCTTTGGCTTTTACAAGCTCAACATTTTTCCATCTCACCACCCTAAATTTATTAATCACCACAAATATTCTAGCAATGGTGAAAATTAAGCTCTGCAATCCTTTTCCAAGTTCATAAACATTTCTTCTAGGATTGTTTTTATAAACCTGTTTGTAATCTGTTTTAGCAGTTTGTATTTTTGATTTTACACCAAAATTTGGATCTCCGTATTGTTTACTTGGAATAGGAGTATTATTACTTGCCAAGGAATCAGTCTTCTTCAGTTCAGTAACTAGAAAAAATTCTAGCATGCTATTGTTCACGGTCTTAATTTCTAGATACGCATCAATATCAAATAATGATAATGATTGGCGCATAAATTCATTAAATGCGCTAGTATCATTTTTCCGTTGCACCAAATAACTCAAAAAACTAAATTTCTCATTTTGCTTAAGTATTAACTCACTTAAGTTTTGTTGGGTAACGAATTCAAAATTACTAGTTCTGTATTTTTCTACTTCTATCTCAATTACTAAAAATAACTCGTTTACAATCTTTTGTAGGAAATCTTCATACTTGAGCGCATCTTTAATAATGCTATATTCTTCAAAACTGCCATCCCCTATTAATAATGATTCTTTTAGCTCGTATTCTGCTAGGTTGGCAAATGAATCTTTAAACAAATCGATGACTAAATCTTCAAAACCTAATTCTTGCATCCCAAGGAAATCAAATTCTTCTTCCTCGAAAAGCTCGCACCACCAAAAACCATCATTCTGTTTTATCTGGTTAATATGATTCTGAAGAATAGAAAAGTCTGTATCACATAAAACTCCACACAAGCTATTAAACTTTGCCACATTGAAAGCCAAAAATGCCAATGCAGGATTATCATAGGCAATAGGTGAATTTATAGGATATCCTTCATCTCTATAATTTACAGAATCATCATCATTAAAAGTTTCTGCATTCTGAATAAATAGAAGAACCTCTTCATTTTGGTTACGAATTTCCAACTTATTAAATACAGCAGAATTCTCACTTTTATTAGTTCCTCCACCATCTACAAATTCATATAATACCTTTAATGGAACTTTCTTTTCGCCTAATTCTATAAAAAATCCAATCTTGAAACTCTTGGAATCAGTGTCTCTATTTAATAAATCTTGGAAGGAGCCAGAACTGGTTTCAAATAAATCTATCAAAGGAAAATCGCCTTTCGCCAAACCTTTTGAAAAGAGAGAAATTGCTTTAATCAAGGTGCTTTTTCCAGAGTTGTTTGCTCCAGTAAATAGATTGAGTTGTCTTAAATCAAACGTATGTTGTCCTTGAAAAGCTCTAAAGTTTTCAATAATAATTTTATTCAGTGCCATAATGATGTGTTAATGACCCAAATATACAAATCATTTCGTTTACTGAAAAGTAAAAATCATTTAAAGACTCTCAGAATATGTGGCTATAAGTTATTTTAAAGAGTTATTTATAGCCAAATATAATATCAAAAATCGCTAAATCAACAATAGAAAGAATAAGTGCTGCTACAGGTAACATCACCATCAATTTTGAAATAAGCACTAACTATTTAAGTTTATTTCCGTCCTTTATATAAAAATGGTGTCTATATAGATAGAAGCAACAATTTTTCGATGGGACAAACAATATCAAATTGAATTACTGAAGAAAGGCAAAAAAAATGCCCAAATTGACGTTTATAATCAGTATGCAGAAAGTATGTTTCATATTTCCTATCGTTTGCTTCAAAATAGGGAAGATGCAGAAGAAATAGTTCAAAATGCATTTATCACAGTATTTTCTGACATTCACAAACTTAAAAAAACGGCATCTTTTGGTTCATGGCTCAAAAAAATAGTGGTTCATCAGAGCTTAAATCAGATAAGAAAAAAGAAACCAGAATTTATAGAAGTTGAAAATTTAGATTTATGTGAGTCAGAGGATGTACCCGAAACCTTGATTTCACCACATCTCCTTTGGGAATTTATAAATGAGTTGCCTTTAGGAAGCAGAACTATTATCCAACTCTATCTAGTGGAGTCTTATAAGCATCGGGAAATTGCTGATATGTTGAAGATTTCAATATCCACATCAAAATCTCAATATCAAAGAGCAATCAATTTGCTAAGAAAAAAATGCGAGGAGGTTCATCATGAATAATTCATTCGAAAAACAAATAAAAGATATATCACTCCATCAGAAACCAGTTTTTGAGAATAAAGAAGCTGTTTGGAGTCAGATAGAGTCAAAAAGCACAAGTAAAAAGCATTGGATGTCTATTGTGTTTAATAGGTATGCAGCCGTATTTATGATTGGTATTATTGTGTCTTCCATATGGTTTGCTACACAAAACAAGTCGGATAAAGAAATCTATTTCAATAATCTATACGAATCTGTGCTTCAAACTGAAAAACATTATAATCAAGTTATAAATACCCAATACCAGGAAGTCTTGGATATGCCTGAGAATCAAAAACTCTTTTTTAAGGATTTATTTGACGAAATAAATGAATTAGATGAGATATATGAAGAACAAAAAGAGGAGCTAATCCAATCAGGATTCAGTGAGAATGTTTTTAAATCCATGGTAGAAACACAACAATTGAAGCTCGAAATTTTAAATGTAATTTTAATCGAATTTGAAAAAATCAACCATCATGAAAACAAAGAAATTTCTATTTAGCTGTTTAATTATATTATTTTCAATAGTTACAATAAATGCACAAGAGAACAATCTATATTCTACTACAGTAGAAAAATCAGGCCGGTTAAACATCGAACCCGATTTTGGCTTAAGTATTGGTAATATGAATGGGGATATTCAGGTAGAGTATTGGGATAAGCAATATGTTGAGTATAAGGCACAAATATCGGCTCAAGGCTGGGAAGAAGAAGCTGTAAATGATTTTACCAATATCATCGCTCCAATCATTAAAATTGATTCAGGCAAATGTAAGCGAGTTAAAATAACAATGGATTATAAGCATTTTAAACGCAAATGCGATTGCGAAAATGGAGATGAACATATTTATCGCAAGTGGTTTAAGAAAATTAAAGTCAAAGATTACAATATTCACTATAAGATCTTTATTCCGCGCCAGTTGAGTAGTTTATATATTTATAATTACTATGGAAATATTGTAATACCTGAGTTTACAGGTAAATTGCATATTCAGTTAACTGAAGGCTTATTACAATCTGATAGCTTAATTTTAAGCGAAGAGTCTTTTTTAAGAATCAAAAACTCAGCTACTAATATAAAATATCTGCAAGCATATGCATCAAACATTTCATTTATGTATTGCGATGATATTCGAATAAATAGATTAGAGTGTAGCTTTTTAAAAACCAAAAAATCGAACCTAAGACTGGGTAGTTTTAGTTGTAAAAACTATAATAGTTTAACGGATAGCATTATTATTGATGAGGCAATGCAGATTAAAATGAAGGCCTCGTTTTCAAATTTAAAAATTAAGCATGCCGTTGGCCCTCTGAATTTAGATTTTCAGCAAAGCGGAAATATTTCTATAGACTCCTATACAAAAGATTTCAACAGTCTAATTTTCAAGGGATTGTATTCTAATACCAATCTAAGTATCAATAATAAGGACTTTATCCTTGAACTAGCATTGAAAAACTCATATTTAGATGGTAGTAGTTTTGGTAAAGAGACTAACAATCTCAATCCAATTGATATGGAACGAGTTTTAGGAAACCCAAAATCTGGAAGGAAGATTATAATTGATTGTGAAAACTGTGATATTAAACTTTAGAACACCAATTATCTGTAGTAAAAAGAGACTAATTTTTTCTAGAATATACTAAGCAATACAAATAATAAACACCAATAATTGACTTCCATAACTACTTTTGTATATATTTGCAATATACATGGAAGAGATTTTTAAAAATTGTATAGGTTTTGACTGGGATGAAGGAAATTCTTCAAAAAATTGGTTTAAACATCAGGTAAGTAAGGGGGAATCTGAACAAGTCTTTTTTAATAAACCAATAATTGTTTTTGAGGATATCAAACATTCAGATTCTGAAATCAGATATTACCTTCTTGGCAAAGCTAATAAGAATCGACTTTTAATGATTGTATTTACTATTAGAGAAGATTTAATAAGAATAATCTCAGCCAGAGATATGAGTAAAAAGGAAAGGAGTTTTTATGAAAACTAAAAATAATATACCGGAGTTTAAAAACGAAGTTGAGGAACATGAATTCTGGCAACAAAACGATACTGCTGATTTCATTGATTGGAAACAGGCAAAAAAAGTTAGGTTTCCTAATTTGAAACCATCTACTAAAACCATTTCACTAAGATTACCTGAAAGTATTCTAGATGAGCTCAAAATATTAGCACATAAAAATGATGTACCTTATCAATCTTTAATTAAAATTTTCCTTAAAGAAAGAATTGATAAGGAACTTGGTAATGCCTAAAACTCCGAAGTAAAGTGGAAGTTAACATTGGTATACTTACTCATAGCCAAATCAAGAGCATATCGAGATTCTGCGAGAAACACTAGTCTACCCTCTTTATCCACAGCTAAACTTGAACCTTTACGTTTTATAAAATCATCAAGAGCAGCTTGATTATCACTTGTAATCCAGGCTGTTTTATATAAGGTAATATGTTCATACCTACACTTAGCTCCATACTCATGCAATAAACGATACTGAATAACCTCAAACTGAAGTGCACCAACTGTGCCAATAATTTTTCGAGTAGATGTTTTTCCAACAAAAAGCTGAGCTACACCTTCATCCATCAATTGATCAATTCCCTTGGCCAACTGTTTGGATTTCATAGGATCATCGTTTTCAATATACTTAAACAACTCTGGTGAGAAGCTTGGAATTCCTTTGAAGTTCAATACTTCACCTTCCGTTAAGCTATCACCAATTTTAAAGTTTCCAGTATCATGTAAACCAACAATATCTCCAGGATAAACTTCCTCTACCACCGATTTCTTTTCGGCCATAAAGGCTGTTGGACTGCTGAATCTTACCTTTTTATTGAGGCGAACATGTTTATAGAATACATTACGCTTAAAAACTCCTGAAGTCACACGTACAAAGGCTATTCTATCACGGTGATTAGGATCAAGATTAGCATGTATTTTAAATATGAACCCCGTAAACTTTTCTTCTTCAGGTTTAACTTCACGTTCTTCGGTTACATAAGGGAGTGGGTTTGGAGCAATATCAATAAAGCAGTTTAACAGCTCCATTACACCAAAGTTATTCAATGCACTACCAAAGAATACAGGAGAAATATCACCATCCAGATACGTTTGTTTTTCAAATTTTGGATAAACTCCTGTAGCCATTTCCATGTCTTCTCTTAAAGTATCGGCTTCTGAGCTTCCAACCATCTCGTCCAACTTGGGGTCGTCTAAACCATCTACTTCTACATACTCTTCTACATACTGTTTGCTTGGAGTAAAAAGGTTTAATTTATCTTCAAAAATGCTATAAACACCTTTAAATTCAGGTCCCATATTAATAGGCCAGCTGAGAGGAGTAACATTGATATGAAGCTTCTGTTCTATCTCGTCCAACAATTCGAAGCCATCCTTACCATGTCTATCAAGTTTGTTGATAAAAACAATAATAGGTATCTTTCTCATTCTACAAACCTCCACCAGTTTTTCGGTTTGAGGCTCCACACCTTTTGCCACATCAACTACTACAATTACACTATCAGCAGCAGTTAAGGTTCTATAAGTATCTTCTTGGAAATCTTTGTGACCCGGAGTATCAAGAATATTAATTTTGAATCCTTTATAATCGAATCCCATAACCGATGTGGCTACAGAGATACCTCTTTGCTTCTCAATTTCCATGAAATCGGAAGTAGCAGTCTTTTTAATCTTATTGGATTTTACAGCTCCAGCCACCTGAATAGCACCACCATAAAGTAGTAATTTCTCAGTAAGGGTAGTTTTTCCCGCATCTGGATGCGAGATAATCGCAAACGTCCTTCTTCTTCCTATTTCTTGTTTTAAGCCCATCGATTATTTTTTAGTGGGCGCAAAGATAGCTTTTTGGGTTGGAAGTCCGAAGCTTGAAGCTTGAAGATTCAATAATAAATTAGATTATTTGACTAGGTTTGTCGAAGTCAACAAGGAGTGATGAAACTAATAGTATTGATTCTAGTGATTTCAACATGCTCAATCACCATTGATTAGTTTCTAATTTAGTATGGTAGTTACTTTATTTCAAAAGAAAACATTTCTTTATCATTTAGGAATCCTGTCAGTCTATCTCCAATTTTTACTGGACCAACTCCCTCGGGGGTTCCAGTAAAAATAAGATCTCCTATTTTCAAACTCACAAACTGAGAGACATAAGCAATGATTTTATCGATGCTGAATATCATATCTCCAGAAGAACCAGATTGAACAGTCTCCTCATTTTTCTTTAAGCTTAATTGAAGTTGATTCAAATCACCTAATTCAGATTTTGGAATAAAGTCACCAATAGGAGCAGAGAAATCAAAAGCTTTAGCGATTTCCCAAGGCAATCCTTTCTTTTTTTGTTCTGCTTGTAAATCGCGAGCTGTAAAGTCAATACCCAATCCTATTTCTTCATAATGCTTGTGGGCAAATTCCTCTTGAATATACTTTCCTATTTTACTAATTTTAACCACAATTTCTACTTCATGATGTAAATCATTAGTAAATTCTGGATAAAAGAATGGTAAGTTTTTCCTTAAAACAGCCGTATCTGGTTTCATAAAGAAAACAGGTTTTGAAGGAACTGGATTATTGAGTTCTTTAGCATGATCTACATAATTTCTGCCGATACAAATAACTTTCATAAGCCTATTATTTATAAAAAATGCCACTTTCTATTTATAGAAAATGGCACTATTAATTTATATTTTAAATTATATAGTAGTAATATCTATTTCCTTTTCAGCAAACAAATCATCTACTTTCTTTATATAACTATCTGTTAAATTCTGAATATCAGACTCCAAATTAGATATCATATCCTCAGAATAACCTTCGTCTTTTAATCCTTTTGCCATATCATTGGCCGATCTTCTGATATTTCTAATTCCTACCTTAGTATCTTCCCCTTCAGCTTTAGCTTTTCTCACAAGATCTTGCCTTCTTTCAGAAGTAAGTGGAGGAACAGCAATACGAATAATTTCACCATCATTTTGAGGGTTAAAACCTAAGTTTGCATTAAGAATAGCCTTTTCTATCGGATGCAAAGTACTTTTATCCCAAGGCTGTACAACAATTTGTCGAGGATCTGGTGTATTGATATTTGCCATTTGTTCAATAGGAGTTAATGTGCCATAAAACTCAGCCATTACACCTAATAACATAGATGGATTTGCTTTCCCGGTTCTAATTTTTAAAAACTCTTTTTCCAAATGCTGAAGTGAAGATTCCATACTATCCTTAGCATCATCCAAGATCATTTTTGCTTCCTCTGACATAGTTGTAATGTTTATATTTTCAGACAAAAATAAAATATATTTTCGAATCATCATATAGAATTCGTTGATATATCAGAAAACAAAGCATTATTTGTACTTTTGCTCCTCATAAAAACCTGTTTCATATGTTTACTATTCTCAACAAACAAAATAAAATTGCTGATCAAAGCAGCAGTATCTATCTCATTAATAAAACAGAACTAAATGATAAACTTCCACTCTCTGCCGAAGAATTGGAACATTTAATCATGCAGTTCACAGAAAATGAAAAGAAAAAATTCTCTTTTGATAGACTTAGCCATCAAATTTACATTGAATTGGTAGAGGAAAAAGAAAACCCTAACCATACCCTTGAAGCTTTGAGAAAAATGGGAGATAGTTTAATCAGCTGCCTACAAAATAGGAAATCACAAGAAGTATATATTGTAGCCCCTAGCTTAGGTAAAGTCCAAATTTCTGCCTTTGCTGAAGGAATGGTTTTGAGCAACTATAGTTTCGTAGCTTATAAAACTAAAAAAGAAAAGGCTATTCGTTTCCTTGAAACTATTCATCTGATAAATGACGAAATTAGTGAAGAGGATGTTAATGAATTAAATGTAGTTCTTGAAGCTACACTTATGGCTCGCACTTTGGTTAATCAACCTGTTAATTATTTAAATGCAGTTGGTTTAGCGAAAGAGATTAAATCCATGGGTGAAGATGCTGGCGCGAAGGTCGACATCTTAAACAAAAACAAAATTGAAGCTCTTAAAATGGGTGGTCTCTTAGCAGTTAATCAAGGAAGTATCGACCCTCCAACATTCACTATTTTTGAACACAAACCAGAAAATGCAGTAAATGAGCAACCTATTATTTTTGTTGGTAAAGGAGTCGTTTATGACACCGGAGGTTTGAATATCAAAACTGGTGAGTTCATGAATACCATGAAATGCGATATGGGCGGAGCAGCTTCTGCAGCTGGAGTCGCTTTTGCTATAGCCAAAGCCAAATTACCTTTACATATTATGGCTTTAATTCCTGCTACTGATAACCGTCCTGGTGGAAATGCCTATGCCAGTGGTGATGTTATCACCATGTTCGATGGACAGACTGTTGAAGTTATAAATACTGATGCCGAAGGTAGAATGATTTTGGCCGACGCCTTATCTTATGCCAAGAAATTTAATCCTAGTCTAGTAATTGATTTAGCAACTTTAACAGGAGCTGCATCGAGAGCTATAGGAAACTTAGGAGTGGTAGCCATGGGAGCAAAATATGGCGAACATATGGATCAGCTAAAAGAAAGTGGAGAAAAAACTGGGGAGCGTATTGTTGAATTTCCTTTCTGGGATGAATATGCAGAACAATTAAATTCTGAAATTGCAGATATGGTTCACATGGGAGGAGCAGAAGGAGGAGCAATTACTGCAGGTAAATTCCTCGAAAAATTTACAGACTACCCATATATTCATTTAGATATTGCTGGTCCGGCGTTTAATACAAAGAAATTTAACTACCGTGGTGTTGGTGGAAGCGGAGTTGGGGTAAGATTGCTTTTTGATTTTGCTAAAGGTTTAATTGGGAAATAAAATATAGATTTTAATAAAAAAGATGTTTTTTGTGCTTTTATTTAAGGGTACAAAAAGCATCTTTTTTTATTAATTACTCCGACATAGAGCCATCAATTACAGGTTGGTTTCGCCATTTTTCTTCTCGTAAAACTTTCGTACTCAATTCCTCAAATTCTTCCAATGTAGAAGTTCTAGTAATATTATAATGGATGTTTTCGTAATTCTCAAATTGTCGTGAGAAGTATCCCCAAAATTCTTTCATTTTGTTGAGTTGGTTTTTAGGTCTATGTCTATACTTCAAAACTTCCTCTTTTAGTTTTTCATGGAAGGCAATAAATAGATCCTGTTTATCGAGTTTAGAAATCAATCCATGTTTTATTTGATGAGGAAGAAAAAGATCA
>JADGDY010000004.1 GCA_016744655.1 Bacteroidales bacterium | reverse complement strand
ACAAAAAAAAGAAAGGCTATTCTCTCGCCTCAATCATCAACATTGGATGAATCTCACGAGGTCTGTGAAAATAGCCATATGCAAACATAAAAAAGTTTGCTAAATAATTTGGAAATTAACGGTATATTTTTGCGTAAAAGCTGTAGCACGAAGGAACACAAAGAGTTTACTCAGAGCCATAAAGAAATAGGATGCGTTTGCCCTGTATCAAAAGTGCTATTTAAATTTTCTTTACTTTTTATTGTTACCTTTACGTCAATAAAATAAATCAATCAATTATGAATTTTTCTCGCATCCTTCTTTCCAGTTTAATTTTATTGATTTCTTGTGGTGTCTTGGCACAAAATCCATGGACTCGTTTGTCTGGTGACCCAAGTGAAGCCGGATTAAATCACATTCAAAGAATTCCGGATAGTGATAAGCTCATTGCTGTTGGCAAAGGTTCTACAATTTTAATTTCTGATGATATTGGAGAATCTTGGCAGCATATTTTTAATCCTGCTGGATTTGATAATTATTACGATATTAAAGGTTCTTATTTCATCGATGAAAATAAAGGGTTTATTTATGGCATCGGCGAAACAATATTAAAAACAAATGATGGGGGTTATTACTGGGAGTTGAAATATGATGGAGAACCTGAATTAGCCTATTATAGTATAAACGGTTTGTTTTTTGTCAATTCACTTACAGGCTTTGCTATTTCTCGAGATGAAAACCTTCTAAAAACCATAAATGGAGGAGATTCATGGGAGCCATTAGATATTGGTTCTTCCGTTGGATTTAGTCATTTTGAATTCATCAATAGTGAAGTTGGATTTGTTTATGGATCCACCGAACATATTTTCAAAACCATTGATTCTGGTGAAAGCTGGATGGAAATGGAGTTGCCAGAAGGGCTTCCTGTAGCAACAATAGCAAAATTAAGTTTTATTAATGACAATATTGGTTTTATCGCTGTAGGGAATGAATCGATAAAACTATTCAGAACAGAAGACCAAGGTATTACATGGACAGAAGTATACTCTGATTGGAAATACTCTAGTTCTGATGCTGGGGATTTTATATTTTCTGATGATTTAAATGGCTACTTTTCATTACCCACATCATACGGATATAGCTTGAGCATAATTCGTACAGAGGATGGCGGACTCACATGGAATGAAGAAATATTAGATGGGTTTTCTTGGTTTGATGGAAAATGCATCTGTAATTATAATGAAGAAATTAACCTTGGTGTAGGCATTTTCGGAAGTGTGATAAAATCCACTAATGCTGGCGAAACATGGACAGAGGTGAGTCATAGGTCTTTTAAAGGAGGAATACTAGATACCCAATTCTTAAGTTTGGAAGATATTTATATCCTTTCTGATTTATATGGTGGCGGAGCCGCAGCCGCGTTTTTAATGAAAACAACTGATGGAGGATTAAATTGGGAAGTATGTAATGACTTTTATATTCCAAGTGGGGCGATTAGTTTTTTAAATAATGATATAGGATTTATAGCAACATGGGATGTAAATCTAACTTTTTATAAAACCATTGATGGAGGAGAAAGCTGGACGGAAATACAAACTGAATTGGAAATACAGCCTCAACAGTTAAATTTCATTGATGAAAATAATGGAATCCTTACTTTTGACTATGATCATCTTCTTATTACTTCTGATGGTGGAGCAAATTGGGAATCACTCAATCTGTCTTATGGTCACATTAATGATGTTGAATATAAAAACCTGAATGATATTTTTATTCTCTGTTATAATGGATTCTATTATTCAAATGATGGTGGTATAGATTGGGATTTTGTGGACTTGGAAAAATCTGGTGATGATTTGTACTTCTTCAACGATGATACTGCATACATTGCCGGATATAATACCATTCTAAAATCCACTGATGGTGGAATGACTTGGAATGAAACAAATATCAATTCAGAACATAGTATAGAATTTAAATCCATATATTTTCCTTCAGAAGAAATTGGTTATGCTGTGGGAGAAGGCGAATACGAAAATGTATATAAAAGTACCGATGGTGGTGAAACCTGGAATCCCATAGAAAGCCATGCCTCTTCACCTTTGAACTATGTGTATTTCTCAAACGAAGAGGAGGGCATCATTACAGGAGACTTAGGCTTGATTATGAAAACATCCTCTGGAGGAATAGTGGGATTGGAAGAACAAGAACAACAAGTAAAAGAGAAGTACTTCGAGCTTTATCCAAATCCCAGTTCCAATTTTGTTCAGATTAGCTTAAACCAAGTGAGTGAGCTAGCAAACAGTAAATTATCAATAATAGATGCCAGTGGCAAAATCATAAAATCCTATGATTTAAAAGAGAGCATTGCTGCTTTGAGTATTTCTTTAAACAATTATCCCAAAGGTGTTTATCTCATTCAGGTAAAGTCTGAACAAGGTATTTTAGCCACAGAAAAACTCATTATTCAATAAAAGCGATCTGCCAACTCCTGTTTCAAAAATTATCAAGAAAAACTCAAAAAAAGTCTGGACAAAGACTACATTTTCTTTGTGGCTTTTTGCGAAATCCTCTGTGTCGCTTTGTGTTACAGCTGTTCAACAACTTCTCCCGCAAAACAGGAAAGTTTCACGACTTGTCTCGAGAAACGGAAAGGGGATTCAATTATATTGAAATGATTTATTGTAATCAATATGGTTTTTAATTGGTATAGTTGTACATTTACCTCCTCCAATAACACACAAACAAATCGCATGAAAACAGCACTTTATTTCCTATCGCTAATCTTCTTAGTATCCTGTGGAACAACAGTAAATAAAGAAGAACAACAAGAAGATTTACCTCGTATTGCCATTGCCGGAATCGCCATTGAATCCAGCACCTTTTCTCCAGCTCAAACCCACAAAGAAGCATTTCATGCTCGTCGTGGCGATGAGGTTTATAGCTATTATAATTTCTTGTCGCCCGATTCTATCAACAGAAAAAGAGCGGAGTATTTTCCAAGTTTAAGAGGACATGCCATCCCCGGTGGAATCGTTACTCGTGAAGCTTACGAATCATTACTTAACGAAACTCTAGAACGACTTAAAGAAAACCTCCCCTATGATGGATTATTCCTCGATATTCATGGTGCCATGAGTGTGGTGGGATTAGAAGATCCTGAGGGTGATTTTATCGTCAGAATTAGAGAAGTGATTGGTTATGAAACCCTCATTTCCACTTCCATGGATTTGCACGGTAATGTTTCTCCACGATTGGCTGAAAACAGCGATTTAATCACCTGCTACCGTTTGGCTCCCCATGAGGATGCCACAGAATCAAGAAAAAGAGCATTAACCAATTTACTCGACCGACTAGAAAGCGGCAAAGGAAAACCAGCTTATAAAGCATGGATTTCGGTTCCTATTTTATTGCCAGGAGAGAAAACCAGTACAAGAATAGAACCCGGAAAAAGCCTATATGCAAAAGTGGCTCCAGTGGCCAATAAAGAAGGAATTGTAGATGCTGCCATTTGGGTGGGATATGCCTGGGCCGATGAAAAGCGAAATCATGCGGTGGTGATGGTAACTGGAGACGATAAAGAAAAAGTGATAGAAAATGCCGAAGCCTTAGCACAAAGCTTTTGGGAGGTGAGAAATGACTTTGTATTTGTGGCACCTGTTGCTCCTCTAGAAGAGTGTTTAAACATGGCCATTGCCAGCGAAAAACAACCTTTTATCATTAGTGATATGGGTGACAACCCAACTGCTGGTGGGGCTGGTGATGTGACTTGGACATTAAACGAAATATTATCCCGCAATGAATTTAAAACGGAGGAGGGTCCAAATTTAATCTATGCTTCAATTCCTGGTCCCGACTTGGTAGCAAAAGCTATTGAAGTAGGAGTGGGTGGACAAGTGAGTGGAGTGGCAGGCGCTGCTATCGACAATCGTTTTTCTCCACCGATTGAGCTAAAAGGTGAAGTAATGGCCATTAAACATGGAGATAGATATGCCGAAAACGAAGTCGTGGTAAAAGTCGGCTCAGTTTCAGTAATTGTGACCAAAAAGCGTAAGCCTTATCACCATGAAAGTGATTTTACAAATCTCAATTTAAAACCTAGAGGAGCTGATATTGTAGTAGTTAAAATTGGCTATTTGGTACCAGGGCTTTATAATATGAGAGCCGATTGGATAATGGCCCAAACTCCTGGCGGTGTAGATCAAGACCTAGAAAGATTAGGGTATAAAAACATCAACCGCCCCATGTTCCCATTAGATAAAGACATGGCTGATCCTGACTTAACAGCTCAATTAATTCCCCTCTCAGGGAGTAAAAAATAATACTATGGAAATAAAAACTCATCAAACTCAAAATACTAAAATTGCTGAGGTTATTTCTAATAAGATACTAGTAAACTCAGTAGAAGAGGGTTTTCAGATTATGATTGACTTGTATTACCAAGATAATGATAAAATCATCATGCAAGAGCATCATTTTAGTGCGGAGATATTCGATCTGAAAACCAGAATATTCGGAGACCTCCTCCAGAAATATTCTAATTATAAAGTGAGATTGGCCATTATTGGTGACTTCACCAAATACAGTAGCAAAAGCTTTCAAGATTTTATTAAAGAGAGTAATCAGCAAAAAAGAGTGTTCTTTCTTCCCAATATAGAGGAAGCTATTAAGCAATTAAATTCCTAAAACTAAAACTATGGCAACTGATAAAGATTTTGTAGAATATGTAAAAGACCAGATGCAAGATGCAGGAGAGATGAGGTCGAGAGCTATGTTTGGTGAGTATGGATTATATTGCAACGATAAGTTTTTTGCTCTTATTTGTGATAATAAACTATTCGTTAAACCCACCAAAGCAGGCAGAGCATTTTTAGGAGAAGTTACCGAAGCTCCACCCTATGAAGGAGCAAAACCAAGTTTCCTCATCACCGAAGAACTAGAGGACAGAAACAAACTAGCAGAGTTGGTAAAAGTCACTACTACTGAACTACCTGAGCCTAAACCTAAGAAGAGGAAGAAAAAAGGTTGATAATTAAGCTTTATTGATAGAATCATCTTTGGTTTTATATTCAGTTATGGATAATAATCTTGACGTTTTACAATGAAAATAGTCGAAATACTTGATATGAATGCTTTGTTCTTTATATATACAGAACTCCTCTAATAGTATTGGTTTATCCCTAATTTTATTACATTTGAATAATTCAATTTTAATAAACTCAGTAGAACTAAAATATTCTATAGGATTAATGCAGTTTATTAATGATTTGGCGTATAGACATTAAAAAAAATGAGCAAACTCTTTCAATATACTATTGTAAAATTGAATAATACAAACATAAATCCTAAATTAAGACTCGTCCTCCTTTGGACTATATTATTCAGCTTTCAAAATGTTCAGGCCCAGGATACTATTATTAGTAGTGGTCAAGTTTGGAAGTATTCCGATGATGGATCTATTGGTATTGAAGAGTGTTTGGAACTCAAGCTAGATAGTTTTGATTTGCTTGATGGAAAAACACCTATGGGATTTGGTCAAAAAGACGAAGCAACCATACTTAATAACATCAATAAAACGCTGGATTCTAGATTAAATCATTTTTATTTTCAAAAAACAATATTTTTAGAGAATCCCGAAAATTACAAAACTCTCCTATTACGTTTAGTGCGAGATGATGGAGCTCTGGTTTATATAAACAATAAAGAAGTAATAAGATCTAATATACCCGATGGAAAAGTTTCTTCAAAAACACTAGCAGCTACTCTTGTTAATGGATCTTCAGAATATACATTTTACGAATATTTTGTAAGTCCCTCATTTCTCTTAAAAGGAGAAAATACCTTAACAATTATTCTATTTCAGTTTCGCTCAAATAGTAGTGATTGTAGATTCGATTTAGAACTCATTGGATATAAAAATTACGAAATACTAAATAATCTCATCTATAATATTAATAGCGAGCGGAAATTAATACAAAATGAATTAGAACTATACACTGTAGAAAGGCTCCTGAATCAAAAAACAGATGAAATTAAATTTTTGAATTTAAAGCATTCTACTAATATTAATATCTTCTCAATTGTTACAGGTATACTTGTCATCATTTTAATTCTATTAATTATTTTTTTAATAGTATCCTGGAAAAAGAATCATAATATTATTTTGCAGAGCCGAATGCTAGAAAAAGAGGCAGATGATAAAAGCAAAGAACTAATTAATCTATCATTATCACTACTTAAAGTTAAACAATTTATTTCAAGCCTAATGGATGATTTGCAAACCTTAAATAAAGAAGCCAATCACAAACAGAAAATAGATATTGAGAAATTGATCAACCGAATTGAGTTTCATAAACACTATGAGGAAGATTGGGAACGACTAAAAATGCATTTCGATACCATTCATTCAGGATTCTTTGCACGATTAAAAGGTAAATATCCCGAATTAAGTCAATCTGAACTTCGCCATTGTACCTATATAAAACTACAAATGTTTACTTCCGAAATATCTCAGATGTTAAATATTGATAATAAATCCGTTCAAGCCAGCCGCTATCGAATTAAGAAGAAAATGCAATTGCCTCAAGAAATAGACCTTAAAAATTTCCTTGAAAACTTCTAAAAAAACAGACACCAAATTTCTATTCGTTTTTTTTGCTTCAAAACTAACAATTCGTATCAGATACTATATATCAGCCTATTAAATAGTAAAAATAGTTTGTGTAGTACTTAAATAGTAGCTTATTCAATTATAATAGTACATATATAGCCTTTAAATAAAATATTGACTCAATCAAGCAAACTAAGTTTGTCATGTTAAACATAATACCATTTAAATATCTGTATGATGGATAAATAAATAGAAACGATTAATATCAATCCATATGGTTTTTAAATGGTATAAAATTATAAACATTGAAAAAATTAGGCTATGAAAAAAATTGTATTGAGTTTTTTAAGTATCATCATTATTTTGGGCTTGCATGCCCAAACAATAAATTATTCAGTCTTTGTTGAAACTAGTTCTGACGATGCAGAAGAAACTGAGGATGGTAATGGGGTAGATATTAGTAGTAGTGATTTAGAACTGATTTATGATGGTGAAAATCAAACTGTAGGAATCCGTTTTTCGAGTGTCAACATACCCTCCGATGCAATCATTCAAAATGCATATATTCAATTTAATGCCGATGGAGATTATGATGAAACTACAAGTTTGATCATTAAAGGAGAAAAACACGCCAACTCGAGTGCTTTTGAGGATTTGGCTAATAACATCAGTTCACGTCCTAAAACTACATCTCAAACAAATTGGGATAACATTCTTCCTTGGATCGATCTCGATGCTGGAGAATTACAACAAACACCTGAACTAAGCACTATTATTTCCGAAGTTATTAGTAGTAATAACTGGATACAGGGTAATCCGATCACATTTATTATTAACGGTGAAGGAAAAAGAAAAGCATTTTCCTTTGATGGAAACCCAGAATTAGCGCCAGAATTAGTTATTACCTATTCACCTTCTTCTACAATCTACAATGATTTAGGAATTAGTGAAATTACAAGTCCTCCAGAATTAATTTTTACTAATGAAGAAGTTGAAATAGAAATTCAAATTATCAATAATGGGATTAACTCACAAGTTGATTTTCCAGTATCATATTCCATCAATAATGAAACTGTAATTACAGAAATTGTTCCATTAACGATAAACTCAGGAGAAAGTATAAATTATACGTTTACTGAAAAAGCAAATATGAATGAAGTTGGTGAATATACAATTGAGGCCCAAGTAGATCTTACAAATGATGAAAACCTGAATAACAACATAACCTCATCAAACATTACAGTTATTGCTAATGATGATGCTTTATTCTTTGAACAAGGTGCTACCTGGAAATTCCTTGATAATGGTTCTGATCAAGGAACTAATTGGCAAGAATTGGATTTTGATGATTCACAATGGAGTGTTGGCGAAGGGCATATGGGATTTGGAGAAGGTGATGAAACCACTTTATTAAGTTCTGGTTACATTACGTATTATTTCAGAAAAGTGATTAACATCTCTGATACTAGTAATTTAGAGGATATATTCTTCAATATAGTACATGATGATGGAGCTATTGCTTATGTAAATGGAAACGAGGTGCTTCGATCCGCTTTTATGCCTTCTGGGGAAGTTAATTATTTAACCGGAACCACCACTTTTATTCCAAATGATGTTGAAAATGATTTCTGGTATTATTTAATTGATAAATCATATTTTCAGAATGGGGAAAATGTTATCGCCATAGAAATTCATAATCAAACTACTAGTAGTTCTGATATTTCATTTGATTGTTATGTGTCGGATACCCTAGAGATTGAATATAAACTAGATGGACCCTATGTTTTTTATAGAGAGGGAGAAGTGATAGTAAAAACAATTGAATCCTCAGGACCAAATACCTATGTGTATAATTCTCCCGAGGAAGCAAATCTAATATGTAGATTCCAAAATGGAGTTGATAGCTTTGCGGTGCAGATTCAACCTGAATTAAATATTGAACCAAGTAATTATACTTTACCAGAAAAGTTTTTGGCTATATCTGATATTGAAGGAAACCTAGAAGCTTTTGTAATGCTACTTACAGATGCACAAGTAATGGATAGCAATTATAACTGGACCTTTGATGATGGTCATTTGTTTTTCGTAGGAGATATGTTTGATAGGGGAACTAATGTTACTGAATGTTTGTGGTTACTGTATAGGCTCGAGAGTCAAGCCATAGCAATGGGTGGAAAAATCCATTTTGTTATGGGAAATCATGATATTATGAATTTGATCTATGACTTTAGATATGTTGCACAAAAATATATTACCAACTCACAATTATTGGACGAAACACTTGAAAGCATTTATGCAACAGACACAGAACTAGGAAGGTGGTTGAGGACTAAAAACATAATCGAGAAGGTTGAACCATTTATATTTCTTCATGGTGGAGTTAGCCCAGAAGTGAATGCATTAAATCTCTCATACGATGATATTAATTATTGGGGAAGATATAGAATGGACAACCCTTGTCAAACAAATGAATGTAACATTATTAATGGGGGAAGCGATTATGGTCTTTATTGGTATAGAGGAATGGCAGAAGAAGATCTTAGTCAACAAGATATTAGCAATTTCATATCAAATTTAGATGGTGACATGGTGGTTCTTGGACATACTGTTTTCGAGAATGTTACTTTGTTATATGAAGATCAGGTGATTTGTATTGATATGGACCATGAAGAAAATTACATGAATGGATTTATGAGTGCTTTTTATTATGAAAATGGAAACCTTTTTGATTTTCATACTGATGGAACTAATCAAACTTATACATTGCTAAAAACAATCACCAATACAAATGAAGAAGTAAAAAACGCTAGTGGATTAAATATTAAAGTGTTTCCAAACCCTTGTAAATCCAAATCTACCATAGAATACACTATACCAAATCTAAACTCAAATAACAATAATAAACCACCTGTAAATCTAAGTATAAACAACATGATGGGTGTTTGCATGTTATATATTGTTGATAAAGTTCAAAACCCAGGCACATATCAGGTTGACCTTGACGGAAGCAAATTGAACCCTGGAGTTTATTATTATCATTTATCTATTGAGAATTTGCACCGATCAGGTAAAATTATTGTTTCAGAATAAAAAGTATTTCAGTCTGAATATAGAGTTTTAGTTTTCTAAACAATCATTGGGTTAATTTTTTTAAAAACAGATCTTATTTGTCAAACAATATAGTTTGGATTTATGATCTGTTTTTTATTGATCCCAACTGATTTTAATACTTTATCAGCTAAGGAACAGCAAGATATCTGAGTACTATTAATACTCATCTTAGGTTTCTCACTCCCTGATGTATAAACTTAACATCACAAAAACAATAAAAATATTCACTTAGGGTGTAATGATCTGTAATCCAAGTACTAACTAATAAAAAACGAATTGAGTAACGATTTTTACAGAACATTCATTTTACCCTATGCTGCCATCATTGTTAAAATATGTCGCGCTTATACCAATACCCAAGAAGATTTTGAGGATTATTATCAAGAAGTCTGCTTGCAAATTTGGAAGAGCAAAGACAATTTCAATGAACAATCTGAATGGTCAACCTAGGTTTACAAGATATCATTGAATGTGAGTTTGAGTCTCCTTAAAAAAACAAGAAAGGTAATGTGCAGTATTTTGCTTCCGATGCTATTCCAGATGAAGTATTAGAAGACACAGTGCTGCTTTTTCAGACGATGCCTTAAACCATTTGTATACCGCCATAAAACACTTACCGGAAGTAGATAGGTGAGTCATTTTACTCTACTTGGAGGAGAAACCGTATCTGGAAATCGCCAATATCAAGGGACCAATCCCAATAATATTGGAGTGAGAATTAAAGAACGCTTAATGAAATTATTAGATGGACAAAACAATGAAAACATCTGGAAAGAAGTATTTATAAATAAAGAAGAAATTTCAGCTCCTAAAATCAACAATTTATACAATCAGAAATCGATACATATTTAGATAAAATAAAGAGGATGAATAAAATCAACCTTTTAGCCATCGCTGTTGGAGAACCAATATTTGTAGTAATTACCTATTTTATGCAATTTCCCATCACTGGAATTATGGGGTTTATGATTTTAGCTGTCATCCTCTATGTAATTAGAAATCTGATGAAAAGTCTCGATACCACAGACAAGGGAAAAAATAGTTATGAATACCTAAACTCGTTTAATACTTGGTTGAAATTACAATTATCCATTATGGGTTTGATTTCGCTAGGTTTTTTGCTTTATTTATGGTTTTTAGTTGGTATTACATCAAATTAGCATAAAAAACACCTTCATGATTCATGAAAGTAGAATCTTTTCTGTTCAGGTCTAATTTCCCTCCCTCAAAATTTGTAGCAGGCAATCCTAATTCCTGATATATACAGGCAGTAGCAGCAAAATCCCAAATACTCCCTCCTCCATTTTCTTTTTTCGGAAGCTTTAACATGCATCCTGGACCATTTTCCAGCACAAGAATTCCATTCATTACGGCACCTGCTCCTGCAATTTCTTTTACACCAGTCAAACTCATGTTTTCTATATGTTTATTTAATATGCTTTCGATCTCAGTTAAATGAAGTGTATCCTTCAGTTTTCGATCGGTAACATAGCTTAAATGCTTATTTAGATTCATAATTCCCCAAGGATGACCATTCTTAAAAGCCCCTTTTCCTTTTATCGCATGGTATAATGTATTCGTACTGGGGTCAAATACCACTCCAATAAATGGAGTACCATCTTTTGCAATTAAAGCAATGGATACAGAAAAACCAGCATATTTATTGATAAAAGCAAGCGTTCCATCCATCGGATCAACACACCAAAAAAAATCTTTTTCGAACCGACTACCATCATCTTCGGTTTCTTCCGATAAAAGTGCAATATCAAATTCGTCACAGGTGGGAAGTAGATGAGAAAGAATTATATTTTCACATTCTATATCTACATCAGTTACAACTTGCGAGGCATAGCTTGTCCCTCCCTTCTTTTGCTCCACTTTAACCTCATCATTCATATACTTCTGAATGACTTTTCCTGCGGATAGAGCTGCCTTAATAGCAATATTATTAAGTTGTGATAGATTCATTTCTATAGATTATTGATGGCTTCTTGCGTTACACGTTCACTATAACTATTAATCTTCCAGTGACCGGGACTCCATCCTTTTAGAAAACGATGAAAGTCTGCCCAGGCTACTCGATATAAAGACCGCCATTCAGCTTCTAATGCCTCATTTCTTTCTTTCATTGCATTTTGTAAATGCTCGAAATAGGTATCCAGAATTTGTGTTTCCAAACGCTCACAGTCACTCTCATCCAGGCAAGATCCGATAAAATACGCTACATCCTTCATTCCACAGCCTCCACCAACATATTGAAAGTCTAGGCCACTAACCATTCCGCTTTTGGAAAAACAGAAGTTTGCCAGTTTCGCATCGCCATGAACAAAGGTTTTGTATTGACATGAATTTAGTTTTTCATCGATGAGAGGAGCTGCTTCTTTCAGCCTACGGTCTTCTAAAACTGCTAATTCCTGAGGCCTGGTTGCCAAATGCCAATAGGTTCCCACTTCCCAAAGTCCATTTGGAGTTTTCCCCATATAAGTGGCATGAAATTTTGCCAACCATGCCAAACACTCAACTATATCTTCCCATCTGACCTCGTGTTTACGCAATGGAAAGCCAGCTTCATCCAAATCCTCCATCAACATCAACACCTCATCACCTTTGGTTTCAATGGCTAAACAATGAGGCAAGCGGGCAGCGCTGTCTTTGCTATATTTGTCGTACCATGTGGTTTCTACTTGATAAGACTTTAGCTTTCGTTGATGACCGAGGTCAGTATTCCATCCACGGGGATGATTTTTATAAGTAGGAATCTGAACATGCTTGATGACCACATTTTCAACAGAAGCATCCTCTAATCCTATTCGTATGATTTTTCCATAACCACTCCACAATTCCTGAATCATCTCTTTTTCAAATAAAGAAGAAGCACCCGTTTTTTGCAGAATGATGGATTTAAAATATTCATTCATAAGCGCACAAAGGTAATGATTTGTGGTTTGGAACTTGAAGAGGAATATCTTTCACTTAAAGGCTGTAACTATGAATAAATTCTAGCCCATGATATGAATCTGTCGAGATCTTAAAAGTCAATTGTTTTATTTCTAGCTAAGAGGGATGGCATTAAAAAAATCCTCTTTCAAATAAGCATGAGTGCTTTCTTTTCTATTCAATTGTACTTATTCCTTTTGATGATATATTATTTTATGTATTTTTACCATTATTCTTTTATTATCTTAATAAAGATGATGTTATGGGTTCTGGAGAAATCATAAGTTAAATACGAGGAAATGGTTTAAATAAAATAAGTTTGGATGTGTTTTCGTAAAAACTCTTGTAATATTACAGAGGCATGAGTTCAATTATTAAGCAAAATTGAATTAAAAAAAACGAATTATAGTAATATATCTTTTATATAAAAATCAAAAAAAATTATGATGACATTTATTGGAATTAGTTTAATCTTAGTCGGTATTGGATTATTTATACTTCAAAAGTATAATAGCAGTGCAAGATTAAAGAATGAATCTATTAGGGCATTTAACGAAACTAATAATGAAGCCAAGCAACACAAAGAACTAAACGCAGTGATAGAAATTCCGGTAAAATGGTGGCTCAGCTCTGCCCTCGGTGTTCTATTTATTTTCTTCGGAATTGCAAATCCACTTAGTATTAACGATGCGGGAGAACGTACTGTAGTTCAGCCTATCACAGGAGCTTTATGGACGCAATTTGACCCGGGTTTATATTTCTCAGGATTCTTTAGCACAAAAACAGTGTGGCCCAATAACTTTACTATTCAGGTGAGTCGTTTAGAAAACCAAAGTCCTGATGCCGATTTATGGGTAGCAAGTAATCCAAAGGATGGTACTTTTAGTGAAGGTGATAATGCTGAGCTTGAGCATACTGTTAAATGGGATTTACCTAGTAATGAAGCAATGATGTTAGATTTACATATAACATATAATAATTTTCAAAATTTAATGAGTACCACATTATTATCATACCAAAAGAAGATTGCTTCTTTTAGTACTCAACGAATGTCATCGGAAGCACATTATTCTGGTGGAAAGTCTCAGCTGGACCAATATTTCCAAGATCAATTGCGTAATGGACAGGTATTATTAGAAACGAGTACTAAAACGAGAACCTTAGAAGATGGTAGCCAAGAGACCTATATTGATGTAAAGCCAAAGCTTGATAATAATAATGAAATGGTAAGAGTAGAAAGTGATATTCAAACATTTGGTATTTTATCGACATATACCTCAATGGATAATGTGCATTATGTACAAGAAATTGATGTGAAATTAAGACAGAAGATTAAATATGCTGCTGATAAAGCGAACTCTAAGCAAGAACTAATTGCAGCTCAACAAGAAGAGCAAACAGCTATTGTTAAAGGTAGAAAATTAATTGCTGAACGTACTGCAATTGAAGAAGCTGATGAGATTGAATCAGTTATTAGAGCACGAAAAGCTAAACTAGTAGCTGCTGAAAAATTGGAAGAAGACAAGTATAAAGCTGCTTCTACTCTAGCATTAAAAAAAGCTGAGGCAGAAGGTGATAAACTTAAAGTAATGGCTGGATTATCTCCATTAGAGCAAGCAAGAATAGACAAAGAGACTGCAATTGGTGTAGCTCAAGCTTTAGCTGGTCCTAATGGGATAGTATTTCCAAAGATTGTTGTTTCAGGTGGAGATGTTAAAGGAGCTGGAAATGGAGCTTTGCAAACAGTCCAGTTAAAAATGTTGAATGACCTTGCTAAATCCATGTCGAATAATGACAATTAGCATTAATTTGCCGCTAAATTCTTTTTAAACTGAGGCTAGCCTATTATAAAAAGGAAAGCTTGAAAACAGAAAACACCAAAAAAAGTGCAAAGATACCGAGGTCTCTTTGCACTTTTTAAACGAAATAATATCCTGAAATTACGCTGCTAAAGCCTTTTTCGATTTACGATACAAATAAGGGCCAAAGATATTTCTCTTAGCAAAACGTACTTGCTTATCTGAGTTTACCAACTTAATATAAACACTCCTAGGTACACCAAAACATTCGAATGTAGTACCGTCAACAAAAGAAATCTCTAGCAATAGTCCTTTATGGTGAATATTGGTAATGCCACCTTTTGAAATGGTTTCTTCGTATTCTGCCTTATTCAGCTCATTGGTTTCTGGGGCTATACTCACTAAAAAATGGTAAGCTTCAATAATCTCACGACTTTTCTCCTCAGCTACTAAAGCCATATCATCATCAGTACGAAACTTATCAGGATGCCATTCTTTTACCAAATCTCTATAAGTAGATTTTAACTTCTTCAACTCTAAGTTACCTTCTACTCTAAATAACTTCTTATACGCATTCACTCTCTTCATATCTTATTTTAAAAAACACCCTGCCTTAGCTTTTGGGCGATAGATTTTTACCATTTTAAAAAAAAGTGCGAAAGTATAGTTTTTAATTCAAAGTATGGTTTTTTATTTTATTACTGATTTGGAGTCTACTTACGAGCAGTTCTAGGTAATTCAAAGGGGGCAAAGTCTTGAGTCACCCATTGAGCATAGTCGAAATGTGGCGAAATGATTGAAGCCCTGGAATTGATTGTGTTTTTTTCTAGAATATTGTAGATGATTGAAAAATAGCCAAAGGTTTTAACCTTTTGCTATTGGTATGACAATAGATGATGGTTGCCCAGAGGGTTTTGGATAGAAATTAATTTTCCTATCGAACAGGACTCTAGTTTCATATAATCGCCGATTGTCTTTCTGTTTTATTTTTAGCTAATAGGAGCGGCTTTAAGAAATACGTATTTATAATAACCATGAGCGTTTCTCATGGCTAATGATGTTTGATCCATTCAGGGTCAGGGCTGAGGGTTGGCAAAATTTGGAACTAGAAGCTATACTCAAATGTCAAAGAGAGTAAATTTTGAGAACCTATAAATTTCAAAGTTATTGCAATGGAAGTATAGAAGAGATGCAAAAGAAGGCTGAAAGTTCGGAACGATGCTGTTCGCTACGATAAATGTAGCGATAATGATAGAATCGTCATCAACCGATGCGTCAGCACTTCAACATGAATAACCCCAGGCAAAGCCTGGAGTTACGAATATGATTGTTGTTTTAGGGCGGCCAGAGAGTTTTATTTAGATATTTATTTTCCTGCATACCAGGACTCCAATTCCATATAATGTTGGCTGAGTTGCTGCTTTGTATTATGACACATTGCAAGTATGAAAGACAATGATAGTTCTGATTTTTCTTTAAACTTTTTGAAAAATGTAACAAAACCACCGCTGTATCAGAAAGTCTACTCCACAAATAGCTATCGGAGCCTTCCTTATAGTGAGATTCATAGAATCATCATTAATGAGCGTTAAACAGTATTGCTTTTATTTCCTTCAAGTTATTTCCTCTGTTTAACGACTTACTGATAAGGCGGTCCTAGACTTCCTCTGGAAGTCTTTATAAATTTTGCGTGGTTTAAACGGGAATGTTTAAGCATTTTCTTTTTTTTCTAAAAACAACACTACAAAACTAACCATGGGTTTTAACCCATGGTTATAAATCCAACATGGTTAAACAAGTCGTTTGTATGCATTTAGAAATAGAACAGAAAGGAAACAGGGCTTTGATGAATAGTTGAAGCCACCATATTCTCCTAACTTCTTTCACTCAGATAACCAGCTCCTTACGAGCCTACTTAAACATAAACACCCCACAACAGGAGTAAAAGTATCATTCAAAGGAGCAAAACTACCTTTCTTGACCCTCCTCATCACCGCATCTTTGCATCAGAAAATAACAACAAAAAAAACATACAATGAGAAATTTAATTTTTATCCTCCTTTTTGGAATTACAATGACAGCTTGTGCAAAAGATGATGATGAAGTACAAAACGATAACAATATGAAAACAAATAAAGAAAAAGTAGTAGAACTACTCAAGAGTATTGAAACAGGTGCAGCAGAACCTATAGCCTATATTAATGCTAATAATTATGTTCAGCACAACCAGAATGTGGCTGATGGTTTAGCTGGTTTTGGAGCTGTATTACAGCAATTACCAGAAGGTAGTGCTAGAGCAAACACAGTAAGAGTTTGGGAAGATGGTGACTATGTGATTGCACATACAGAATACAACTTCTTTGGCCCTAAAATTGGAATCGATATTTTCCGTTTTGAAGAGGGTTTAATAGTAGAACACTGGGATAACTTGCAAGAAATTGCAACAGAAACTGTTTCTGGACGCACACAAACCGATGGACCAACTGAGGTAGTTGATTTAGACAAAACAGAAGCCAATAAAGCCTTAGTGAGCAATTTAATCAATGATATTTTTCTTGGGGCAAACCCAGATGTTATCACAGATTATATTTCTACAGAACAGTATGACCAGCACAATCCTGGTGTAGGTGATGGTTTAGCAGGATTAGGTGAAGCATTAGCTGCTCTTGCAGAAGCAGGTATGCCAATGGTTTATGATCAAAATCATATCATATTAGGCCAAGGAAACTTCGTTCTATCTGTATCTGAAGGTATTTTCATGAACGAAAAAGTAGCTTTCTACGATATCTTCAGAATTGAAAATGGTAAAGTAGTAGAACACTGGGATACCATTGAAAATATCATTCCGGAAGAAGAAGCTCAAAACACAAACGGTAAATTCAACTTCTAAGAACTGAGATAGTGTATTTAGAATGCTTGAAGCCCTCCGTTTAGAAACGGAGGGCATCGTTTGTGACAAAGAAAATAGTCCATTATAGCAAAATACAAGATGCTTATATTAATCTCCATATTGTTATTTATATTGCTGTTTCTCTCAAGAAGAGGAAGAAGAATGATACAACATGGGCGTTTTAAATATAGCAAACATATGAATGTCAATAAGCATAAATACTATGTGGAGGAAGTAGATTTCAATGGCTACCAAGAAGCCTTGCATAAGTTCTACAAAATAGTTGCCGATACTGATTCTTTAGGTGAAGCCAAACAAACTAAATACGATTTATACGATTGGACTTATATCATCTTTGAGTTTGAAAACTGTATTATTGAATTGCGACATTTAAGAGGGATTAATAGTGTAAGACTTATTAAAAGCAATTCCCCGCTCAGCCTAGAAGAATATGAACAAGACAGTCCAGAATTAATTAGAATCAAGTAAAACTACTTCTCCTCTTCAAATACCACAAAAGCATCTTTTTCAAAAGCCGAACTAATGCCCCATTCTACTATAGACATTAAAACTGGTATGGCTGTTTTTCCGAATGGAGTTAAAGAATACACCACTTTTAGAGGAGGTTTTTTAGTAAATACCTTCCTGCTAATTAATCCATCTTCTTCTAATTGCTTCAATTGTAAGCTTAATGTTCGTTCAGTAATAATGGGGATTTCTTTTCTCAGCTCATTATATCTTTTATTCCCATCTATTAAATGGGTTAATATTACACTCTTCCATTTACCACCAATCATTTCCATGGCCGCACTAGTTGGACAAGGAAATAATTTATCATGAACTTTAATCATTGGTTTTTTCTCAAATACTTCTTCTCTAGTCATTGCTTGTATTTTTAGCCTATTAAGATTCTGCAAAGATAGATTGCTTTAAATTATGATGCAACTATAATATTTATAGTATGTTTTAATGTTTTTATATTACTGATACAGTGATTTGTAACATGTTTTATGGAAATAATATTCATACTATCATTTATGACCGTTATTGTGATATATTTAAACTATACATATTTTTGCCACTATATTAATGATAGTATAAAAAGCAAATATAATGAAAGCAATATTATTAGAAAAAGCAGGTGGAGCAGAGAACTTCCAAATAAAAGAAGTTGAGAAACCACAAATTAAAGAAAACGAAGTTTTAGTAGCCACTAAAGCCTTAAGTATTAATCCAGCTGACTTTAAAGTAAGAATGGAAGAAGAAGGACTGAAAATGTTCTTTGGTACTGAGCGTCCAGCTATTTTAGGTTGGGATTTATCCGGTGAAGTTGTAGAAATAGGTTCACAAGTAAACAATTTCCAAGTTGGCGATAAAGTATTCGGAATGGTGAATTTCCCAGGTCAAGGAAAAGCTTATGCAGAGTTTGTTGCAGCCCCTGAAAATCATTTGGCTAAAATGCCAGAGAATACTTCATTTGAGGATGCAGCAGCAACTACTCTTGCAGCTTTAACAGCATTACAAATTCTTGAATCTAAAATTAAAAAGGGAGACCGTATTTTAATTCATGCTGGTTCAGGCGGAGTTGGTCATTTTGCCATTCAAATAGCAAAACACCTTGGTGCACATGTCATCACTACTTCATCCGCTAAAAACAAGGAGTTTCTAATGTCATTAGGAGCCGATGAGCATATAGATTATCGCAATCAATCTTTCGAGGAGGTTTTAACAGATATCGATTTCGTGTTTGATGTGTTGGGAGGAGAAGTTCTCATGAACTCAACAAAGGTGATTAAAGAGGGTGGTGCCATGGTTTCCATAGCAGCTCCTCCACATGAAATTGAAGCGGCACAAAAGCTAGCAAAGAAAGATGTTACTGTATCTCCATATTTAGTTCAATCTAGCGATAAGGATATGAATACCTTAAAAGGAATGTTAGAAAGTGGAGTTTTAAAACCTCATGTATCTAAAATATTCCCCTTTGCTGAAATGGCAAAAGCTCATATTGAACAAGAAAGCGGAAGAACAGTTGGAAAAATAATAATCAAACTATAATGAAAAAGTTACTAATTCTGATGATGGGAGCCATGAGTATAATTACCATGGCTCAATCATCAAAAAATAATGAAAACATGAATCTTTTAGTGAAATTCACCATAAAAACGGACCATATAGAAACGTTTACCAAAGCTGCTGTGGAAAGTTTAAAAGCCTCCAGAAAAGAAGCAGGGAACCTGGAAATGAAGCTCTTTGTTGACCAGAATAAAGCCAATACTTTCTTTGTGTATTCCCGATGGAAGAATCAGGAAGCTTATGATATTCATAAGGACTTGAGTCATACCAAAAACCTATCCGCAGTTTTAAAAGATGCTTTGGAAACTGTAGAGTTTATGAACTTGGAAGATAAGATTATCTCTGCCCTTCATGATATTAAAAAAACAGAAATAGAGGATGACAAACTCATATTGTTTTTCACTATTACTGTAAAAGATGAGCATCTAGATGAGGTGGTTAAAGAGTTTGGCAGACAGGTGGGATTAACAAGGAAAGAAGAGGGAAATCTACTCTTCAACCATTATCAAGTTGCAGGAACAGAAAATACCTTTGTGGTATATGAACATTGGAAAAATCAAGCTGCCCTCGATAATCATTTCAAGCAATCCTACTCAGAAGAAATGGGCAAGCTACTCACTGAAGCTGTGGAAGGTCCTCTACCCAGTCACATGAGTTTTGTAAAAGAAATCAATAACTAAATAAAAAAAACACCATGAAAAATTTAATCCTATTATTTACCAGCTTATTATTCCTAAATGCTTGTGATTGCCCAGCTCTAAGTGAAAACAAAGAAATATCATTTGAGAAAACCTCTCTTAAAATGGAAAAAGGAGAAATGGAAGTTTACGATTATGGCCACATGAAAATGCATGTTTATGCCAGTCATGATTTAATGAATGACTATGTGATTATTGTCGAAAAGAACGATAAATCCATTATGATAGAATCCCCAGCTTTTTATGCTAATTTCGATGAGTTATCGGAATATTTAGAGCAGAATAAGATAAATATTGAAGGTGTTTTGCCTCCATATCATCCACTTGGTGCTACTTTTATAAACCATGCTGCTTTTGCCAATGCCAAAGTATATTCATCAGAAACAGTGATAGATTACTGGGAAAATGGTTTTGGAGCAGTCATGAAACAGGGCATTCCGAGCAAATTTGGAAACACCATAGATGCTGTTATGTATGAACGAGATGTTTATTTAGAGGATGGTGAAATTGAAATAGCCGGAATAAAACTCATCATCACAAATTCCTATGATGGATTTAATGTGGAAATTCCAGAAATTGAAACCGTATATCTTCACATTCTAGGTCATGATGTGCATTCAGAAATCCTAAGCCCAGAGCATCTCGACGATATGATTGTCATGCTAAAACAATATACCAAGAATGGATATGAAACCTATTTAAGCTCACATTATGGTCCTGAAAACAAAGCGGAAGCTTTAGAAAAGACAGCCTACTTGGAGCATATGAAAGAGATAATAGCAGCATCAAAAGATGGAGAAACCTTTTCAAAAAACATGAAAGCTGCCTTTCCAGATTATAAAGATGGTTATTTAGGTGCCACCACCAACCTCCTTTACCATAACGAGAATCCTGTACACCAACATTAAACTTTCTATCATGAAATACACAGGACCCATATTTCGTCCACCAATAGAGGCCAATACACCTTTGTTGCAAGTAACGGTAGCTTGTTCCCATAATGACTGTAATTTTTGCACCATGTATAAGGGAGTAGCATTTAAGGTGGAGCATATCCACCAAATTGAGAAAGACATTCAAGAACTAAAAAACACTTATGGTTCGCTTAAAAGAATCTTTCTGCTCAATGCCGATGCCTTTGTACTGAACAACAGAAGACTCAAAGAAGTTGCTAATAAAATCATCTCCTATTTTCCTGAGATGGAAGTCATCACCATGTATGCCTCTGTTAAAAACATCAAAGCAAAATAACATGAAGATTTGCTAGAATTAAGGAAATTGAGAATTAATGACCTATGGGTTGGATTAGAGTCTGGGAGCGATGAAGTTTTACAACATTTAAACAAAGGACATTCCATTACTGATGCTTATGAGCAACTCGAAAGATTGAATAAAGCAGGCATTAGACATAATGATATTTTTATGATTGGTGCTGGAGGAAAGGGTTCCGCTATGAAATCTGCGGAGAATGCGGCAAAACTCATTAATACCACAAAATCTAATCTAGTAGGAATTACTTCACTTGGATTTTTTGAGGGGAGCGCTCTGACTAAAGAAATGCAGGTAGGAGATTTCACTCCGGCCTCTGAATTAGAGATTTTAGAAGAGGAAAGAAAGTTGATTGAGTTAATTGAGCTAGAGGATATGCCATTTTATGGCGACCATCCCATTAACTCTACTCGCTTGATGGGTTTGCTCCCAAAAGATAAAGTAAGGCTTCTACAAGCCATTGATGATTCTATTAAGAATAGCAGTCCTTCGTTTTTACAAGGAAGCGCCACAAGATTAACATTATAAAAAAAACAGAAAATGAAAAAGTATATTTTAATAAGCATTTGGCTTATCAATAGTGTAATGGGTTTCGCTCAGCAAGATAATCCATATAAAGATGCCAATATCGACAGAGTGAAGACTAAAATCATACATGAATTTAATCGTTTCGAATTTCTCGAAAGCATTGCCATAGCAGAAGATGGAACCATTTTTACCAGTAATCTATTCGATGGTAAAGTGTATGCGATAAAAAATGGAAAAGCAAACTTACTCTTCGATTTTGATGGAATGGCAGCAGGATTAAGCAACCTCGATAAAAACCATATTTTACTGACAGGCTCCTCAAAAGATAAAAAGGCATTGGTCTATAAAATAAACACCAAAAATGGAGACGCAGAAATATTAGCCTTATTTCCACAAGGAATGGTACTCAATGGAATTTCAAGGCTCGATAAATCTAATTTCCTTATTGCCGACTCTTTTAAAGGAGTTTTGTGGAAGCTAAATACAGATGATGCTTCTGTAAGTATTTGGTTAGAACATGATTTATTAAAAAAGGCATCCTCAGAAGGGCAGAATCCAGGAGCCAATGGAGTAAAAGTAAAAAATGGTTTTGTCTATATTAGCAATACCGAAAAGCAAACCATGCTAAAGCTTCCAATAAATAAGAACAGCTCACCAGGAGAAATTAAGGTATTTCATTCCAATGTGGTTTTCAATGATTTTGAAGTAGACCAAGCAGGAAATATCTATGGAGCCTCCAATGTATTTGATAATGTGGTGAAGGTTAGTCTTAATGGAGAAAAGACCGTTATTGCGCAATATGACCAAGGAGTAGCGGGTTCCACTTGCTTAACATGGAGGAGTAAAAAGGAAGAATATTTGTTGGTCTCCACAAATGGCGGAATCTTAAAACCAAACAAATGTGATGTAACACCAGCTAAGATTGTGGAGTTGATAATTGATTAAACTTCTCCAAACCTAAGTGCTCAAGGCCTCGAATCGCCCATTGAGCGTAGTCGAATTGTATCAAAAGGTCTGAGATCTTGGGTTATATGGAATATGTACCGTCATTTTTTTGTCTTGTTCTTCGACAAGCTCAGCAACCAAAACTATAAAAACGAAGCAAAAAAAAATCAAGACTGCATCTGTCTCACTCAAAAAAGCTACGCTAGATTTTCTAAAACAATCAAACTCAATTTTTAATTCACATTAAAAATCTCAAACAGAAGCGTTTCTTAACGAAAAACTAGCTTGTTTTTTGGTTCACCAGCTGAGGTTCTTAAAATCCGGAGCTGAAAGGCATTTCAGAAGTAACTAAGGGATCAAAGCCTTGAGCACAGCGAAAGGATTGAGGCCCTGGAATTGATTGTATTTTTTTCTAGAATATTGTAGATGATTAAAAAATAGCCAAGGGTTTTAACCTTAGACTATTGGTATGACGATAGATGATGGGTACCCAGAGGATTTTGTTTAGAAATTAATTTTCCTGTTGACCAGGACTCTGATTTCATATAATCGCCGGTTACCTTTCTGTTTTATTTTTAGCTAACAGGAGTGGCTTTAAGAAATACGTGTTCACATTAACCATGAGCGTTGCTCATGGCTATTGATGTTTGCCCCCTTCAGGGTCAGAGCTGAGAGTTGTTAATATTTGGAACTAAAAGCTTTATTGTAATATCAAGGAGAGTAATTTTTTTGAGAACCTAAAAATTTCAAAGTTATTGCAATGGAAGTATAGAAGAGATGCAAAAGAAGGCTGAAGGCCTTCAACATGAATAACCCCAGGCAAAGCCTGGGGATTATGAAAACAACTAAAGATTCAGGTCGGCTAGAGTATTTCATTTAAATATTACTTTTCCTGCCGACCAATAACATAATCCCCAATAAAAGGCTTTTGCTTATCTTCCCAGAAAAACCAAAGGGATCAAAGCCTTGAGCATAGAGAAAGGATTGAGGCTCTGGGTTTACAATTCTCCCTGTTCTTGATCTGAATTTGTTTTATGTTTAAACAAAAAACAGATGCATTTTTTAAAATGAAGAATGAAACAATCAAACAAAGACTAAATCAACCGGTATACTCCTCATTTTTCACAGTGTAATGAATGGAAGGCGGATACAAATCAGGCATGAATATGACTGATTCCGGCTGGAATAGAATGGTGATGACTACGTAGATTAACACCTTGAAAAATGTGCCCTTTCTTTGGTTCGTTTCTTTTGGCATAAAAGAAATGAATGATTAAATCGTCATTTTTTTTGTCTTGAAACAATAAAAACGAAGCAAAAAAAGTTCAAGACTGCATCTGCTTCACTCAAAAAAGCTACGCTAGATTTTCTAAAACAATCAAACTCAATTTTTAATTCACATTAAAAATCTCAAACTGAAGCGTTTCTTAACGAAAAACCAGCTTGTTTTTTGGTTCACCAGCTGAGGTCCTCAAAATCCGGAGCTGAAAGGCATTTTAGAAGGAATTATGGGATTGAGGCCCTGGGTAACATAGAATATGTATCTTTATTTTTTTCTAGCACATCGTTCTCTACAACAGATCTGCCGACAGTCAAGGTGGACTCAGTGATCAATGCTCAGCATCCAAAACAATAGAAACGGGGGTGAAAGAAGACTGAACGCTCAAAACGTGGCCGTCAACACTTCAACAAAAATTAGCCATGGCTAACCTTCTCAAATCGGTGAGTAAATCATTGAAAATTACTTCAACAATAGCATTTTCTTTTCAATCTTATGATTTCCAGAAACTAAAGAGAAATAATAAACTCCCGAACTCAAATTATAATCATAGGCATTAAAATGATAGGTGTATTTTCCTCTATTCATTTGCTCGTGATCTACCAATACCGAAACGGCTCTACCATACATATCATAAACTGTAAGTGTAACCTCCTCTTGACTTCTTAGCTTGAAAGAGATATAAGTACTTTCATCAAAAGGATTTGGGCTATTTTGTTGTAAACTAAATGGAATGGTTTCTAATTCTTCTTCTCCAATAATAAGCTCATTCACCAGTGCAGTCATAATCTTAGGAGAACTACCTTCTAAACGAGTCCAGATAGGTCTAACCATACCATCATGTGCTGAGATATTATTATAATCGCCAAAGAAAGTACTGGAATAAGGGAGGAATGGAGTTTCGCTAATTTTAAAGTTCAAGAAATTCTCACCACCATCAGTACTTACGGCCATATAAACATCGGTGTTTGAATCATCGTAGGCGCGTCTATCGTAGAACACAAACCAGATATATCCTGTTACATGATCCACGGTCATCCAAGTAAAAAACTGTTGGCTTCCAGCTGGATCATCATTAACGCGTTTTCTTTCTCCCCAGGTTTCACCACCATCTGTAGATTTTATAAACCAAACATCGGTATCATCAGCACCATTTCTCTGGTCACTCCAATTGATGTAAATATCGCCATTATGCTCTGTTTCGGAAAGATTACAACACGTGATGGGGAGGCCATTACAACGGCTAATTCCTGGGATATCAAAAGCCCAACCCGGACCCGGAATATCAGACACAAATATATCCTCGTCCAACCAAGTTTCACCCTGATCTAAGGACTTGTCGAACACTAAACCTGCTGGTCCTGCCCAACTCACATAAATTTCTCCATTGGGTCCTACTGCAGGAACGGCTCCTTCTGTGGTGTTTCCTTCATCAACACAATCCCCCGAAATTTCATTTATCTGCATGGCATCACTCCAAGACTCCCCATTATCTATCGATTTAGAGAATAGAATATTAGAAAAGTCATTGGGGTTACTGGTTCCATAATTATCAAATTGGGTCCAAGTCACATAAATAGTATTATTGGTATAGTCTACCACTGCCCAATGTTTATCCTGAGCTTTAGTACCATTGAGTCCCATATAATTTCCATCGGTCCAAGTTATTCCGCCATCGGTTGATTTCTGGCAAACAATTCTATCTATCCAATTCCCATCACTAGGATTAGAAAGGTGGAAATAATAATAATCACCATTACCATCAACTATCAAGCAAGGATCACCCCAAACACCATGCGTAGAGCTTAATGACCCTGCGCTCCAGTTGGCTCCTCCATCGTTAGATACATAGTATTTATCTATAATAGCACCTGCCACTAAATGATCCGGATTATTAGGATCAACAAAAATGGAAGGTTCGCTTAATCCATTTTGTTCTGCTATTATCACATTAGGATGTTGAGCATTAGCCTGCCAAATGATGGCTACAAATAATAAGAGCGTAAAAACTTGTTTCATGGTGTGTGTTTTGAAATTTGTGGTAAAGATAGGGATAAATGTGTTTTGAGTCCATAGAGTATATTTGCGTACATAAAGTTCAGAAAGTGCCTTGAGTATTTAGAGTAGAAAGTTTAGGGCTTGAGAAGTTTGAAGTTAAGAGATTTAGAAGTTTTGGTTCCCCTGAAGAGCTTCAATTCTTTTAGTCAAAGCATGGATCCCTTTTGCGCTCTTGGCCTGTTTTTTCTTTTCTGGACTTTGGGTGGTCCTAAACATTGTCATAAGTACACAAATGATCAAAAACTTATGATTAAACGATTTCCAAATACACCAGTCTAATTCTCTAATTAATACCGAATTAACACTCAATTAATCAAGTGTCCCACAAATAGTGTATCTTTGCAGCAAATAATAACATATCCGTTTCTATGACGGACAATTTAATACCGTAAATATCCCCCTCTCGATTTTCCGGACTCATATCAAAGATTGCCCTTCATTCTACGGAAATAATAGAATACATATCGTTTCGCAATTATGTATACATTTGATGTTATAATGCATATAATAAACGCGGAATAAAATTAACGATTAATGAAGAATAAAAACAAAAACACAATAGAAAAGAATATTCTAAAAGAATTCGCTAACAATCCGTTTAGTGCGTTCAATTATAAACAGATGGCTAAAAGATTAGGCATTAAAGATACTGCTGGAAAAATGCAGGTATTAAACCTCATCCTTAGCTTTTTTGAACAGAAAATAATTATTGAATCAAAAAGAGGGAAGTTTCAAATTTCTCCTAAATATATTACTACCCACGGCCAAAAGCAAACTAAAATTACTGGAAGAGTAGATATGCAATCTACCGGAAAAGCATATATTATAAATGATGAAGGTGGCGATGATATTGCTATATCTTCTGGAAATACTAAAAATGCCCTTCATGGTGATAAGGTGAAGGTTTTTATCTTTCCTAAAAGGAAAAATCGCAAAATAGAAGGACAAATAGTAGAAGTTTTAGAGCGAGGAAAAAGTAAATTTGTTGGTACAATAGAGGTCTCGAAAAACTACTCTTTTGTAGTTCCAGATGATCCAAAAATACATGTGGATTTCTTTATTGGAAAAGAACACCTGAATAAAGCAAAACATGGACAGAAGGTGATAGTGGAATTACTAGAATGGCCTGAACATGCGCGAAATCCATTTGCTAAGGTGAGTCAAGTTCTTGGTGACCCAGGAGATCATAAAGTAGAAATTGAAAGCATCGTTTTCGATTATAATTTTGAAAGTGAATTCCCTGCAAATGTGGAGGCGGATGCGGCTAAAATTCCAAATGAGGTGGACAAAGCTGAAATTAAAAAGCGTCGAGATCTTCGAGATACTTTTACCATCACCATTGACCCTTACGATGCTAAAGATTTTGATGATGCCATTTCCTTAAAGAAATTGAAAGATGGACTTTGGGAAGTGGGAGTACATATTGCCGATGTGAGTCATTTTGTAAGACCAGGAAGTGCCATAGAAGAGGAGGCTTATAAACGAGCAACATCTATTTATTTAGTAGATAGAGTTATTCCTATGCTCCCGGAGAAATTATCTAATCAGGTATGTTCTTTACGTCCCCATGAAGAGAAACTAGCCTTTTCCGCTATTTTCACCATGGATGAGGAGGCTCATATTACAGATGAATGGTATGGTAAAACAGTCATCAAATCCGATCACAGATATACTTATGAAGATGCTCAGCAAATCATAGAAGGGGGAGAAGGACCTTTCCCCGAAGAGATATTAAAGATGAACGAGCTTTCTACTAAATTAAGAGAGCAGCGTTTCAATCGTGGAAGTATTCGTTTTCATTCTACTGAGGTGAAATTCAAGTTGGACGAGAAAAGTAATCCAATAGGCGTGTATGTAAAAGAGCAAAAAGAAGCCCATAAACTCATTGAGGATTTCATGCTTTTGGCCAATCAGAAAGTAGCTCAACTCATAGGTAAAGTAGATGGAAAACACAAAGCTAAAACTTTTGTATATCGTGTTCACGATGAGCCGGATCCAGAAAAACTAAATACTTTCGCAAGTTTTGTGAGTAAATTAGGTTATAACCTAAAGTTGAATAATCGTGAAGATGTGGTGAATTCCTATAATCAGCTTTTTAAAGATATTGAAGGCAAGGGTGAAAAGAATATGATAGAAACCATTGCCATTAGAACCATGTCGAAGGCTTATTATTCTACCAATAATATTGGGCATTATGGTTTGTCCTTCCCTTATTATTCTCATTTTACTTCACCTATTCGTCGTTACCCCGATTTGATGGTGCATAGATTATTGCAACATTATTTGAACAAAGGAAACGATATGTCGGCGGTAGATTATGAAGAAAAATGTAAACACTCCTCTGAGATGGAACGCAATGCTGTAATGGCAGAAAGAGCCAGCATTAAGTATATGCAAGCCGTTTATATGGCCGATAAAGTTGGACAAGAGTTCGATGGAGTGATTAGCGGTGTGAGTAAATGGGGCGTTTATGTGGAAATACAGGAATCTAAAGTAGAAGGAATGGTTCGCATGAAAGACATGGACGATGATTTCTATTTCTTAGATGAAGAAAACTACCAAGTGATAGGACAGCGCCACGGAAAAGCCATTAAGCTGGGCGACCCTGTTCGTATTCAAGTTAAAGCCATTCATGTTCAGAAAAAACAATTGGATTTTGTATTGGTTAATGACTAATTTGAAAATCCAAAAAACATAAAATACCATCCGCAGAATTCAATTGATTTCTGCGGATTTTTTTTAGAAATAAGGGTCACCAAAGCTGCTTATGGTTTCTAATCCGTGGACAAAAACAAAGTGTGCATTTGCCCTGCCAGTAGACCTAATTTTATTAATTTTGGTTCTTAAAAATTTCTAAAATGCATAGATTCTTCACTTTACTTTTGCTCGGGTTTACACTGTTGTCATTTGGACAAAGTATAGAACAAAAAGCTGCAAATATTCACGATAGAGTATTTACCATAGATTCACATACAGATACTCCTCTCAAATTTTTTAATTCCGATTTGATATTGGTGAAGAGCATCTAGTATAAAACTCAAAACAGTAGCAGTAGGTTTAGCAATTTCATTTTCCCAAAATTTAAAATCTGCAGCCTCCTCAAATTTCTCATAATGAAATTCTGAAAACTCAGAATATTGGGAACAAAACACATGATATTCAAGTCGCTGGTTTCTATATTTATTAGAGGTATTTCGAGATTGACATATAGCTTGATGCCACAAAGATTTAGTGATGGTCAACAATAGATAATTGTTAAAGCGACATTTTTAATGGTCAAAAGAACTCTATACAGTTACTCTCTCATATAAAAACCGCTTGATTTTTTGAGTGGCTGTTTTTGTAAACTCCTCTTTGTGAGGCTCCACAATTTGGATTTTAGAAAACTTATTGACTCTGGCATTTACATACTCATGCAATTCTTTGCTCAATTCATCATACTTAGCTTCAATGTCTTCTTTTACAGTTATATACTTTTCTTCAATTTCCTCACGGTTGAAGTGAACCATAGCCACTAATTTCCCTTTTTGTTGAATCACAAGCGATTCGGCCACATGCTTAAAATTATTAATAATCGACTCGATGTCTTCTGGAAATATATTTTCACCACCTGGTCCAATAATCACATTTTTACTACGTCCACGAATATAAAGATGGTTGGTTTTGTCAATGATACCCAAGTCGCCGGTTTTAAACCAGCCATCTTCGGTTAAAACTTCTTTTGTAAGTTCTGGTTCTTTATAATAGCCCATCATCACATTAGGCCCTTTTGCCCATATTTCACCTTCACCAGTGAGTTTTCCGGGATTATTAATCTTTATGGATACTCCTTCGAGTTTTGGCCCTGTAGATTGTAATTTTGTATATTGGGGATTCACCCCTGCTAGTAAGGGAGCTGTTTCAGTGAGGCCATAACCAATGGCATAAGGGAATTTTGCTTCTCTCAGAAACTTCTCCACTGTTTTGTCAAGTTTGGCACCACCAATTCCGAAAAATTTCAATTCACCGCCAAACGTTTGTATCAGTTTTTTACCAGCTAACTGATTCATCTTTTTACGCATGATGGGCATGGCATAAAGCGTCCTTGTCAATTTGTTTTTATTGAATGAAGGCAACACTTTGTTCTTGTATATCTTTTCGATAATCAAGGGTACGGTTAACATTAAAGTTGGGCGTACTGCCTTGAGTGCAGGTAATAAAACAGCAGGCGTAGGAGCTTTAGTTATGTAATAAATACTGGCGCCCTTTAGAACTGGAAGAAGAAAGCCGATTGTGTTTTCGTAGGTATGAGATAGAGGCAGGACAGATAAAAAACGATCATAAGGGTTGATATCCTGAATCCCGCCGCTCGATATAGCATTAGACACTAAGTTTTTGTGACTAAGCATTACACCTTTAGATTTTCCGGTTGTTCCTGAAGTATAAATAATCACCGCCAAATCATCTTCGACAATAGTATAAGTCCTTTTTGGACTCGAACCTTCCTTAAAGCAAATACGTGCTTGTTCAGGTTCTAATATAGAATAATCTTCAATTAATATGCGATGTACTAGCGTTTCCTCTTGGAAGTTTTTGATTTTAGCTTTTAATCCATTTGAAACAAATATGGCTTTCGCTTCGGAGTGGGTGAGGATATTGTCTATTTCATGCTCACTAAAATCTGGGAGAATAGGCACTACAACTGCTCCCAGTGAAACAATAGCAAAATAGGTGATTCCCCAGTTCGGCATATTGGAACTTAGCAAAGCCACACGATCACCAGACTGTATTTTCAATTTCTCTAGTAAAGCGCTAACAGCAAGCTTTTTTTTATCGAACTGGGTATAGCTAATAGGAGCTTCACCAACAAAAGCAAGCGCTGGATGATCAGTATATTTGCTAACTGAACGCTGCAATAATGCTGGTAGTGTTAAAGCTGGAAGATCGTGCATGTATTATTTTTTCTGTCGGCTAAAATACAACAAAATAAATAGGTGCTATTATAGGTAATTTTGTTTCGTTAATATTTAATCTACAATCAAATTTTTGAAAGATCAAATTTCAATAATGCCTCATAAGGATCGCCTTGTAAATTGAGTTCTTTGGCAAAGGCTGGTTCTGTTTTTAAGCCATTCTTTTTGAGCTCAATGATTCTTTGTCTGAATGCCTCTACATTTTCCATTAATATCTGATGCTCTATCAACATATGGCGATAGGCATTTTGTTGTGAGGTGGGAATATTCTGACCAAATAATTCTATTTCAAACCCATCCAACATAAAACTCGAAACAATAGCTGAAGGATTAGTTATATTATTTTCCCAGATTTTAAATTCAGCAGCCTCCCCAAATTTCTCAATAATTAAATTCTGAAAGTCCGGTTTATCTGGAACAAAACAGATGATATCCAAGTCGCTGGTCTCAATATCTATATTTATAGGAATGGTACCCACAAGAATAGGGTTAAAGGCTTCTAAGGTCTCCAAAACCTGATTCTTCACTAGAACATGATATGCGAGTTTTTGTTTGCTGTTTCCTTGCTTTAGGTAGTTTAAATTTTTGAAGTTTATCATTGATTTCATCTAAAATACTTGAATTTAGGTTGCAAATTTACCAATAATAAGATTGTCAAAATATGACAAATCTGGAGAAACAAAGTACTATGCTATTTCAATCCTAAATATATCAATCGTTTTATTGATTCTTTATGGTCATTTCATTAATCATAATCATCGGAATTTTCATCCCATTTGGCATTTGTGGGTTCTCTTTAACAAAAGCATCTCCTTTGATTTCCTGACTTATTGTTGCTTCAATAATCCAACCTGTTTCTTTGTCCACTTTAATATCTGAAATCATAGAACCTTTTAAATCATATTTCAGTGGCATCCCATTGGCTTCAATGTATGCATCTTTATCTTCTGTTTCAATAACTGAAACACCTTTAATCGTAGCATAATCAGAACCCAAGTCGGTAAACTCGTATTCAGTAGTCATTAAAGCTGCCATTCCTGATTCTAAATTTGTTTTTATTTCCCACTTGTCTCCTTTATTCACCGGATTATCAGGATAGATTGCAGTTACCATTTCAATACTTCCTTTAAATGCCTCAGCACCATATGCCTTATTCATTTGAGCCTTCAATTGTGCCAATTGATTTTCAGGAAGATGTGTAAAATCCCCGAATAAAGATTCTATTCGAGATTCAATATTTTTCACATCAAGAATCTTCCCATTTTTTGCCATTTTAACATTGAAGGTATTTCCAATCATCTTGGATAGCAAAGTAGAAAATACATCTTGTTCGTCATTCTTTTCAGAATTAAATTCGATTTCCCCTTGAGGTAAATCCATTACCATTCCCAAACTTTCATATTTTACATCTAAATCATAATCTGAAGGGTTCACAGCAACAACTTTATACAACATACTTCCCTTTATGGTGATCACCATATTCATTTTTTGACCGTTTATGTCTTGAATAACTGTTGCTTTAGTATTTGCAACTTGTCGATACTCTTTTCCTTTCTCAAGGTTTAAAGTCAAATCTGTATTTTGTGCTTGACACGATGTCAAAACAATTGTTAACAAAAGTAAATTGAAAATTTCTCTCATTGAATTTATGTATGTGGTTTCTATATACGGCTGTAAATATAAAACTATTCTTTTAAACCGTAGCAAGGATTATATTATTTACAGCTCTCATTTATCAATTGTAAAACATCTGGATCGCCTAATTTCTTAGCTAAATCAAAGTCATAACAAGCTTCTGAAAGTTCATTTAAATTCAGTTTGGCAATTCCTAAAAAGCGCCTTAGCTCTCCAGCTTTTGGATCTAGTATCACACAATATTCAAAATCTGCCTTTGCTTCTGCAAATTTATTTATCTGCAATTCTGTAATTCCTCTATTTACTAATGCGCCAATATAATTAGGATTCAGTTCTATCGCAATTGAATAGTCATCTATGGCTAATTGATAATTTTGCAAGGTTTGATTCAAATATCTTCTATTATTAAAAGTTATTGCATCTTTTGGGTCAAGCACAATTGCTCTATTATATGCTTCTATTGCTTCTTGAGTATTTTTTAACTGCATTTGAAAAAAACCTATTTTTTTAAATGCGAATGAATTGTTAGGGTTTACTAAAGTTATGCTTTCATATGCATTTATGGTTCCTTCAATGTCATTTAGCTTTTCTTTACAGTCGGCAATTCTCTGATAGCATATTTTCGTTCGATTGTTGTTTTTATCTTTTTCAATTCCCAAATTGTAATACTGCGTCGCTTCTTTTGGCTTATTCTGCATTTCTAACAATGCGGCAAATCCAAAATAAGAATCAGGAAATTCTGGATTCAATAACCAAGCCTGATTAAACCTTTTCATTGCAGTTTCTAAATCATCATTATAAAAGTAATTCCAAGCATTGTTTATATGAACACTTACTGAGCTATCAATTGAGCCAAATTGCGTTAAGCATCTTTGAACAAATAGCTCGTCTATTTCTTTATGCTCCTTACTTTTCTCACGCCCTCCATACATCGGCAAAGCATTATCAATGAAAGCATTGGGAGATTGGCAAGAACTGAAATTAACTAAAATCAGTATGACTATATAATGCAATTTCATTGTCTGAAACTGTCTACAACCGAGAGGAAACATATCTTAGGTTTATTTAATTATTGCTAAACAGTAAATATACTTTATTCTACCAAATATGCTTCTTTTGCTACGAAACAATAACACTTCAAGAAACCATATTTTTTTGCCGGAACTCATCAGCAGTTTGAGTAGTTTGCTTTTTAAAGAATCTCATGAAATATGATTTATCTGAAAAGCCCAAATCAAAAGCTATCTCTGTTATAGAATTATCTGTAAATAGAAGCATCCTCTTTGCTTCAGTTAGCGTTCTTTCATGCAATAGGTTGGTAACTGTTTTATTTAATCCCTTTTTACAAAGGCTATTTAAGTGTTTTGGAGAAATATACATTAGGTCTGCATAATCATTTAGAAGTTTATACTCTCTGAAGTGCCTATCTATTAATACTTCTAACTTTCTGACTTGAAAGGAGAGATGTTTCGGAACATCTTGTTTGTCTGATTGACGATAATAACGAGAAATCCTAAGTAATAAAACTTCCAACAAGGCTCGTAATACTCGTTCTGCTCCTATTTCCCGCTCTTGGTATTCCTGAAGCATATCATTCATCATCATTTGAAACTGATGATAGGAACTGTCTAAATAAACTACTGGTGTGTTGCTGATGGAATGAAAGAATGGGTGGTCGTTTAAGCTTTGTTCACTATTGTTTAGCAAATAAAAATCAGAGGTAAATGAAATAACAAAGCCCTCCACATCTTTATCTATATTCATAGAGTGAACTTGTCCTGGCGATACAAAAAACATAGAATTTGCTTCAATTTTATAGTTTTTGAAATCGATAGAATGCTCACCCTTACCTTTTGTTACAAACAAAATATGATAATAGTCGTGTCGATGTGCTTTAACCATTATTCCTTCTCCCTTTCTTTCCACCTGTAAAGCTTCAATATCAAACTTTTGTCCTAATCCATTCGGTATCTGTTTATCAAGTGAACGAATTGGTAGCCTTTCAATTTCTTTCGACCTCATGTGTATTAATTTAAACTATTAAAATATTCGCACAGAAACAACATTAAATATAAAACACTATATATCAAGCAATAGGAATAATATACAAATTCAAATGTACAAAATATTTTATTGCATAAATTCATTTAAGGATAATTGTCCACCAATAGCCGTTAAATGTGCAACAAATTAAATTTCTCCTCAACATACTTTTGCATTCGAGTTTAATGATAAAAAATGAAAAGATGATGAGATTTAAAAATGAAATGAATAGTAAGGAGTTTCTTAACTTCTTGATGCCTTCAATATTAGTGATGGCATTTATGGCTATTTATGCTATAGTTGATGGATACTTTATATCTACTTATGTGGGTTCAACAGCCCTGGCTGCAGTAAACCTAACTATTCCAGTGAATAGTTTGATATTTTCGTTTGGTTTAATGCTGGCATCAGGTGGTGGTGCTTTAGCCTCCATAAAATTGGGTGAGAAGAATGTTAAATTAGCTTCTAAGTATTTTTCCAACCTTCTAGTTGTTGCCATAAATTTTGGAGTCTTTATGACTATTGTGTCTTTTATATTCCAGGATAACATTTTACAGTTTTTAGGTGTTAATGACGCTTTATTGGTTTATGCCGAATCTTATAGCTTTTATGTTTTTCTCACCTTTCCGTTACTTATAGCAAAAATGATTTTTGCAGGATTCTTAAGGGCGGAGGGTAATCCCAAAACATCATTAATCATGTCAGTAATTGGTGGTCTTGCCAATATTATTTTGGATTATGTGTTTATTGTTGTTTTAGATATGGGAGTAAAGGGAGCTGGATTAGCCACACTTCTGGGAATTGCTATTGCATTAATTTATGCCGGGATTTATTTTAATTCTGATAAATCCACTTTTAATTTTGGCTTTCATACTATTGATATAAAATTCATGAAGTCGGTAGTATTTAATGGCTCTTCAGAAATGGTAAGTGAATTATCTATTGGTTTTACAGCTTTGATTTTTAATTTACTCAGCCTGAAATACGCTGGTAACGATGGTTTAGCAGCCATTTCAGTAATTCTATACATTAATTTATTGGTGGGTAATTCTTTCTTTGGTTTTGCCATTGGTACAGCTCCCCTCATTAGTTATTATTATGGAAAGAAGGATTTTGCCATGCTCGCTAAAGTGAGAAAATACACTATTAATAGTTTACTCATTATAAGCCCTGTGATAGTTGTAGCCATTATAGTGGGGAAGTCATTTTTGGTGTCCATCTTTTTCAGTCCTGATAATCCGGCTTATGAATTAGCTATACAAGGATTGTCAATTTTTTCATTTGGTTTTCTATTGGTAGGTTATAATATGTTTGGTTCTGCCATGTTCACAGCCCTATCTAATGGTAAAATATCTGCCATTATCTCCTTTTCTAAAACATTTGTTGTATTTGCATTTATGGCCTATTTATTACCTCAGATGATGGGAATTAATGGAGTGTGGCTGATTATGCCCATAGTAGAGCTATTAATTGCGTTTATGGTATTCTACCTTACGCGAGAAAAGAAAATGAATAGGATTATTATACCAGTTTAAAATTCCATTTCTTGTTCAAAGAATAATATTGTTAGAATTCATTTCCGCATAAAACAGCAAGAGTTTTTGCGTTTTTACAATTAGAGTTCCATTCTTTCAATCCATACCATTTTTTTATAAAACTTTTTTAATATGAGACTATATAGAGTCCTAATTACCATACTGCTGATTAATGTTAGTTCACTCATGTGGCAAGAACAAACACCTCAAAATAAAGTCGAAATTAATCCAGTACCTATAGAGCTAATCATTGGAAATAATTCAAGTATGTACCAAATGAGTTTTTACAAAAAAATCCCTTCGGCAAGCGCATTTGCATTTACCAATATTATAAACTACGAAGTGGATTATCAGCCAAATAATCCCGCTAGTTATATGATTCAATCAGTAGTGTTATATGAGTTAATTAAGAAATTCGAAATCGGAATTGGAGCAACACTCACCGCAAATGGAGGCTTTAATCCTATAATTACCCTTTCATTTTTTCATGCGAGTAAAAGCATACGACTATCCATTCAGCCAAGCTATGAGTTGCATAAACAAGGAAATGGAGAAATCTTTTCATTTTTCGAATGGCACCCTTTAAACAATAGAAGTCTACATCCTTATTTCAGACTCCAAGCTTTAACCTCATTTAGAGAGTCTCATCAATTTAGTTATCACTTTTGGAGATTAGGAGTAAAGTATCAAATTTATCATTTTGGCCCAGCACTAAATGTAAAGCATTTTGGACAAAATTTTAGAACAGAAATAAATGTAGGTGTCTTTTTTAAGGTTAATATTTGATGGTTTCTATTAGAAATCATGCTAGCAATGGAATTCCTAATCCAGATAAAACCAATGCGATATACTAAATAATTTTTCTCATTGTTATTTCTACTTTGATTCTTTCGTGACTTACAAGGTTCGGGCCATAATATCAAGTTTGGGTTAAACCAATGAAGCTAATTCTTTTCATGCTTTTTATAATCCTTCATTTGCTTCGTAGGTTCGATAATATTATAATCTTTCCATAATTCATCATTGAACTGTTTAACAAAAATAGGCTTAATGTTCTCAGGTTGATTGAAATCAGAGTATTTCTGTTCAGAAATATTATCGTCTTCAATTACCAATAGTTCCAAAGATTCTTCCACATCAGACTTTATGATAAGACCTACTTTTATTTCCTCCACTTTCTTATCAAACAAGGTCCTGTTTTTTTTCTTCTGTAAGGCAAGATTTCGATCCATAGTCAAATAAGTTCCAATTTTCCGTGAAAAATATTTTAATACATAATTGTCCTCTTTTTTCTCAAAATAAATTGAACCTTTAAAATACTTCTCAGTATATCCAATCCCCAGAAGATTAACATCTGCACCTGTTTTATCTGGGGCATATTCATAGTCAGCCCTGATCAATGCATATGTACTGACAGCGATAAATATTCTTCCCATGAATAAACCATTCTTTTTTGGTGTAAAATCAATGATGTAAACATCCTCCCCGTTTACACGGGTTCCTCCGTCAATTGTGTAATTGTATTTACTAGTGCTATAAAGGAATTCCCATTGATCCTTATCTTCCATTAGACTATATTGAAGCTGCTCTTTAACGGATGAAGTATAGAAAGCTAATCGTTCGGTATCTTCACCCAATGAGTCAGATGACTTACCTTTTATTTCATCGTCATCAATTTTTTTACTAAATATTCCTGATTTTACTTTCCAATACTCGTCTTCCTTTGTATTGGCCAATGCATCTTCTAGTACTAGTGATAACTGACTAGGTTCGTTAATATCATTCTCTTTTAGTGATACCATTTTGATGGGATCAAATTTAATGTCATTAGCTTTATCTTTGTTAAAATAGAGATTAACCAGGAAATCAGTATACGATGTGGTGTTCTTTGGAATTTTTTCTCCAGCTCGGTCAAACGTTTCTCTGTCCAAATCAGCAAGTGAACTTTTTTTATAGTCAAAGCTAAAATCATCCATAATCATATTATCTCGTAGACGAATGAAGGTCTGTTTTTTACTGGTCGTTTTTCGATAATTCGATTTTTTATTCTTCACCACATTTTTTACAATGGCTTCGGCATCAGGTTCAGTAGCAAAAACTAAGAACTCACTCAAGTTAACAAACTCTTCTTTCAGGTAAATCACAGAATCAGCTTCCAGTTCGCCTAAACTAATGGTTCTTGTTTTATAGCCAACAAATTGAAACGCCAATGAATCCGTTTTATTTAAACCGGAAATATTAATTGTAAAATGGCCTAACTCATTGCTTATTGTTCCTCTATTAGTATTTAAAATGTAAATAGTAGTATATAGCAAGGGTGTTTTATTTTCAGAATCGAGTAAAATACCTCTGAACTCCTTATCATCATTTTGGGTTTCTTCCACGAGAGGATCAGGTTTATCTTTGACTTCTTTGTTTTCTGTTTGTCCATTCAATGTGCTTATAAAAAGCATCAAAAGCAATATGGTTACGAGTGAATTATAGTGTTTTCTCATAATATTATTTTTTATGATTGTCATCGTCAGTTCGTCTAAAACTCAATGAAAAACCGATATTTTGACCAAATATAAGGCCTTTTAAGCTACTGTAATAAAATACATAAGAATAATTCATAGAAAAATTACTGCTTTAATCGTTTTATCAAAAGTAATAAATGATAGACACTATACCCTGCCATGTTTACTCGCCAAACAAAATAGAATAATACCATTGGAATAAGTGCAAGCGATTAAGCTTAATCCACAAACTTCAACCTCTCCCAAATATCTGCGGACTCCTCTGACAACAAGAATTTCTTAGTGACTTCTGGAATAAAGTCTTGGATATCGTTAAAGCGGCCTTCTTTCATGGCCAAACGAACCTTAGAGGCACTTATGCAGTTTTTATTTTCTCCCTCGGTGACCATGCCAATGGTTTTTCTATCCACCTCATAAACTTCGCAACCCACAGCAGGTAAAATTTTCTTCATGGCTTCGTTATAGGCTCTGGTGGTGCGGCAATAATGCTCTGTGCCCACATAGCGTTTTTTAATACCTAAAGTGGGAACAATATATTGGGCAAATATTTTCACATCTACTTCTGCTTGTTTCTCAGAAATCAGGTTCCAAGATTCTAATTTCAAAAAGTAATTTGGAAAGATGGCGCCAGAAACAATATACGGTCCAGTTCCAATAATAACCACATTATCTAAATGGGCGATACCTTCTTTAATCATCTTCAATCGCACTTCAAAAGGGAAGGCAGAGAGGTCTTCTTCTACCACAAACAGATAGACAATCTCATTTTCGGCAGCTGCTTTTTCAATGAGATATTGATGGCCCAAGGTAAAAGGATTACAGTTCACCACAATGGTGGCCACATCATCGGTCTTGGTTTCTACTTTGCGCTTTAAGAGGTTTTTCTGATAGGTTTTAATGGATTCATAACCGAATTCTAAAACAGAAAATAGAGGTTCTGCTCTGGTGATTTCCTTAAATCCTAAACCTTCGAATAATACTGAAGTCTCGGGCTTGGTAAATACAAAACAGCGCTTATTGTCTGCTAAAATTTTATCTGAAAGATAAGATACAATCAATGGAAATGCTGTGGTTTCACGAAATTTATCGGCCACCACCACATATTTTAAGGTTTGGTTTTTATAAGAACCTGTACCTATCAATTCATCATTTAAATTATAAAGAATCACTGTAGAATCTATGGCTTCCGAAAGATAATCGTAGCCATTTTCCTTTAAGAAATTGGAAACCAACTTCACATCGTAAGGGTTTTCGACATCTAAATATTCGTATCTAAAATCAGTATCTTCAAAATTCATTTTTCAATCTATTTCTTGTTTCACATCATAGAAAAACAGCGTGACAGCCAACATATCGGCGCTACCGCCAGGCGATATTTGCTGTTCACCACAAAAGAGAGCTAATTTATTATAATTATCCTTGTTGAGGAGGGCTTCGGAAGCCAATTTCTTCAATTCTTCTGCTATTTCGGTGCCTTTTCGATATAACACATTGGAATCGTTGGTATTAGCTATGATATTTAAAAGCGTTTGAGATAAGATGTTTTCCATGACTTCTTTATCCTGAAAATCTAATTTCTCCTGCTTCTCTAGAAAAGGAAGAGCGGTTTCGAAAACCACTGGAAATCCTTCTTGGGCTTCATATCTGGCACCAGCTCCTTTTACTCCATATTTCTGGAAGGTTTTTTCACCATGAGAGGATTGCTTTTTTGAGGAGGCCACTAACTCAGCATTCACCAAATCTTTACAAATCGCTCTAATGCAATTGCGAATGTTTTGCACATTGAGTTCTTGATGGTTCTTGAGTAAATGAGAAACTGTATAAACACTGATGCCCAATAAAAATATCAAGCCTTTTTGAGTATTTACATTTCGGGTAGCGGCAAACATTCTTTGCTCCGCTTTTAAGCCCAACACTCTAATTTCACTTAAAGCACGCGATAATTCAGCATCTTCTTTCCAAGCAGCCAAAGCAAAGTCTTTCCATAGAGGAGCCAAAGCAGCGGTAGATTTCAAGAAGCTATAATAGTTCATGTCTGTATGCGCTCCCGAGTCGTAAAAGTCTACGAGTCCAGGTTTTGGCGACAAGCTCACTTCATATAAAAGGGCGCGGCTACAAATCTCACTTAGCTTTTCGGAAACCTCCATGGCCAAATACTGGTCTTTATAGTCTTGCAATATTTCAAATATATTAGCTCTGAGCTCCTGATAATCGTGTTTCCGTTCACGCATGCATTCCACAGCAGCTTTATCTTGGCAAATGATGCAAGGCTTTTTCTTACCCGAACTCACCGGCCTGGCCGACTCGTCGTACACATCCACATCTAAAATCCTCGATACGGCATGCTTGCTCTCAAAGTCCTCAGTTATTTCTTTGACAGATTTTAAATCATCAGACTCCTCTAAAACTGCCAAATAGAGTAATCCAGCTTCATCGGTAATCAGGTCTTCCGCTCCCAATTCTACTCGATGGGCCAAAAGGTGAATCTTCAATTCTTCCACTATCCAAGGAAAGACATCGCGGCAAAGCTGATTGTGTTTCGGATAGGAAGGAATATTCAAGCTCAGGCTCACAGAAGCTTTAGAAGCAGCAGCAATTTCACTACGCTTTTGGGCTCTTTCTTCCCGAGCTTGAAGTATTTTATGGAGTTCTTTACTCATGTTTTGGCTTTTGACCGTTGGCTCTAATTAGAGCTTGTCCATAAAGTCGGGTGTCTGTCCTAGAAAGTTCGCTAATGAGGCTTGCGATGCCCGAAAAATGTGAGTTTACTGGAGTAAATGACCATTTTGAGGGTGAGCGTAACGAAATTAGCGGATTTTATAGCCAGACAACTAACTACTCTTCGATTACTTGACGAATTACATCAACAATAGTTCCGTCTCGATATTCCACCAAACCCACAATTTTATCTGAATATTTCACCTCTTTGGCTTTTCCAACTATCTTTTCCACCTCTTGCTGTAGGTCTTCAATTTTCTTGATATTCAGTCCAGCTTTCTTTAGGCTTTCTTCCAATTCTGGTTTCATAGGATTCACACAGATTCCGCGTTCAGTTACCAAAACATCTACAGTTTCACCAGGAGTAACCACTGTTTGAACTCTTTTGTTAATGGTAGAAATTCTTCCTCTAAAAGAAGGACAAACCACCACGGTTAACTGAGCTCCAGAAGCCGTATCGCTATGTCCACCAGAAGCACCTCTCACTTCGCCATTGGCACCAGTGATAACATTTACATTGAAATCTAAATCAATCTCTAAAGCTCCTAAAACCACAATGTCTAATTTATTGGTCACACATCCACAGTTGAAAGGACTGGCGTAGTGGCCAGCTGAAATTTCAATATGATTCTTATTATTATAAAGTGAAGTACTCACCGCCGCATCGAAAGATTGTACATCGAAAATGGTCTTGAACAAGCCTTCATTTAACATGTCTACACCATAGGAAGTCACACCACCTAAAAGGAAGCTTCCTTTAATATTTTTGCGTTTCATCTTTTCGCGGATAAACTTAGCCACCGCCAAAGAAGCTCCACCAGCACCCACTTGGAAAGAAAAACCTTCGTTGAAGAAACCTGAATTTTCAATCACATCGGCACCCAACTTGGCAATTCTTAAATCCATAGGTGATTTAGTGATACGAGTAGTACCAGAAGCAATTTTTGAGGAGTCCCCAATAGAATCTACTTTCACTACAAAATCAACATAAATCTGCTTAATAGAGAGCGGATAGCAAGGATAGTCAACCAAGTCGTCAGTAACCACCATCACCTGTTTTGCATATTGCGAATCGATGTGTGCATAACCCAAAGAACCAAAAGCAGATTTCCCGGTTGAGCCTGTTGCATTTCCTTCCTCATCGGCAGCAGAAGCTGCAATAATGGCCAAATCGATGGAGATTTTACCCGTGTGAATGGCCCTTACTCTTCCACCATGAGAGTGAATAGTGATAGGCAAATCCATCACACCAGAAGATATAGCCTGTCCTAGTTTACCTCTAATTCCGGAAGTCCAGATGCGAGTAATGGTACCATCCTCTAAATACTTAATAATCGGATTATGGCTCTCGTTTAATGAAGAGGAAGCCAAGGTAATATTCTTGATGCCCATTTTGGCTAGAATATCGATAGACCTTACCAAAATATTCTCCCCATTTCTCATGTGGTGATGGAAAGAAACCGTCATTCCATCTTTAGGATTCGACTTCTCGATGGCCTCTTCCAATGTATCACAAACCTTATCGGCATGGGGCATTTTAGCCTTATTTGGTGGAGGACTTGTTAACTCATCCATCCAACCTTTTTTTAATTTTTTCCAAGCACCGCTATATGGTTCTAATTCGCCAATGCCTTCTATGTTTTTTGGAATTTCTCTTCCTATTTTATTCTTATTCATCGCTAAAAAATTAAATGTTCTCATGATCTACACCCGACAATTCCAAAACGTATCTGGCTCTGGTAACCACTGGTGCATCTACCATTTTTCCATCAATAGCAAAAACGCCAATGCCTTTTGCTTTGTTCTTGTTAAACTCTTTCACCACTCTATAAGCCTTACGAATCTCATCGTCAGATGGCGTATAAATTTCATGAATAGGGTCTATTTGGCGAGGATTAATCACTGCTTTTCCCGAGAAACCAATCTGACGAATGAATTCTGTTTCCTGTTTCAATCCTTCTTCATCGTCAATATCAACATAAACGGTGTCGATAGCATCAATTCTGTTGGCTTTAGCAGCCATTACTATCATTTTTCTAGCCAAGTCTATTCCAGAGCTGTTCTTAGAACTCTTGATATTCATATCGGCAGTTAAATCCTGACCACCAATGGTGATAGCATCTACACGCTTAGAATATTTAGCAATATCGAATACATTTTGCACACCTAAAGCGGTTTCAATCATGATATGAATGGTCATTTTATCATGTGGTAAACCGTGCTCATCTTCAATTTGCTCAACAAGAGTGATGAGTCTTTGAAGCTCTTCAACCGATTCTGTTTTGGGATAACGGATGGCGTCTGGCTGTAAAGGAACGATGGCTTTTAAATCTTCCATCCCAAATGGAGTATCCAAATGGTTTACTCTTACGCAAACTTCCGTTTTACCGTAATCCACATGCTTGATCATTTGCTTAATCAAATTTCTGGCGGCATCTTTTTGGTTAAGGGCCACAGCATCTTCCAAATCGAGAAGTAAACTATCGGCACCGTAAACACTTCCGTGAAGCAACATTGCTGGATTGTTGCCCGGAATGTATAACATGGTTCTTCTTTTTCTTTTCATCTTTTCAATTTCGAGGATTAATACATGGTTCCTTTTTGCATTTCGAGTGCTCTTTGCATCACCGTTTCCATTCTTGCTAGAATTACTGGCTCTATGGCGCCTTTGTCGTGAATTTGCAGTTGAACATCATTCACTTCGAACTGATCTAATACCTGATGAATCAATTTCTCGATGGTTTCACCATATTGCATAAATACTCCTGATTCAATTTGGATATCTCGTCCTTCACCTTCCTCAACAGGAGATGCAAGTATGAGAATATCACTGGATTCAAAAGAACCCGCTTGTGCTTTCTTGATTAGTTTCATTGATTTAAATATTAAAATCTAGTATAATATTTCTTTTCTTTGAGTTTGTATTTCTTTTAAAAAGAGACAACAAAATTAGCTGAATTTGCTTGGCTGGTTAGTAAGTAAAAAGCGCAATTAACAAAAGATATTGTTAAAAATATAACAATAGCATTTCTTGTAAAAAAAAATTTGACAATAGTAATCTAGTTATACCATTTTAACATCCAAATGGTAAAAAGTTAAATTGAAAAACAAATCTCTGTATATCAATATCTTTCCATCACTGTAATGAGGAGTAGAAAATTAAAACCGATATATAACAATCAATATGATTATTAGATGATATTATTTATTCATCAGTAAGATTCGAAACCTTTTTATTTAATACCATGTGATAAATCTCCTCAAATAAACCAATTCCCGTCTCAATTAACTCATCTGGGAAATCATAATTAAAATGATGGAGATCTGGGTGGTCTTCACCTGCTCCTAAACCAAAGAAACCTCCTCTTATTTTTTGATTATAGTAGCCGAAATCCTCAGACCATCGCATAGACTGATGAAGATGATTAATTTTCAATTGTTGCTGAAGAGCGGCTTCCTCAATATGTTGAATGGCTTCTACATCATTAACAGTTGCTGGAAACTCTTCTAGGTATTCAAAGTCAAATTGCAAATTATGTTTAAGGCAAGTATCATGAATGATTTTCTCGGTATTATTGCAAAGCAGCTTCATGTCTTCATTCTCAAAAGCGCGCAGCGTAAAACCCATTTCAGCATTTCCTGGGGAGGTTCCAAAGGCCATTTCTCCCAATCGTGAATAAATAAAAGTGAGGAGGGTGAGATTCTTAAAAGTGCTTTTTTGTTGGCTGAGCTCATGGAGCTCACGAGTAATTTCAGCCATAGCCAAAGCTGGGTTTATTCCATTTTCTGGTTCTGCTGCATGACAAGTTTTTCCTTGTAGCTTTAATTTCATTCCTCTGCTGGCCGCCGTAAAGCTCCCAGTTTTCAATAAAACTTCATTCAATGGATAGCCCGGAATATTATGCAGTCCAAAGATAAAATCAGCTTCTAATGCTAAAAACTCGTCGTTCTCCATTACCTTTTTTGCTCCTTCTCCCGTTTCTTCTGCCGATTGGAACAGCAATGCTACTTTTCCATGGCTGGGTCTGTTTTTGGCCATCCTCTGTGCCAAACCAATCAATATGGTACTGTGCCCATCGTGACCACAAAGGTGAGCAACACCTTTCTCTTTCGATTTGTAAGAGATATTATTTTCCTCTTGAATGGGAAGTGCATCAATATCGGCTCTAAAAACCAAACAAGGTCCTGGTTTACCGGAATCAAAAACATAAACCCTCGAGAATGCTCCAATACGAATACAATGATTCGGATTTAATGGCTCAATGAGGTTTTCAATATATCCAATGGTTTCAAATTCCTGACTAGAAAGTTCAGGATGTTGATGGAGGTGTTGCCTTATCTCTTTTAAACTTAAGGACATCATAAATCAAGAATTTATAATTCCGATGGTTTGGTATAGAATAAAAGCTTGCCAGGTTTTGCATTTATTTCATTCCACCTGTCTATTTTGAATTCAACTCCTACCACAGCAGATGTGGGCATCCAATCTATTTCGTCTTTACACAAATAAGTGGCAATGCTACTCAAACCCGGATTATGACCAATAATCATGATCTCATCAATATTGTCATTCACACAATAAATAACATCGAGAATGGAATTTGTGGAGGCCAAATACAAGCTCTTTTCTTCAGTCACCATAGAACTGTCGATATCAAGCTGCTTGCATACTAGTGCAGCTGTTTCAACTGTCCTTTGGGACATACTCACCAATAAGCGTTGAGGCTTAATTGATTTGGATTGTAAGAATCGAGCAATTTTACCCGTTTTCTTTCTTCCCTTTTCTATTAATTCTCTTTCGAAGTCGGACTTTCCATATCCATCTTCAGCCTTACCATGGCGCATGAAATATATCTTCTTCATCAGCTTTTTCTTATAAGGTATAAATATACTTATTTTTTCAGGAACTTGGTGGTGGTTTTTCTTCCATTGTCATCTATCACCACAAATAGATAAAAACCTTGGCTTAACGCACCAATATCAATAGTTCCAGATAGTAAAGATTCTTGAGAGGAGTTTGTTGTAGTCATTTTTAGTCTTCCGAAGATATCGTAAATATGGATATTCAGTTTTTGAGCCCTTTCTAAACCAATAGTATATTGTAAATCTTGGTTATTGCTGTGATAAAGTTTAATGGAATTCACTGTAGAACTTTGCTCTGATAAACCAACAGTAGCATCCACTTCTATTTTTACTAAAACTGGCAAATGGTCCGACATACCATAAAGTGCATTTATCACATTACTAGGAGCAGAAGTATTGGTAGGAGAATCGTTAATGCTTTTATTAAAATGTTCTCCATCATTACCAAGAGCATCATAGGAATCAACTAGTAATTTCATTTTCTCAGTTCCATTTAGTAAGGCTTCTGTAGACATAATGATATCGAAACGATCATCCATACCCCCATAGCTAAAACAGGCGGTATTATTGGCATGTGTACTTTGGGTATGAATATCTTTAAAGCTGTAATTATTATTCCAATCGCCTTCTCGATCAATAGGATCGTAGAAATATCTAATGCCACTATAAGTATAAGTAAGGTTGGTATAGGCTTGCTCGCTACTGGTATAAAGATTTAGATCGCCCATAAAAAGCATATTTCCTGGCAAATCATGGGTTCTGATATAGGTCATAGCTGTGGCTACCATTCCAGCTCTTTTAGTGGCGTCGCTATTGGAGTTTCCAGCCTTTAAATGGGCCACAAAACAGGTGATAAAAGCAGTATCATGATTCACACTTAAATCAGCAGCTTTATAATAAAGCGTATACACATCAATATCACGAATGGCGGAATAAACCACATCTTGCGAATATAAAGCCAGCTTATTTTTATTGAAATACAGCATATTCACAATATAGCTATCTGCAGCATTAAAAGAAACAGCTTTGCGGTAATGAGTTACTCCATCAACATTTAGAGCCTGATCTAAAATCATTTGATGATAAGAGGTGTTTTCAGAAAGCTCGTTTACGGTGAAAATATCGGGTTTCACATAATCGATAATGGTGCTTAAGTGGCCATTCTTGGTGTTCACATTATTGGTGCTGCTGGTGCAATCGCCAAAAAAGTTCCCATAATGCATTAAATTATACTGCATCACCTGTAGTGTATCTTGAGCCGATAAACTTCCAAATAAAAGTAAAAAGCTTAGGGTGTAAATTATTCTCATGTAATAGGTTTAATGTGTAGAATATTCTGCTATTCTAAATTGCATGGCAAAACTACGAAATTCTAAAAACTTTATACCTTTGAAAATAAAAACCATGAGAATATTAATCTTTATCTCTATTGTTATATTTCAGCTTCCCTTATATGCTCAAAATGCTGATTGGCAGACTAAATTTGAGAAATCAGATTATTTAGAAACGGTGACCTATGAAGAGTGCATTACTTTCTCAAAAGCCTTGGCCAATGAAAGCGAAATGATACACTATCAGGAAATGGGAAATAGTCCGCAAAACCGAGCCATTCCACTATTAATTATCGACAAAGAAGGCTTAACAAGCGCTTCGGATATTAAGGATGCCGGGCGATTGATTCTCTTTATTCAAGCAGGGATTCATGCTGGTGAACCTGATGGAACCGATGCCACCTTTCTATTGCTTAGAGATATGATTATTCATGGCAAATACCTGGATTTATTAGACAAGGTAAGTATTCTTTTTATTCCCACTTTTAATGTGGATGGCTTGGAGAGAATGAGCCCTTATAACAGAATCAATCAGAATGGACCAACAGAAATGGGCTGGAGAGCCAATAGCTTGAACTTAAACCTAAATCGCGATTATATGAAGGCGGATAGCCCAGAGATGAAAGCTTGGCTGATGGTTTTTAATGAATACCTTCCTGACTTGTTTATCGATTGTCACACGACTGACGGCGCCGATTATCAATATGTGGCCACCTACGCTTTGGAAACCTTTGGCAATATGGACGCGGGCTTAACTGAATTTACCAACGAGGTTTATAATCCCTATTTAGTGGAATCTATGAAACAAAAAGATTCCCCTATTTTTCCTTATGTCACCTTTATGAACTGGCACGATCCCCGAAGTGGCTTGGTGAGAAGTGTGGGTACGCCTATGATTTCTCAAGGATATACTGCTTTGCAAAACAGAATTGGGCTGCTCATTGAAACCCATATGCTCAAACCCTATAAACCTAGAGTTTATGCCACCAAAGAAATGATTATTTCGACTTTAGAAACCATGAACCAGCATCATAAAAAACTGAAGACCTTAAACCTAAATGCCGATGTCATGATGAAATCCCATAAAAAGGGAATTAAAGAGTTGACCGTAAAATATGATGTGGATTATAGCGATACGGCTTATGTTGATTTTTTGGGAATGGAATACGATGTGGTGAAGAGTGATTTAACGGGAGGCGATTGGTTTCAATATTCACAGGACCCTGTTGTATTTAATTTGATGTTATTCGAGAAGCCAAAGTCAAAAGAGAAGGTGGAGCTACCCTTGGCTTATATTATTCCGGTGGAGTATGAAGAGGTACAAGAAATTATTAAAAGCCATAGCATAGAATACACTCTCAGTAAAGAAGCCATGGACGTGGAAATAGAAACCTATAAGTTTAGTAATCAGAAATGGGGAAATTCTTCATTTGAGAGCCACCAAAACCTCCGCTCTTTCGATATGGATGATGTTACAGCCACACAACATTTTGAAGCCGGAGCTATGATTGTTCCGGTTAGACAAAGAGCGCTCAAAGTACTCGTTCATCTACTGGAACCCAAGGCCGATAATTCATTGGTTTCTTGGGGCTTCTTTAATTCCTCTATGGAAAGAAAAGAATATGTAGAAACCTATGTGATGGAAAAAATGGCAAGGGAAATGATTGCTAAAAACCCTCCTCTATTAGACGAATTTAAGGCATGGAAAGAAGAAAATCCAGAACTATCCAAAAATCATTGGATGCAATGCATGTGGTTCTACGCCAAAACGCCCTATATGGATCCTAAAAAAGATGTTTATCCAGTGGGGAAAATTGTAGACCAAGAAGAATTGTTTAAATTGGGTTGGCACTAGGGTTTAAAGGTGCATATATAAGCCTATAACACAACCCTTTGAGCTAAGGCAAGATCTGAATTCGGAGAAAAAGAAATAGATATTGTTAGGAATAATACTATTTAAAAACCATATTGATTGATATAATTCGCTTCTCTTACTCTTCAAAAGAAATGATTTTCATAACTTATCCCGACAATTACGTGAAAAGTTATGAAGCTTCGTGGAATAGCTGTACCACGAAGGAACACATAGAATTAAGATGTGTTTGCCCTGCCTTTGGATTGATTTCATCAAATTTATTGGTCTTTCATTTAATATTCCGCTTGTCATTTCCCAAACTCAGGAACCCAAACAAAACCCTCCTCTAAATCGCCATAAAAACTTCCTGGATGATGCTTGGCAAATAGAGCTGTTGTATATAAACAGACGACTGAATCGAGGATGTCTTCGTTGGATTTTAATGCTTGGCCTCTTAATTGTTCTATGTATTTAGGCTTAAAAAAGTGGTAGAGTTTCTCGGGTATTTCGAGTTTTAATTGTGCTTTAGTTTCAAGGCTCAATAGCAATCTTGCTAATTCTTTCTGGCCCTCGATTTTCTCGTTTACTTTTCCTTTCTTGTAGGCCAACCTTCTCGTTAAACCAAAAATTTCGATGAGAGATGCATGAGGATAACACTCCATTTGCCATTTAGGCTCTGTTCCAAACTTAAAACCCTCCTCTTCTAATCTTTTGGAAAGCTTAACGCTAAATGCATCAGGATATAAGTTTTGATTGGTAGGATAACAGCCAGCCCATTTGCTGCGATAGACTTTGTTTAATTCTGTTTCACTCTGTCTAAACCCGGTTTCGTTTGGAATAATTAAGGATGCATCAACTGAAATACCTTGTAAGTCTTTTTGCCCTCGAAGAAACTCTATGATAGGATTTAAGCCAATGATAGAAGGCGCTACCTCCTCTAATATCAATGTTTTGTGTTCTAAACTCCCCACAGCAATGGCCGATGGATTGGTTTCTCCTTTCCAAGCTAAATCTATTCCTGCGTATCTCATTAATTTGCTCTATTATTTGTCCATGTATTTTCTATAAGTAGCCAAAGGTGTAAAAATATGATAGCTTTGGCTATATATAACTTATTCTTCAAATAGAATATCCATGGTTAATTCCTTATCTACCACCTCTGTACTATACTTGTTTTGAGCAATTCCAAAGCTTGATATCATGGTTAAAAAGAAACTCTTTTTTACAAACAGCTAACCTATTGTAAGTAGGCGATTAATGTGTTTTTTCCACACTAAAAAGCTCAACCGTTTTATGCTTTCCTTTTAAGGAAACATGACCCAGTGGTTCTAACTGATATGATTCAAGATTATCGGGAAGGACATCAGAAACAGACCTAGAGATAAGTAATTCTTTATCATATTGATTGCATACCCCTTGTATTCTTGCTGCAGTATTAATGGTATCTCCATGGTAGGCTATTTCTCTTTTTATATCTCCTACTTCAACTGCAGTCACAATGCCTAAATGCAAACCAGCTTTAAAATGAGGAACAAAACCATATTTCTTTGTATAATATTCTCTTCTAGTTTCCAAACGTGCTTTGAAGCCGTAGTATAATGAAATACAGTACATTTTTTTAATTCCTTCTTCGGCTGGCCAAGTAACCACAGCTTCATCGCCCACATATTGATAGATTTCGGCATTGTTTTTCCCTAAGACTTTATTGAGGTCTAAAAAGCAATCCTGAATCATTGAACTATAATTAACATGTCCTAAGTTTTCAGCATGTTCTGAAGATGACTTTAGGTCAACAAACATAAAAAATCGTTTTTGTTCTTTCGGTCTTTTATATTTCCCCATCATCATAGGAATAAGAATTCCAGGGCCAAATTTATTATTCATTTCGTTTATTAAAGCTAGAATGGCAGCCATAAATGCCGTGAATATTAACATGGAGCCATACAAATATCGCCAAACCAAAGAGCTATCCATTAACTCAGAATAAATACCATTAAAAAAAGTATCACCAACAGTAGCCAAGGAAAGTTTTATCATACCTATAATAAAAAGCAAGATAATCGGATATTCAACTATTCTTATCAGCATAATTAAACCAAAGGATAATTTTCTGACTCCTATTTTATCCATATAAATATCAAGAATCCCTGTTGTTAAACCTACAAATAAACCCAGAAATATGGTATCAATGATGACCATTGGATAAGTAAGTGGAATATCAATTTCGATGAACTCATTTAGATAAAGGATATTCAGATAAGTGATGGATGTAAACAAAAAATAGGCGAGTATCCAGAAATTTATCTGAATACTTAGATAGCTAAACTTAGGGAAATTATATGCTATTCTTCGGGCTCTTGATGTATATCCTAGATGATTAGACATAGTATTATTTTGATGCCACGAATATATAAATTTCCTTTCAGCTGCTTAGTAGTCTAATAGCCTAAAGCTTACGAAGTGACAAATCTCATACCTCAAATGATTCTTTCAATTATCGAGTTGATGAGAAACTGATGATTCTAGGAAATTGCAGATACGAAACGATTATGGTTTGGTATTTTAAATGAAGACTTCTAGTAAAATTACGTATTAAAAATCTAATTTCAGTCGTAATCCGTCTTTAAAATCCCAATTATAAGTGAATATTGAAAGATGGAGCTTTCAACTTCCATTAAATTGGAGACAAAAAAAACTCCAGCTACTCACAGAATTAAATCTCTGAACAACTGGAATTGATACGTCTTTTTAGTGGATTTAGACTATTTAGTAACTTGAGGTTTTCCGTATTTAAAATATCTTATTGCTACTATGGCATAGAAGATGATTCCCACAAATAACGACAATAATATCACACCTTTAAGAACCGGAGTTTGTAGGAATAGATTGTATACAAAACTTCCCAATACAGCATAAGCTACAAACGGACAAATAAAAGCCCAAAGTGTTACATAGTATTCTTTTCTGAAGAAATCTTTCCTAAAATAGTTTCTCAACATACTGATACCAAAAGCAAAATACCAAGTCTGAAATGCAAATGGAATTAAGGTAATTAGTTTGAAATAAGCATCGAAATGATATCCAAATTGATGCTCCAAATAATGACCTAATCTGAAAAATGAAATGGCATAAAGCGTGGTAATAGGAATCACGATTAAGAAACTAGGTAGAAACTGACGCTCGGGCATTCCATTGGAAGAAAAATGACTCTGGAAAATAGAGAATAGTTTTACAAAAAGTAGAAAGAATCCCATTGAACCAGAAGTAGCTGTCATAAATGCTGCTGTATGAGCAATGTTTGGGTCTTTTGCCATTGCAGCAATCCCTGTTCCTGCAACTGTTACCATTCCCAAAGCAAATGGATGCATTAACCATCCAAAGCTCAATTTGTTTAAGTCAAAGCTTTTTTCAAATGCACTTCTCAGCACTTTTATTTCTACGCTCATCAAAAGCACCCATAAAATAGCCCAACCAATTAAAGCGGGGAGCATTAAATCTTGAAAGTTTTGTTGCATGCTAGGAACAAAAAATCTTACAACGGCAATAAAAACATTAAAGGTCATTCCAATACTTGTGAAAACAGCTAAAATACTGGTGTTTCTTTGAGGGTCTGAGATATAGGATTTATAATCTGGAGTCTTGCTGTAAGAAAACAGTTTATACAAAAGACTAAATGTTAAAGCAAAATGTAATGCTCCAAATATGACCATCACTGCCATCATCAAGAAGTAAAAGGCTGTATTTCCTGTTTCGGCACCATGGTCTAACACTTGCGGCATACTTATTAAACCTTTTCCATGAGGAATGAGGTATTGGAAGAAAACGAATGGCCCAACGGCAATTCCTCCGGCTCCCACCGAAGCTAAAAACGATAAAGGGTTAAAATTTTTCATATATATTATTTATTTTTTTTCGATGAATAAAAGTTGGGTTTCACAATTAACAATACCCAGCCAAAGTAATTATCGCCAGCGTCATATAATTGTTTTGTAGATGCATCGGCGTATCCATAAACCATTTGGTTTTTGATATCGGATATATTCCCATAACTCACACCTGTTTTAAAAATAATTTCTTTGCTATATTTATAAGTATACACCACGTCTACATACTGACCTAAACTACCATTCCAATAAACAGGATTTCCTGCTTCATCTACTTCGGCACCTTTGGGTTTGTTTGTTACAGGGTCAATGCTAGTATGTGCTCTCACATCGGTTACCAATTGTGGGAAATAGGCACTAACTTCGAAAATATTCTTTTTGTTAAAGGCATATTTAAGCTTCACATATGGGTCGAAATAACCTCCTCCTTTTGTACCGCGCAAATAGCTATCCTGTACAATAAAATGGTTCATATTACCACCATAATACATAAATCGACCAGAATACATCAAGTCAAATGAATGACGAGTGTTTTGATAGTCAGCATCTGTATTTTTATAGTCGTGTCCCGATATTAGTTCAGCTCCAACAAGGACTTGTAATTTTTTATCGGATGTTCTATAACCTGCTTCGGCTATCATCATCCAAGATGAAATGCCTTTATAAATTCCATTAGTTCCCGATTTAGTATCGGTTCCGTGCTGATAATAAGCTTCGAATGTTCCTAAAAATCCTCCTTTTGCTGCTTTGCCTTTATTGTAATTGAAAACCAATCCATGGGTGGCTGTAGCAAGATTGGCATTGTTCGAGGTATCGGTTCTCAGAGTTAACATAGAAATATAACTCAAGCTGCTGGCTTTTGATATTTTTTTATTGATTCTTAGAAAATTCACTGATTTTAATTTCTCTGGTTGCCATTCCGAATTATCTAGAAGTCCTTGCGGCGTTCCATTATTATTATAGGATAATCCCAGGTCAACGCTCCAAGAGTTCCTTTTGTATTGATAGAGGACACCATCGTAGCTCAATCCAGATGTTAGCCAGTTGCGGTGGCTCAACAATCTCATATTATCATAATTCCAAATCTGACGACCTACCTTAAGGTTTGAATTTGGGCTAAACAACAAATTAACCCATGCTTGATGCAAACCTAATGAAGCTGAGTTTCCCCAATTTCCTGCTGGACTTGATTGGTCATCACCTCCCCACATTCGAGCATCTTGAAATGAAATATATGCGGTATATTTTTCGGTTTTATACTTGAAATTCAGGCGAGTTCGTTGGTCGAAGTAAAAGGATGCGTCTGTAATATTTAGTACAGGGTCAAAATAACCATGGTCCACAATCCCTCGTGACCTCAATTCTCCATCAATAATAAATTGGGCTTTTGCAGCTAATGATGCCAATACCAATATTGCAGTAATTAGTAAATATTTTTTCCAGTTCATCTGTCTTTTTATTTTGATTGCAAAAGTATAGATGCTCTGAATATGCTGTAAACAATAGCTGTTTGGATAAATCAGACAGCTATATGAAATATTATAACTTTTTTATTGTACAATTATATATGTTACTTTTGGCAAAAAATTAATTCATGCATAAGGATATCCATTTACATACTTGTCTTGCCGATTTAACAGAAACGGAATTGGAGCTGTTTATCAATCGAAAAACTCAGGTAACCTATGAAAAAGGTGAGACCATTATTAAACAAGGAGCCCTTTCAACCCATGTTTTATTTATTAATAATGGATTGGTAAAGACCAGCTTACAATCTTCAGGTCAAAAACGGATTAATTTAAGGTTGGTGAAAAGTGGTGAGTTTGTTGCGCTATTTTCAATTTTTGATAAAAATATTTATCCATTTACCGTGCTTGCTTTAAAAGAAACTACGGTTTGTATGATTGATAAGGCAGCTTTGAGTGAAGTGATGCGCCATAATCCTAAGTTTTTATTGGAAATGACTTCTCGAAATTACAATAGAGAACATAGATACCTCGATATCATCAACAGCTTATCCTTTAAACAAATGCGAGGGAAATTGGCCACTACCTTACTTTATCTTTCTTCAGATAACAATGATAGCATGGATGCTTTTGAATATCTCACCCGTCAGGAAATAGCTGATTTTGCATCTATTACTTTGGAGAGTACCATTAAGTTTATCAAAGAATTTGAAAGAGAAGAAATCATAAACCTTGATAATAAAAAGATTGTTATTGCCAATAGAAACAAACTTGAGGAATTGAGTAGGATTGGGTAGAGTTAAGTGATTTTGCTTGATTTTTTGCACCCTTTAGTGTCGGGGCAAACAAAAATAATTCAATTCCATATAAATGACCATTTGAACAATTTATTTAACTTTCCATCATATTCTCATTTCTTCTTGCCAAATAACAAAACAAAGCAGTAAACATTCCGCCAATCAAAACACAAATTGCTGTGGAGTGTAATAGGTTGCCCATTCCAACAAGTGGTGTACAAATACTTCCCGCCAAAAAAGTAATAGAGCCAATGGCTGCAGAAGCAGAACCTGCATTTTCTCGTTCGCTATCTAGTGCCAGTGCTGTAGAAGAGGGCAATAATAAACCGAAAAAGAATAAGACAAAAATAAGACTGGATTCAAAATAAATAAAAGGGAGCTCATAAAACAAACTTAGACTTGTACTCACGGAAAAAACTAGAACGCCTATACTTCCCACAATAATGCTATTCTTAGGCTGTTTGAAACGCATAGAAAGTGCAGAACCTAAAACAATACTCAAAGAATTTAGACCAAAGAACAGACTAAACATCAATGCTGAGAAACCATAATATTCTTGAATGATAAATGGTGAGGAGGCTATATAGGAGAATAAAACCACTGCCGACATCACCAAAGTAAAAGTGTTGAATGTATAGGTAGGATTTCTGAAAACTTTTCCTAGAGTTTTGAAATTTGACAAGGTACTTTTATTGCTTCTTTTATCAATTGGCAATGATTCTTTAAGTCGGTATGATAAAAACAAGATAAGAGCTCCCAAACCCAACAATACCCAGAAAGCGCTCTTCCAATCGGCAAATTGCAATAGGATTCCTCCTAAAACTGGGGAAACAATGGGAGCAACACCATTGATGGCACTGATAATAGCGATATATTTTGCCAACTCTTTTCCGGTGAACAAATCTGTGGGTATAGATTTGGACAAAACCACACCACCAGCTCCGGCCATTCCTTGTATCAACCTGAAAAACACAAAAGAGTAGACATCCCATGAAAATAAGCAAGCAATAGTGGAAAGGATGAATATCCACATGCAAACTAAAAGAGGAGTCTTTCTTCCGTATTTATCGCTCAAAGGACCAATAAGCAATTGTCCCAAAGCCAAACCAAGCATACTTAATGACAAGCTCAGCTGTACAGTGGAGGTTGAAGTCTGGAAATAGTCAGTGAGTGAAGGAAGTGCAGGCAAATATAAATCGGTTACAAATGGTCCAAAAGCAGATAATAATGCCAAGGTGATCAAAAGAAAAATAGAGGAGGTTTTCTTCTTTTCAGTAGTCTCCGAAATATATTGAGTATTCATTTTATCAGGCCCATTATTTGAGCTTGCAAACTTAGTTAATTAAAGGTTCTAAAGAGTAGGTTTTATTAGGCTAAACACATCAAAATAATTAAATATTCAAACAAATGTGAGTTTTAGAAAAATAGAAATTGAATACTCATATCAAAACATAAATTTTCTTCTTTGAGAAACTTTGAGCCTCCTTTGTGAAACTTCGTGGAATAGCTGTACCACAAAGGAACACAGAGGATTGCACAAAGTGCCACAAAAAATAAGTAGCATTTGCTCTCGAGGTTTTATTATTGCTAGTTCAAGCTTATCCCAATTGGATAATGCACAATTTGAGCTGGTCTCATTATGTTGAGCTTATAAATCAGCGTCATGCTAGAAAAAAGATTTTACGAAAAGCAAATCTTTAAAAACTAACTATTCACTAGGAATCAACTTAATATCAATCACCTCACTTCGTGTGCCTAACCTAAAAGGAGGGCCAAAGGTTCCTGTTCCTTGGGATACAAATATTTTAGTGTTTTCGTATTGGTGCAACCCCTTATTATAATCGAAAAGGAGGGCAGCAATATAGTTGAATGGGAAAATTTGTCCAGCATGTGTATGTCCTGCTAGGTATAAATTCACTCCTGATTTACTGGCATATTTGATACCATCAGGAGAGTGATGTAATAATACCGATGGTTTACTTTTATCGATACTCAATCTTGGAAGGGTTTCGCTTATGGTTGGATTATTTGCACTAGCATGCATATTAATGGATTCTCTATCCGCCAGCATATGCGTTAAGCCAATTACTTGTAAACCCATAAACTCGTCTACCTGATTATCTAAGACTCTCACTCCAGCTTTTCTCATCATTTCCTTAATTATTCTTGTTTGGGTAGCATGGTCATGATTGCCATCCACAAAATAAACAGGTGCTTTAAGGTTTTTTAGAGGAGCGAAATATTGATAATCTAGAGCATATTTACTATCCAAATAGTCTCTGGTAATAAATACCACATCGGGGTTTAATTGGTTGCTTTGGTCAACTAAGTTATCCAAGTAGGAACCAGTTCTAAAATGACCAATATGAACATCGGTTAAATGAACTGCTTTTATTTCCTGTTGCAAGCCTTTCATTGGAACTTCCAGTTTTGTGGTTTTAATATCGAAGGCATTCCACCATCCATAAAGACTTATACCCAAGGTAAACAACAATAAAGATAGACCAAAATACGCGGGTTTTAAAGGATAGAAGCTGTGGATAAGTGTTGTTAACAATACCGACATCAGCAAAAACAAATAAACACCCATGCTGATTGTAGCAATTTGATAGATGAGGTGCCCAGAGTTTGAAGTGGAATTAATAAGACCTAAACCGGCTGTCAAGAAAAAGATTACAATTCCGGAAAAGAGCAAATACATAGGGATATTGCTTGCTAATCCTAGGCTAAAAGATACCTTTCTAGAGATAAATATTACTGATAGAATGAGTAAGCTGAAAAAGCCTATGAGTATGAACCAGGGTATTAGTTTTGACATGATATTTCTATTGGATAATTAAACCTATATTTTGACAAAAATATCCGAATTAACTTTCTGAAATGAATACATTTTACTGAAGCGTCAATTTTATCCTCAGCTAACACATATAGATGTTTGACTATTACAACCTGTTAATATTCTGCAATATAATAAATAACTTTCCTGTGGAACATGAGTTTTCTTCTTTGAGAACCTATTAATTTTACTCGTCTATTTTTTATAATAATTTCTTGTATTAACTCACTATAAAACAATAATGAAGACCAATTATTCATGGAACTAAGTTCAAAAGAAATATTCATTTTTAACATGTCATTTACTTCCTAAAGTGATGTGATTTAAAACGTCGAATTGAGTACAATATTTCTGGCTAATTAATTCACAACAAATGTTCCCTTTTGCAGAACACTTTTGTAATGAGTATTAATTGCGATAATCAGTGGACTATTTAAAAGCATATTTAATATAAATCCCATTCACCTCTCCCACAAAAGGAGCAAAGGTAAAACCATACGACTTTTTCTTTCTTTTGTGCAAATGTGGAACGAGAATACCGGTGGCTGCACCCACAAGAGTACCGGTAATCACATCAGTAGGGAAATGCTTAAGAGCTTTCACTCTATAGAAGCCTACAAATGCAGGAGGTAAAAGAGCAGCGGCATAAAACCAATATTTTTTATTCCCTAATTCCGGATGATAATCAGTATAAACCTTAGCCATAAAAAAACTTGAGGAGGCTGTGGATGATACATGTCCGCTGAAGAATGAGTTTTGAACATTAGAACCTAACTTTTCGTCTAAAGGAACTCCATCATTATACATTAAAGGCCGAGTTCTGTCTACCAAACCAGTGGACATTACATACAAACTGGTATTTATGGCATGAGTTTCACCATAAAGAACCAATAAATCAGCCCAATCCTTTCTAATTCTACTATCAAGGGCTAATAAGGCAGGAGCAGCTAACATAATATTCAGCCCATAATCAGAGATTTTATCAGCGGTATTTCTATAAGAAGCATCTTGTTTAATGGCAACTCTGTCAAAGGCCCAAATATCATTGGCATCCAACTGTTCAATTTCCCAAACATTATAACTAGGTTTATTCTGTACCCAATCAAAACCCCATAGATAATGTGAAGCAAATAATCCTATAGTCGCTGGTATTTCTATAGCTTTATGCACTCGGTACACTGAGTTAGTATCCGATTTTAAAAACTGAGCATGATTTGTATTAATGATCCCTATTGTTAAAAGAATCATTATCAGTGATTTTAGAGTAAATAGTTGGCTTGAAAGCTGGATGGTTTTATGGTTTATATTGCTCTTATTCATTAATAGCGATTCATTTTATTTCTTTGATGAATTGACAAAGTTATAAAATAGTATATAACTGCCAGTTTATTACGATCTGTTAACAATTTGATTAATTTTGAAGCCCAGAATTCATACCATGAAATTCAAAAAAATAAGACCCGAATTCAGATATAAATTTTCAGAACTATTGTTTATCATAGTTTATTGGGTCATTATGCTTCGCTTTGTTTTTATCATCAATTATTTTGGGAATGAAACCAAAAACTTAAATTTGATACAAGAGCCCAAAGCCATTTCTTTTCTAAGAGAAAGCTTAATTCTTGGAGTTGGAGCTAGCTTATCAATTGGCTTGATTACTGGGCTTTTAGAGCTATTTGTCTTTCAAAGGTATTTTAAAAACAGATCATTTCTACATGTTTTTTTACTCAAAATGTTGGTTTATTTAATCTCTATTCTAACTATTAGTACCTGGACTATATACTTCTACCAATGGTTTTATAAAGAGATGGATTTTCCCACAGCAATAGAGAATACCATTGCTATATTTGAATCACAAGGTTTTTATCAGTTGTTTTTGACGGGAATGTTACTTTCTCTTGGACTTAATTTCATACTTATTATTAAGAATAATATTGGCCATAGGGTGTTTTTCCCAATTATTATGGGCAGATACCACCAACCTAAGGAGGAAAATAGAATATTCACTTTTATCGATTTAAAATCCTCAACACATATGGCCGAAACTCTTGGCCATTTAAAATATAGCAGATTAATACAAGATTGTTTTAAAGATTTATCTGATTTAATTATCAAACACAATGGTTCTATTTATCAGTTTGTAGGTGATGAAGCTGTGATAAGTTGGAAATCTAAGCATTTCATAAATAATACTTATAGTATTGCCCTTTTCTTAGACTTTAAGAATAAAATACTTGAAAGAGGAGATTATTATCAAGAAACCTACGGTGTGAAACCAGAATTCAAAGCTTCTACTCATAAGGGTTCTGTTATGGTAGCAGAGGTGGGTGGCCATATTAAGTCAGAGATTGCCTACCACGGAGATGTATTAAATAGTTGTTCTAGAATGATGGAGCTTTGTATCCGATATTCCACTGATCATATAGTCTCAGAGGAGGTTATTAAGGATGTTTCTGACCACGATTTAATCAATCAATACCATTTTGAAGGCGAGGTAGAATTGAGAGGCAAAGATTCTAAAATATTAGCCTATAGTAGGATAGTGAAATACTAAGCAGAGTAAATCTATGCTTTCGATTTTAATTAAAAATTCAACAGAATCAACAAAAGAACGATTATCCACAGATGACATAAACGCTCTCTATTTTGTAGAAATCCGTGTTAGTTTGTGATAATCAGTGGACAAAATAATAGTATTGGTTTGCCCTAGAATAGTAACTAATTTACTTGTGAGATAAAAATAAAATACGTTAATTTGTACCGAAAAACTAAAACAGTCAGGAAATACGAATGAGCGACAAGACAAGAGATAAGATTTTAACAGTAGCCACCAAGCTATTTGGCCGTTATGGCTTTAATAAAACATCAATGGATGAAATTGCTAAAATCGCTCGTAAGGCTAAAGGCTCATTATACTATCATTTCCACAGTAAAGAAATTCTTTTTACTGAAGTAGTTAAGAGAGAACTGACTAACCTTCAAACCCAACTAAACAAAATAAGTCAAAACAAAGAAATGCTGGCTGGTGAAAAACTCAAACAATATATCATTGTGAGAATGGATACCATTGCCAATGCCGTAAATTATAATGAAACCGTAAGAGCAGATTTCTTTGAACACTACGACTTTATTGATGACCTTAGAGAAAATATCGATAATTGGGAAAAAAATCAACTCAGAATTATCCTTGAGCAAGGAATTAATGAAGGCGTATTTAAAACACCATCTGACTTTGATGTAGCTCTCGAAACCATCATCATGTTATTAAAAGGAATGGAACTCACCTATTTCTTAAAAGACAATCCTAGAAAAACGAATCCACCAATCGAAAAGGTGGCAGATATTCTTATTAATGGGGTAACTCGCTAGCTTTGGAATACCTAGTAGTTTAAAGACTATTTTTATTAAGGCACATTGTTAATATTTTCTCTTAATTTCATTTCCATTTCCATGGGCGTAAGATAGTATAAAGTAGATTGAAGTGTCTAATTGCAATAGAACTGAAAACTGTTGAATTTGAACCTGAATTTGTAGGAAAAATAAATTTTTATCTTGAGCTTTTTGATGAACAAGAAAAATTGCCTGATGATAACCCTTCAAACAATAAACTTCTTCTTTTAGTAACATTCGACAAATGATTACTAACGAGCGTCGAACAGCATTGTTTTTGTATCCTTCAATCCATTTGCTCCGCTTAACGACTTCCTGATAAGGCGGAATTAGACTTCTTTTGGAAGTCCTTATAGATTGCGGGATTTAATTCAGAATCCTTACCCTCTTCTAGTTCATAATAATATAAACTCCATTAAAAACAAGAGTTCAACCTATTGTAGTAATTCTTTTTCGAAGATAAAGGGCCGACTTTCCCCAAACGGGTGGTGGCAATATTCTAAAAGAGATACGAGGGCAATTGATTGTAATGACTTGTTGTATTCTTTTCTGTACAAAAAGGATGATGGGATTGTTTAGTATAAAAGAGTTGTACATCAGTAAAATAGAGTGTGTCGGGTAAATGGGATAGTAAACATCAATAAGAGAAACCACATCGAGCTAATTAACACATAATAATTAGATAAAGTATTATTGTTATTCTCGTACTAGAATTTAAGCTCAACTCACCTAATGCATCAAAATAGGGTGTAGCCTAAACTCGGGTTCTGAATAATTCTGTTACTTTTTGGATCTTATTAATTGATCAATTAATCGTTATCTTTACAAAAAAACCACCACTATGCTAAACATTGCACTATTTGGTCCTCCAGGAGCTGGAAAAGGAACTCAGTCGGCCATCGTCATGAAAAAGTATAACCTCTGTTATATTGCCACAGGCGATATTTTACGAGCCGAGATTGCTAAGAAAAGTTCTTTGGGTTTGGAGGCTCAGAGTATTATAGTGAGTGGTCAATTAGTACCTGATGAAGTGATCATTCAAATCCTGGAACAAAAACTAAAATCAGAAGATTCCTACGAAGGATTTCTATTTGATGGTTTTCCAAGAACTTATATTCAAGCTTATATTCTAGATGGATTGCTTTCTAAGATGCATACTTCCTTAACCAGTCTTATTAGTTTAGATGTAGACAATGAAGAAGTTACTCAGCGCTTGTTAGAGAGAGGAAAAACATCTGGTCGCTCTGATGATACAGAGGAGGTGATTAAACAGCGATTAATTGAATATCAGCAAAAGACATTACCGGTTCTTAATTTTTACGAAGAGCAAGGTACACATGCTCCAGTAAACGGGATGGGAAGTATAGAGAAGGTTTTCTCGAGAATTGAGTCTAAGATCGAGCTGGCACTATCTAAATCACAAATGAATATAGTTTTGTTTGGTTATCCAGGAGCTGGACGAGCCACACAAGCACGAAAATTGGCTCAAGAATTTGGCTTGGTATATATTGCCACAGGTGATATGCTCACTGCTGAACTTAAAACAAAAAGTGACTTACAAAAAGTGATTGAACCACATATTAAAGAAGGAACTCTAGTGCCTGATGAAATTATTGTGCGCCTCATTGAGCAAAAGATTAAGGCCAACCCAAATGCAAAAGGATTTATTTTTAAAGGATTTCCACGTACTTTAGTACAAGCCTATATTCTCGACGGACTTCTACGAAAAATGGGCAGCAAAGTAAGTAGCGTTATCGATATAGAAGTTCCTACATTAGAATTGGTAAAAAGACTCGATGAAAGAGGGAAAACAGACCACAGACAACCTTATGATGTGAGTACTCAAACCATAGTCAAACGTTTAGAAATGCATGAGAAAAAAACATTACCTGTTCTCAATTACTATAAAAAATCGGTAAAGACTTATCATGTAAATGGAGAAGGAAGTGTTGATGAAGTTTGGGAAAGAGTATATCCTCCTGCCCATGAAACTTACCGAACTGTTAGATAGTTTGAATTATTATTTCAATCTACAGAAATGAAGATTTAAACTCTTACTCTCCTGTACCTAAATACTTTCTCACAATCAAGCGGGTACCTTTATCATAATTAATATAGCTCCAAACCCAATTAGTGAAAACGACCAATCGGCTACGGAAATCTACCAATAGCATGAGGTGAACAAACATCCAAACAAACCATCCAGCAAAACCACCAAATTTGATATAACTTAAATCCACCACTGCTTTGTTTCTTCCAATCGTTGCCATGGTTCCTTTGTCTTGGTAATTAAAAGGTTTCATCTCTTTTTTATTGGCCTTTCTGTTGAAATTAATAGCCAGCTGATTCCCCTGTTGCTCAGCTACAGAAGCCAGCATAGCATGTCCTTTTGGGCTAGATTCCGATTGTACCGATGCCACATCACCAATAGAATAAACTTCCTCAAATCCTTTTACAGCATTAAATTCATCTACTATGATTCTGTGGTCTCTGGTTTTCTCTACTTCAATTCCATGAGGAGATTGTCCTTTAATTCCTGCCGCCCAAATAAGCGTGTTAGATTGGAAGTTCTTTTTACTTGTGAGTACAGTTTTTCCATCATAGTCTTTCACAAAAGTGTTGAGCCAAATATGAATGTCACGGCTTTTTAAATACTTCTCTGATTTCTCTGAGGCATGCGGACTCATAGCCCCTAAAACTCTATCATTGGCTTCCACAATATGTATTTGCATTCTACGGATATCCAAATCTGGATAATCATTGGGAAGTACATGTGCTTTTAACTCTGCCAAGGCCCCAGCTAGTTCGATTCCCGTTGGACCGGCACCCACAATTACGAAATTCATTAAACGCTCACGTTCTTCTAAATCAGAAGTATTTAATGCATTCTCAAAATTTTGTATGATTAGACTCCTCAAATCTAAAGCATCTATTAGGTTTTTCATCGACATGGAATGCTTTTCAATATTATCCATACCAAAGAAATTAGAAGTAGCACCTGTAGCGATGACTAAATAATCGTAGGGCAAAGGACCAATATTGGTGTCTACAATCTTATCTTTCGCATTAATGGATTTGGTTTCTGCCAACCGAAAATAGAAATTCTGTTTTCCCTTAAAGATTTTACGAATAGGATACACAATGGAATCTGGTTCTAAACCGCTGCTAGCTACCTGATATAGAAGGGGCTGAAAAGTGTGGTAATTGTTCTTATCTAATAAAACAACTTGATATTTTTTGCTGTCTATTTTTTTTGAAAACTTAAGTCCTGCAAATCCACAACCTATCACTACAATTCTTGGTAAATCTATGTCTGGAATATTCATATATCTCTATGCTGATGTTATTAATATTCGGCAAAATTAGAGCTAAATGAATCCTTGTGAAACAGAGGAGCTACTGTTAATTCTTAAACAGCTGTTAAATGATTAACATTGTGATAAAATAAACTATTCTAAGTTTGACTCTTTTTAAAATGAAATGAGGAAAAATGTTTATTTAGCTGGCGATTTTGTTTTCCAGATTCACAAAATGGGTAATATCATCTATAAGCATAATGATGTATTTTTCATCTCTAAAAATAAACAGGCGAGTAGAGAATTGAAGTTGCTTATCCACTCTTTTATTATCAAAAGTTAGGAACGGTTTTATAATGCGATCGTGATAGATTACTTCATCGTTTACATAGGACTGTAGTGCCGCTACTCTCAGTTCACAATTACAGCAATGACTGGTATCTCCACAATCTTTTGCTTCTTCAATATGATAGGCACAACCAATGGCTTCACCACACCTTCTAAACTGCAAATCTTCATTCTTATTTCTAGAAAAAATAGTTTTAATGGAATTATTAAACGCTTGGAGTTCCATTTTATCATTGAGGAGTAAGACACATGAGTTGATGTTGTTCAATACAACATTTAAAAAGTCACTCGATTTACTTAAAAATTCGAAGGTTTCATTGGTGGATGCGATATCTGATTTCATGTTAATTATTTTTGGGTAAAACTTGTTTTTCATAAAGTATCATGAATTATGTATACTTATATGAGTAGCTTCAAAGGTAATTGAAAACCAGCTAAATATCCAGTTTTGTATTGAAAAACACTATTTATTTATAAGATATTAGCATAATTTGATAGGGGTAAATTTTTTGTTAAAATATTTTTTAAGGTAAAAGTACAAAGGGATTTAATCAGTAATTATTTTGAAACAAACAAGGTGACTTTAACAGCTCATTAAAAGTATATCTCTAGTTATAAAGATTTGAATATCTTAATTTTACATTTTTAAAACCTAATCTATGAAATATCAACTAGAAATAATGCTGGATCTGCCCAGAGATCAGGTGGTCGAGCTTTTTGATAATCCTAAAAATATGAAACATTGGCAAGAGGGGTTTGTGAGTATGGAGCATTTAAGCGGTACACCAGGAGAGAAGGGAGCCAAATCAAAGTTAAAATACAAAATGGGGATGCGCGAAGTTGTAATGATAGAAACGATTATAAAAAGAAATTTACCTCATGAATTTTCTGGAACCTATGAAGCTAAAGGTGTTTGGAATGAGATCAACAATTTCTTCTATGACAAAGAAAATGGGCAAACCAAATGGATTACATTAAATGACTTCCAGTTTTCAGGGTTCATGAAGATTATTTCTTTCTTTATGCCCCGTGCTTTTAAAAAACAATCGTTTAAATATATGGAGGATTTTAAGACCTTTGTGGAATCAAAGTCTAAAGCCTAATTATTGATGAATGAAATTATAGAACATATTCCAATTATCACCACACTATTCTCTATCTTTTTTGTGATAGAGATATTTCAACACTATCAAAAACGAAAAACATCCTATCTACTTTGGTGGACCATAGGAGTACTTACCTTTGGTTTAGGAACCTTCGCAGAAAGTTACCATGCATTATTTGGATGGAACGAGATCAATTTGAAATATTGGTATATCGTAGGAGCATTATTAGGAGGCTTTCCTTTGGCTCAAGGAACCGTTTATCTTTTAATGAATAGGAAGTTCGCCAATATTACTTCTATTCTATTTGTGGCTTTGATTCTGGTTGGAGCTGTTTGTGTTATTATGAGTCCTATTGCATTTCCCGAAGGCTTTGATGGTAAACTAACAGGTTCTGTTTTGGAATGGAAATGGGTCAGGTTATTTTCTCCTTTAATCAATTTATATGCTCTGGTATTTTTAGTGGGCGGAGCTATTTACTCTGCTTTGAAATACAAAAAGCAAATTAATAAAGAAGCCAGATATAAAGGAAACATCTATATTGCCTTAGGCGGTTTATTACCAGGTTTCGGTGGTGCGTTTACCAGAGCTGGATATGTGAACGTTCTTTTTGTAACTGAATTGTTAGGCTTGTTGCTTATCTATGTGGGTTACAGAATTATAAAGCAAGATAAACATGGTAAAAGCTTATAAGGTAAACTCCAATGGATAAAATAATTGCACAAAGGCCAGAAATTATTCAGGGAGAAATAGAAGTACTTCCTTTTAAACAAAACGATGATTTGGAAGAAGCACTAGAGGTTCTTTTAAATGGGCATTATGTGCTCATTTTGGATTTCTATAGTACAGGATTGTTTTTATTAAATGAACTAAAAGCCTATTTGAAATGGGAACAAAAACAGAAATTTCAGGAGGAGCGTGCTAAGAGAAGAAACTTCAGAGAAATTTCGCACCGTATTATTTTAGAGGTAGCACATCAGCGTTTACGAGTAAAAAAAGCACCCAAGATAGGTTGGTTAGGGATATTATACTCCGACCAAAGTGAGTTTGCTTTGAGTTTTCCAGAAATACAAGGAATGAATAGCTCTTGGCAGTGGTATAAAAAAGGAATTCAAATTCCAACTTTTTCTCATAAGATATATCCTTGGTATGGAACATATTTCCCAACTAGATTTGAGCATATTGAACTATTTGATGAATTCCTTAGTAATACCCAATCGGATAAAGAAAGTGCTTTTGATGTGGGAGTAGGATCTGGGATATTGAGCTTTCAATTACAGAAGCATGGTTTCAAAAATATTCAAGCCAGCGACCAGAATCCCAATGCTATTATTGGAATGAAAGAGGAGTTGAGGAGGCTAAATATTCAGAATATTGATTTAATACTAGGAGATCTGTTTGCAGAAAATGAATACACACAAGATCTGATTGTATTTAATCCACCGTGGTTACCTTCAAAAGGAAACATTGAGAATTTAGATACCGCAATTTATTATAATCAGGACTTGTTTAATAGATTCTTTGAACAAGCCTTTGATAGACTTAAGCCGAATGGAAAACTCGTTTTACTCTTTTCTAACCTCGTATTACTCACTCACCCTAACGAACGTCATCCTATAGAAGAAGAATTAAAAACTGGAGGAAGGTTTGATAAAGATAGCCTCCTCAAAAAACCGGTAGCTCAAGCCTCAAAAAAAACCAAGAGGAATTTGAATAGGAGAGGGCAGGAGTTGGTAGAGCTTTGGAGTTTAAAAAAGAGTTTGAAATAGTGGTTTTGGCAATCGTTTGAATGCCTTAAAACCTTCTTAGATCAATAACCAAGCTACATAAGAGAAATACAGTACTAGAAATATACTACCTTCTACTCGGTCTACCCTTCGGCCCTTGCCAGTAAAAACAAAGATAAAAAGTAGCAAAGTTGAAACAAAGGCTAATAATAAATCTGGATTAATACTTGGGTTAAATTCTATTGGACTTATGGTGGCGCTTACACCCAAAACCAAAAACACATTAAATATATTAGAGCCCACAATATTTCCGATGGCCATATCAGCATTTCCTTTAAAACTAGCAACAATAGAAGTGGCTAATTCTGGTAAGCTTGTTCCTAAAGCCACTACCAAAATCCCTATAACCACTTGACTTAAGCCCCAATCTGTAGCTAAGCTGGTGGCACTATTTACAATAAACTCACCACCAAAATATAATCCTACCATCCCTGCTATCATGAATAAAGCAGATTTTATTTTGGACATCTCTTTCACATCATGACCCTCCTCATGTTCATCGTGAGAGGAAGTGGTGACCACAAAAGTATAATAGATAAAAATGATGAAAAAGGCGAGAAATATCAATCCGTCAGAACGATGTAAAACGGAGAAATCGGTACCATTGATTAAGCCATCGTTGGCAACCACAAAAAGCAAAGCCATGGCTAAAAGACTAAAAGGTAACTCATAACGAACGGTGAAGTTTTGAATCTGCATGGGTTTCACAACTGCTGCCAACCCTATTACCAATAATACATTAATAATATTACTGCCTACCACATTACCCACAGCTAAATCGCTTTGTCCATTATAACTGGCAAATACATTAATCATTAACTCAGGAAAAGAAGTACCAAAGGCTACAACAGTAAGTCCAATAATGAGGTTAGGGATTTTCAGCATCTTAGCAAACGAAGAAGCTCCTTGCACCATAAGGTGCGCTCCATAGATTAAAATCACCATGCCAAGTATTAGTAAAAGATAGTCCATATATGAGTTTTTATAAGCTGCAAATATCGAAAAATCTTTCTCTAATAGGAAAAGAATGTTAATTTAAAAGTTAAGTAATCATGGCTGAAAAACCACTTTTCGAACATCCTTACTCCCATCAACATTCACAATTTCAAATAAATATATTCCAGGACTTAAGTTTTGCATATCAACCATAGTTTGTTGTTTAGTGCTTTGCAAACTTCTTAATAGCTGGCCATTAACATTTCTGATATTGATAGTAAATTGAGAACTTTTAGCATTGAAAACATTCACTAGACTCTGACTTGGATTAGGCCAAATTTGAATATCTGAATCTTTCTCGAAAGAATCAGCAATACCAAGTCCATATCCTGTAAATACCGGAAGAATGATCTGAGTTGGAGTATAGGGTCCACAAAAGATGGATTGTTCAGCGTTACGGGCGCTCATTGCTACTCCATTAAACTCATAAGTCTTGTTTTCTAAAACATCACGACGGAAAAATTCCCCCTCCTCTATTGGTAGATTAGGGTTTGATTGGTAACGAGGATAATTTGAAGAACTAATTAGGATTTTCATTTGATGATCATGACCAAAAGTATAAGCAATAGGCATCATTTTAAAGTCCAACTCATACAATTGCCCTGATTCCAGGTTGGAATAAACAGCTTGATCGTTTGGATTTCCTTCTGCTAAAGAACGAGCATATTCTCTAGCTCTACCATTCACGGCTCCTTCAGAAACATAAAACTCTCTTCCATCAGGATAAACATCTACTATTCTAACAAAGAAATCAGTATCTGTTAAACCTCCTCCTTCTACCAATGTGCTTACCCATAATTTCATTTTCGGATAACCGATAATACAAAGACTATCTACAATTGGAGCAGTTGAGAAATGAATAACATCGGGTCTGTTTAGTGTAAGTGGAGCATAATCGGGCCATGCTAAATTAATCGGACCTGCATTTGTTTTGTTCACCACCGGAGTTCTTAATGTTAGGTTTCCTCCTCCAATAGTTTGTACAGGATTATCTGGGTTATGAGTATAATTAATAGGCCCAGCAGATTCCTCAGGGTATTCTATTTCTAAAGTTTGTTCAGCATCATGGAAATAATAGGAGATTTCTTCAACACCAACATTCAAAGGAAATACATCACTTTCGTACCAATAATTTCCGATATCCGAATTGGATTCAATACCATCATTTACAGGTCCAGGAACATAAAACCTTACATTCTTTACCGATGGGAAATCTACTAATGGAGTAGCTGGATCACCAACAGGATTGCTGTTAGGAACCTGAATACTTGAATCAGCAGGAATATCTATAGCAAAAGTAATGGTGGTATCTGGTGTTTCGAGTTGTACTGGCATAGCTGCTAATCCTTCATGACCTGTGATAAAATTAACAAAACTAGGATATCGAATTTTGTAATCCTCAGCAGGAACACGAACAAGGTAAGGTCCAAATGTTTGCCAGTCTTCACTCTCAGGAATTACAATTTTAGGTTCACCTAAATAATTTTCTTCTTGGTAGTTCATTAAATGTCGAAGCCAAGATAAAACTTCACTTTCCACAATTTTATCTACACTAATATTATCTGTATTGTCAGAAATATCGCCATAGAGGATGTTAATATCGAAAACACTCTCTGGGAATCGTAAATCTCCTACGGAATCCATTCCAATAGTTCCGTGAGTCCACGGGCCAATAACGAGTTTCTGGAGTTCTTGAGTTTCTGAAGAAGTTTCCTCCATAATTTGTTGATAGGTATCTATTTGTCCATCTACAAAAATATCCCACCAACCACTAAGGTGATAAGCCGGAACTTCCATGTTTTTATAGCGGTTGATGTTGCCATTTACATCGGATTCCCCTAGATCATTAATTGGAGCATAACTTCCGTCCATATCACTGCGTTGGGCATAATTAGGATACATGGCTGTATAGCCATTCTCATCTGGGATAGTAGAAAACTGATCTATGCAAAGGTTGATGATTTCATCAGGGCTTAAGTTTCCAAAGTCGAAAGTGGAATGGATGTCATTTTGCATGTCATCGTCAGCAGGATTTACCACGGCAACATCTTCCATTTGCCCTTCCAACCAATTTACTATTAAAGCTTGTCTGAACACTCCATTATGCTGAACCACCCCATTAAAATATTCCAATGTTGAAACGATAGGAACCAAGCCTTTTAAATCGTTACCCTCCTCAGGTTTTTTATAAGTCGCCGCCGCTTGATATTGTGAATTTCCCATGGCCGAAGCACCAAACATGGTCATGTAGCCATTATAAGCTTTATCGGTGAGGTCTGGGTTTCCATCACCATCTAAATCGTAATCCCACATTAAACTATCTTGCAAAAACCTAATGCTTTCGTATCCATCTTGATGATAGATTGAATTATGAGGGTCGGATAATTCAGTGAAATCCACCGCATGAGTATGATTGGGATGATAGGTGTCTTTTTTCCAAGAATCGGAATACATGGGGAAATAAACGCCTTCTGATTGATATCTTCCACGCATATCCTGTAAGGTGTAGGCATATCCCAGCATATTCATAACAATAGCTAAAGCATCATCTTCGCTTTTGCTGTACGGAGTTCTAGTGAAAACCATAGGTAATTGATAGGGGTTGGGATTTGCTTCATTATTTACAGAATCGTAAATTATTAATTGAACACCTTTAGGAATAATTTGTACAGGATAACTTAAGTTCCCAAATGGTAAATCTACAATTAAACTATCTGAGGTGATGGGTAAATATAGATCAGTTCTTAATTTCACACCATCGGAAGTGGTGAAATCATAAGTATATGAAGTTGAAAAATCAGAAAACTCGTCTAATTGTCCGTTACCTTGGGCGGATATTTGTGTGGAAAGAATAATAAGAATGAAAAGAGAATAAATCCTATACATAGCATACGTGTTTTTAGTAGCTTCAAATATAAGGAAAAACACTTAAGTAAATAGAACGTAAAAATAAGGAAAATGACCAGGCTCTTATAGTCCAAATAGCCGCATCTTTGTCATGTAAAGAATACGAAAGTTTTCATAACGTGATTTAGGGAAAATAGTTTTGATACCCTCTTCAATTTTTTGGAGAGGGTTGTTTTTTGTGAAAGAAAAAAACCTCTTTCGTGTTCAACTCTACCTTTTCGAACTTAGGTTATTAATTCGTTGATTAATCGGGTATTGACAAATTGAACATCTAATTTTTGTATTGAAGCATTAGCGCTTGATTCTTACCTTTACTCTTTTGAAATAAGCTCTTCTTATACCAATTGTACATCAAAATGCACCTTAAGTGATTTTGCTTGTTACAATGGTAAATGCCGATACATAATCAAAGCGACTTAATGCCTAAAAGGATTTTAAGGCGCATTTCAATTAGTCATCGGTATTACTATTTAAAATAGGCTTTTATATAGAGTATTACCACATAAAACATAGCCAGTCCTATACCTAAATAAATTGGCATTAATACCCACTTAGGGATAAAGCTGTGACGCAAAACTACACCAATTCCAATCATTAAAACAATGAGTAATTTATCTTTGTTAAGATGAAACTCCCACAAACTTACTTTACTATTAAAACTATTTATACGGGTAATGTTTTTCTGAGTAAGTTTGATAAAGATGAACTTGGATTTAATAAACCCAAAAACTAAGCCCATCACCACCCCCAGCCATAAATATATTGACTCTAATTCTCTAGCCCAAATATAAGCTCTAGAAAGTAGCATATAACTAGCTACTACCCATAATAAGCCAGTGGCTAAAATCAATTGCTTAGAATGTAACTTCAACATGTTTTCTGTTTTTAATAATAATATAGCTTAATCGTATTTCTTCATTTGCTCTAAACAAAGAACAATGGCTTCGTGTGTAGCAGGAATATCCAGAGGAGGTTCTTTTTGATGTTCATAAACTGCAGAAATGGCATCTTTTAATGCTAACCAAACTGATAATCCATGAACAAATGGAGGCTCTCCAACGGCTTTGCTTCTCTTGATATTATTGGGGTTGGCAGTGTCTTTTGTGAACGCAACTCTAAAGTCTTTTGGAATGTCATCAATAGTTGGAATCTTATATGTATCCGGTGAATGGGTGAGCAAATGTCCTTTTTCATCATAACGGAGTTCCTCGGTGGTGACCCATCCTAAACCTTGAACAAAGGCACCTTCAATTTGGCCTTTGTCAATTAGTGGGTTGATAGATTCTCCCACATCATGGAGAATATCTGTTCTTAGGAGTTCGTGTTTTCCCGTAAATACATCTAGTTCCACTTCGGATATTGACATACCAAAGGTGAAATAGTAAAAAGGAGTGCCTTTCCCTTTTTCTCTATCAAACTTAATATCTGGAGTTTTGTAAAAACCTGTACTGCTCAAGCTTATTTGCTGAAGATAAGAGGACATCACCAATCCGCTAAAGCTAATTCTAGCTTGTCCTGCTGAAACGAATCCTTTTTCGAAAAGAATTTCTTCTGATTGTTGGAGATCAAATTTCTCACTGAAAGCATCCTCTAATCTTTTCTTTAAACTCAAACAGGCATTCTCAACAGCTTTTCCATTAAGGTCGGTACCAGAAGAGGCTGCGGTTGCTGATGTGTTTGGAACCTTAGAAGTATTGGTGGCACTGATTAAAACCTTCTCAGCAGAGATTCCAAAAGTATCAGCTGCCACTTGTCGCATCTTAGTATGCAAGCCCTGTCCCATTTCTGTTCCGCCATGATTTACCATAACAGAACCATCTTGATAAATATGAACCAATGCACCTGCTTGATTTAAGAATGAAGTAGTAAATGAGATGCCAAATTTCACTGGCACTAAACTCATGCCTCTTTTTTTCCATTTATTCTTTTTGTTGAAATCAATAATGGCTTTTCTTCTTTGCTTATAATCTGCCGATTTCATGAGCTCATTATAAATATCTGCCAAAGGATTAGGACCAATTTCTTGATCATAATGTGTGATGTTTTTAGTGCCAGTACTATAGAAATTCCTTCTTCTAATTTCTGAGGAGTCTACATTTAATTGTCTGGCAATTCTATCTATAATATTCTCTATTAACGCAATGGATTGTGGTCCTCCGAATCCTCTAAAAGCCGTGTTGGGTGGTTGATTGGTTTTCCAAGCATGACCGAGGACTTTTAAATTTGGGATATAATATGCATTGTCCATATGGAATAAAGCACGCTCCATAATAGCCATACTTAAGTCCAAGGCAGCACCACCATTAGAGTGCAATTTCACATCTAAGGCTTGCAAAATTCCTTCTTCATTAAATCCTACTTTATATTCAGAATAGAAGGCATGTCGCTTACCAGTTATAATTTGGTCAGTATCTCTATCGAGGTGCATTTTTACTGGCTTTCCAGTTTTACGAGTCAAGAGAGCGGTCCAAGCTGCAATGTGATTGGCTTGTGTTTCTTTGCCACCAAAAGCGCCTCCCATTCTTTTTACTTCTACCTCTATTAAATGCCTAGGAATACCTAATACTTCTGCAACAATGGCTTGTGTTTCCGAAGGATGTTGCGTACTGGAATATACTTTCATTTCTTGACCTTCCATAGGAATACAAAGTGCAGTTTGGGTTTCTAAATACCAATGTTCCTGTCCATTGCTATAAAATTCTCCATCCATTTGGAATACAGATTCTTTTAAACCCTGCTCAATATTTCCAGTTTCTATTTTTCGTGCTGGCTTAAGCATTACACCTTTTTCTATGGCTCTTTTTACCAATACCACCGAATCTAATTCTTCAAACTCTACATCGATTAGCTGGGCCGCTTTTACAGCAATCTCTCTGCTCTCAGCTGCAATAAGTGCGATCACCTGTCCAACAAATTCCACATGATCTATAGCCAAACAAACTTCATCATGAACCACCGGTCCCATTTGATTTTCGCCTGGGATATCAGTATGATTGATGATACATTGAACACCTTTTATTTTTCTGGCTTCATGACAATTAATACTAACAATTTTCCCATGAGGAATAGATGAGTAGAATGGATAAGCATGAAGACTTCCTGTTGGTAGAGGAATATCATTTACGTATACAGAATTTCCCGTTACGTGATGCAAAATACTGTTGTGTGCTAGTGACGACGCCATACTATTGGATTTTAACTTGTAAAGTTAAAAAGAATTTTGAATTCGGTTTATTCACTGGTGTTTTGAAAATGAATTTTCTTTCTTAGGAGGTTTTAACTGTTTTGTGAGAAGTGTTATATAATAGTTGTAACATAAAAGATGGTGTAAATAGTCATTCAGAACCTAAAGAAATATTGTAAAAAATTGGTTACTTATATAATAATTACTGTTGTAAGTATTGATAATAATTATAGAATAGATTTACAAAAAGTGTCAGAAAATTTAGTCAGATTTCTATTTTATGTTTCAGTAGAATAGTTATTTTTGTCTACCTTTTTAATGAATATAACACTATCATTGAAGAAACGACGAAATAAATGAAGTTTAAAAAAATCATACTCTTCCTATTTCTCACATTTATGGCTTTGCAACTTTCTGCAAAAGGAAAATGGAATGTTGGCCTGGGAAGTACATGGGGATACAATCCTACCGAATTATATATTTGGGATTATTCTGTAGAAAAGACTTTCTCCAGCGGAATATATATTAAGCTTGGATACGAATGGACCTTGTTTGAAAGGTTTTCCATTGGAATATTTCCTGGCTTTCAACAACATTACGATGAGGTTGGAATTAACGATATCGATGCTGAAATATTCAGTTATAATTTTGATATACCTATTGAAATCTACTATTATTTTTTAGATAATTGGAGCTTTCATGCTGGGATTTCCATTCAAGATTATCGGGTGATCGAAGAGGTAGCTTTAGAAAGAAGCTATAATGCCAGATTAAACCTAAACCTAGGCTTATCGTATCACTTCAATTATCATTGGTCTATGGAAGCAGGCTTTTCAACTATTCTTAGTGATCAAAGAGATGCTTTTCTTCTTCGTAACTATCCTAACCACCTCATTATTGGTATGCGCTATCGTTTCAATTTAAAGAAAGGGCAAAATGATGATTAAAAAATGGCTCTTATACTTCTTTTTCGCCTTATTATTTTTTAGCTCTTCATGTTCAAAATATAGGGTGGAAACCTCAGAACAAATTGATATTTCAGATGTAAGCTTAAACAATATAGATACTCAATTAGATATCATTCATATTGAAGCCGATTCTTCATTATTTCATAATATGATGACATTTGCTCACGAAGAAATCGAAATAGATGCTTCATTCAATATGTATTCAAAAGGAGAACCCATCATTAGTAATAAAGACATTAAATTAAAAATTAAAGGAACCTCCACTGTATTTTACGATTTAAAAAGTCTTAAAGTTAAGTTTATTAAGAAACATAATAACCAAATTATACCCATTATTCAAGTGGAGGATGCTCTCCCCAATCATTACTTAAATGTCTTGAAAAAAATTAGTTTGAGGAACTCTGGTAATGACTTTTTTGGAACCTTTGTAAAAGACATTTGTTATACTGAATTGGCCATACAATTACGACTTGATATGGAATTGAGTTACTACAAACCCGTACAAGTTTTAATCAATCAGAAGTACTATGGCCTTCTCAATATTAGAACAGAAAAAGATGACAATAGCTTAGGAAAGTTATTAGATGTGGACAATGATGACGTGAACATTTTAAAAATCTCACATGCAGGAGATGGTCAAGAAATAATAAGTTTCGGAAGTGGTGATTCCCTTGTTATTCAAAATTTCATTGATGCAGTTCGTCGAAAAGACACACCTTTTCTTTTGGAAAACGTAGACCTTAATTGCTTTGCAGATTATATCATTTTCGAGGATTATATAGGGAATCACGATTGGCCATATAACAATGTTCAAATCTATAATGTGGGTCCAAAAGGAAAATTCAGATTCTTTTTATACGATTTGGATTTTGCCGCAGATCAAGATAAACATTTTGTAGCTGAATCCTCCTATAATGGGTTTTTAAAACTACTATATGAGGCCCTCAAAGAAGATACTCACTTTTTCAATTTACTGAAAGAAAGACAAGCCTATATCTATGAGAAAGCTACAGTAAGTTTATTCCGAAGCATTCTGGATAAAAACGCACATAAAATTGAAAAAGATATCATTTATAATATAGCCAAATACCAAACACCCAAAAATGAAATCATGTGGTATTACGACCTACAAAGGCTTGAAGAAAAGTTTGAAACCCGCCGTAAGTTGTTTAAATGGTATTATGAATTGGATTGAGAAATATTTTTTCAAGTTTAAATGAAAGTTTTAGGATTCAAAAATATAGGATTAATAAATTAGTTCGAAAAATAAATAAACAATACTCCTCAATCAAATCAGTTCATACGCTGAATTCATCATTTCGTGTATTTTATTGTAGAATATTTGCCACGAATAATTACATTTGCCGCCCCAAAATTCATTAATAAATCGGGAACATAGAGGAGTGTATTGAGGAAATTCATCATCATAGGAATATTAATTGCCTTTACTTTTCAAGCATCAGCAAAAGGGAAGTGGATAACAGGCTTAGGAAGTAGCTTTGGTTATAATACCAAGGAGCTTCAACTATGGAAGTATAAGGTAAATAGCACACATTCTATTGGCATGTATTTTAGTTTTGGTTATGAATTATACCTCGGAAAAAGATTTTCTGTGAGCTTTACACCAGGGATACATCAGCATCATGATATAGTTGAACTCAACGATACCGAAGTCAGTGGCTATAGCTATAATTATGATATTCCTCTTGAAATTCAATATCGGTTTCTTTCAAAATGGAGTGTTCATTCTGGGATTGCTATTCAAGATTATAGGGCCATTAAAGATGTAGCTTTAAACAAGAGTTATAATGCACGTTTAAACCTAAACCTAGGTCTTATTCATCATTTTAATCAAAGGTGGGCTATGGAATTATCCTATTCCCGAATTATTAGCGAACAAGTCGATTCATTCCTATTTAGAAATTATACCAACCATATTAGTTTGGGAGTGCTGGTTAATCCACAGTTTTTTAAAAAAAGAAATCATGACTAAGTACGGAATTTTATTTAGCATTTTTCTCATATTCTTGTATGGTGTTTCCTGTACAAAATATAGCGTCGATAACTACCATTACATTGACACTAAGGCTTTAACTATAGAAAATATTAAAACCGACCTTAATATTATACATATAAAGGCCGACTCATTCTTATTAGATTCTATGATGCGGCGTCCTGCTGATACAATTGAAATAGATGCTCAATTTTCATATTATTCTCAGCAGAAAAATATAATTAAAAATAAGAGCATAGAAATAAAAATAAAAGGAACCTCCACAGTTTTTTATCCATTAAAGAGCCTGAAAGTTAAGTTTAAGAAGAAGCTAAATAATCTGATAAGCCCTGTTCTACAAGTTGATGAAATACTTCCTTTTCACAATTTAGATATGCTTAAGAAAATCAGCCTTAGAAACTCTGGCAACGACTTTTATGGAACTTTTATAAAAGACATCTCGTTTACTGATATGGCCATTCAACTGGGGCTCGATCTAGAATTGAGTTATCACCAGCCTGTTCATGTATTTCTCAATAGCTCCTATTATGGACTCCTCAATATACGTACAGAAAAAGATGACAATAGTCTCGGAAAATTATTAAATGTGGATAATGATGATGTAAATATTCTTAAAATATCCCATGCTGGAGATGAACAAGAAATATTAGAATTTGGGAGTGGAGATGAACAAGTTATTGATGGTTTAATAGAAGCGGTAAGGTCAGGAAATTCTGAATTTTTACTCGAAAACATAGATTTAAACTGCTTTGCCGATTATATTATTTTCGAAGATTTGATAGGGAATAGTGACTGGCCATATAACAATGTAGAATTGTATAATGTGGGCCCAAATGGGAAGTTTCGATTCTTTCTTTATGATTTGGATTTTGCCGCTTCTAATGATAAGCATTTTGTAAATGAATCTTCATATAATGGCTTCCTGAAACAATTGTATGATGTACTCAAAAGTGATGCAGGTTTTCTTGATATTCTAATAACTAGGCAATTAGAAATTTACAATGCTGCAGCACCTGAGCTTTTTGAATCTATTGTTGATAAAAATGCCAGTAGGATAGAAAATGAAATCCCATACAATATGTCAAAATATAGTGTTCCGCGAGACAATATCGCTTGGTATTACGAAATAGAAAGACTTCTGGAGCAATACGAAACCCGCCACCGAAATTTTGGTAAGCATTATAAGTTGAGGTAGAAATCCGATTCGGTTTTTAAAGTCTCATCATATTAAATAGTGCTTGTCAGAAAACGCCAATTTCTTCGTTACTTTTGTTTTGAAAATAGTTATTTACCAAAGTAAACACCTGATATTCAAAACTGCAAAAGCCTCGAACTTGACGTCTTCAGACTAAGCACTCCAAAAATCAGCAGTTTTCTTGCTGATACTATATACCAACCCACAATCCTACAAGGGAATGGTATAATTTGCGAGAGCCCATGTTGGATACTTTGCCTCCTTATCATTTCTCTCCATCTCAAGCTCTCCAGTTCTCCCCTTCGTCAATCCACCACCTCTCCATTTCACCCTCTAATTGCGAATTTTACAACACATTACCTAGCTCACCCTCTAACCCTTAATCCTAAGCCTCCCATATATGTCAGTTCAGTGCTAAATATCGTCACTTAGCGCACTAAGAAAAAAAACCACCCTATATAGAAGATATTTTTGCAGCAAAATAGATTTTAAACCTAGCAAAAATATCCAATGAAGAAACAAGGCACATTATTTATCCTATTTATCATGGGCATCACTTTGATGGTATCCTCATGCAAAAATGAAAACCAGGAACTTAAAGAAAAAGTGAAGTATGTGAAAATAGCAGAAGTAAATAGCTCTGCAGATCACGAGAAGATTAACTTTAATGGCTATGTGAAAGAAAAAAAAATTACTAGCCTTTCTTTTAGAGTAGGTGGACCTATTGTGAAGCTTAATGTAGAAACTGGTGATTATGTACAAAAAGGTAATGTGATAGCTGAAATAGACCCTAGGGACTATAAATTGCAGCTGAAATCTACAGAAGCCCAGTATGAGCAAATCAAAGGAGAATATGCTAGGTACCAACAGCTATTTGATAATGATAAAATTCCTGCTAATTCTTATGAAAAGATAAAGTCGGGTTTTCAAATGGCCGAAATAGCTTATAACAATGCTAAAAATCAATTAAAGGATACCAAGTTAATTGCGCCTTATTCAGGATATGTGTTCGAAAAATTCATAGAGAACCATCAAACTACAGGTGCTGGTCAACCTATCATCTCCCTTCTCGATTTATCTGAACTAGAAGTGGTGGTATCTGTCCCTGAGAATCAAATTTCAAGACTTAGAACCAGTAACAGTGCCCTCCTCGATGTGGCAAATGCAGGAATTGTGAAGATGCCGATTCAGTTGTTTAGTATAGGGGAAAAAACACAGAAAAATGGAATGTATGAAGTGAAATATATCTTTGAAAATAGCGAAGATATACTCGTATCTCCTGGCATGACTGCCGAAGTAAACATTAATTTTCAGAATGAGCAACAAGCCTTAACCATACCCTCCTCGTCTTTGTTTTACAAAGATGGAAAAACCTGCGTATGGATTTATAATCATTCCAATCAAACCATTAAACAGAAAGAAATTAAGGTACAAGGATATTATTCTGAAACCTTGATGATTGTTCTCGATGGTTTAACAAAAGGAGATTCCATAGTGACCACCGGAGTGAGCTATTTAAGTAATGGAGAAAAAGTTGAATCCATCAAGAAAAGCACTAAAACAAATATTGGAGGATTATTATAATGCTAGAAAAACTGCTGAGCAAAAAAGCGCTCATCACTGTATTTTTAATTGCTGTTATTTTAGGAGGAATCTTTTCCTATATAAAAATTGGTAAACTGGAGGATGCAGATATCCCAATAAAATCGGCTATGGTTATTACTGTTTATCCAGGAGCTACAGCCCATGAGGTAGAACTAGAAGTGACGGATGTACTAGAAAAAGCCATACAAAAGCTAGAAAATGTAAAAGAAATCGAATCTGTTTCTGAACCTGGTTTATCTAAGATCACTATTCATATAAAACCAACTGTTAAAACTCCAGACCTTCCACAGCTTTGGGATCATCTAAGAAGAAAAGTAGGTGATGTAAAATCAAGCCTTCCAGATGGTGCTTGGGAACCTATAGTTAATGATGATTTTGCCGATGTATATGGTATGCTTTATGCCATTTCCGCCGAAGGATTCTCAATCTCTGAACTTACAGAGTATACGGAGTATATTGAAAAGGAATTACTTGAAATTAATGGTGTAAAACGCTCCCAAGTTTTCGGTACCCAAACAGAAGCTGTCGATATCATTATTTCACCTGAGAAATTAGCCAGTCTCAATATCAATCCTATGTTTATTGCTGCAGCCATGCAAAACCAGAGTCAGATTGTGAACCCTGGAAGCATCACTTTTGGCGTAGAATCTATTCGCATAGGTGTTGGTAACAAAATCAATTCCATTGAAGAAGTTGAAGATCTTTTAATTCAAGTTCCAGGAGGAGGGAATTTTAAATTAAGTGATATTGCTGAAATTAAGACATCTGTTTTAGAACCCAAACGTGAAGCCCTTTATTATAATGGGAAACAAGCCGTAGCCCTTGGTCTCTCAAACGAAAGTGGAATTAATGTGGTGAAACTTGGAGAAAAGATTACTGAGAGATTGGATATTCTTAAAAGAGAGCTTCCTGCAGGATTAGAAATCAATGAAATTTATTACCAGCCAGATAGAGTTTCCGATGCAGTAGATAATTTCATGCTCAACTTATTGATGTCCGTAGGTATTGTTATTCTAGTATTACTCTTTAGTATGGGCTATCGTTCTGGTTTGTTAATTTCCAGCGGATTGGTTTTTACTATTCTAGGAACTTTAATAGTGATGTTGGCTATTGACCTTCCTCTTCACAGAATTAGCTTAGGAGCAATTATTTTAGCAATGGGAATGCTGGTAGATAACGCCATTGTAGTTGCTGATGGAATTCTGGTAGATTTAAAGAAAGGAGTGGATCGAAAGAAAGCTTTTATAGCTACAGCTAAACGAACTGCTATGCCTTTACTAGGCGCTACTTTCGTTGCTATTTTAGCTTTTATGCCTTTAGCTATGTCACCTAATGAAGCTGGAGAGTTTCTAAGTTCTCTATTTACTGTTTTAATCATTTCTCTTGTCCTTAGTTGGGTTTTTGCAATGATTCAAACACCATTTATGGCAAGGCATTTTTATCGAAAAGAAAGACCAAAAGATGAAAATAAAGATATTTATGACACCAAATTTTATAATAGATTTAAAAATATCCTTACTTGGTCTATCAAGAACAAATGGAAATTTATTAGCATAAGTTTTGTCATACTATTGTCTGCATTCTATTCATTTAAATATGTTGATGTAGTGTTTATGAGTAAAATGGATTATAACCAATTTATTATTGAATACAATATGCCTCAAGGAACCGATATTGAAGCAGTTGAAAATGATATTCTGGAGATTCAAGACTATATTTCTAAACAAGAAGGAGTTGATTTTGCTGTTGCTTCAATCGGTAGGCCTCCAGCTCGATACACCTTAATGCGCTTTATTTCTACAGGAGGACAAAATTATGGAGAAGTAATTGTTGAAACCAAAACGAATAAAAGAGTAAAAGAATTAGTGCCTGAATTGGAACGTTATTTGGAAAAAAACTATCCCAAAGCACTTATTAAAGTTATTAATATTGGCCCTGCATTTTCCGAATATAATATTGAAGTGGAATTTAGTGGCCCTGACCCTCTCATACTGCGCCAACTTTCGGAGCAAGCTAAACAAATTTTCAAGCAAGAACCCTCTTTTAATCTGGTCACTGATAATTGGAAAAATCCAACTAAAAAATTAAGACCAAAATACTCTGTAGAAAAAGCACAAAAGCTAGGCTTGAATAGAAGCGATTTAGCGAATTCAATTTTGGTAACTACCAATGGAATGCCTATTGGATCTTATTTTGAAGGAGATACGCAAATACCAATTGTATTAAAAACCAACACCAATTTGGCTCAAAATATAAATGCTATTTCTTCCATTCCTGTTTGGGGACAACAAAGTCAAATGAGTGTACCTCTCGGACAAATTGTAGATACCATCTCTTTGGTTTGGGAAGATGAACGAGTTCATCGATTCAATGGAAAAAGAGCCATAAAAGCACAAGCCAATACTGTGACAGGAGTTACTCCAGCAAAAGCACAAGCCAAAGTTCAAGCTCAAATGGAGTCCATCATACTTCCTAAAGGATATAGTATGCGTTGGGATGGTGAAACAGCAAATTCATCAGAGGCAAATTCAGCACTGATGACTTATCTTCCACTCGCTTTGGGATTGATTCTAATCATTATTGTAGCCATGTTTAATAGTATTAGACAAACTGTCATCATCTTTATGGTGGTTCCGTTTGCCTTTATTGGTGTTTCCCTTGGCTTTAATATCACCTCAGAAAATTTTAGTTTCACTGCTATTATTGGAACATTAGGACTCATTGGTATGATGATTAAAAATGCCATCGTCTTACTGGATGAAATTAACTACGGAATAAAAAATGGTAAAACACATTTTTTAGCTACTCAAGATGCTGCTGTTTCAAGGCTACGACCTGTAATGATGGCTTCTTTAACCACCATTTTAGGAATGCTACCTCTAATAATAGACCCTATGTTTAAAGGAATGGCTATCACTATTATGTTTGGACTTTTTGTTGGAGCAGTGGTTACACTATTAGTAGTACCCGTTTTATACGCTTTATTTTTCAAAATTACGATTAAACAATAATAAAAATGAGATCAACGATAAAATACATAATAGCCCTAGGGGTCTTTGTTTTTTCCTTGCAAAATCTATCGGCACAACAAAGCCTAAGTCTAGAGCAATGTAGGCAAGATGCATTTGTTTATAATAAAGAACTTAAAAAAGCCGCTTTGCAACAAGACGAAGCAAGAGAAAACCTAGAAATTGCAAAAACAGCATTCTTACCAGCTTTAAGTGCAGATGTTAATTTGATGCATTTGATGCAAATGGATGATATTAGTATGCCTGGTGGTTTTCTTCCAACTGCTGATAATGCAACTGATGCGGCTAATGGAATATTTACTGGAGAAAGTAATGTTTACTCACCTGGGATTTCTATGAATCTAGATAATACCTCCATTGTTTATGGAGGATTATCCTTGGTGCAACCCATTTATGCCGGTGGGAAAATTAGATATACTAATGATCAAGCCAAATCTGCTATTAATATCTCTGATTATGCTTATCAATTAAAGTATAGTGAATTGATAGAGCTTACTGATCAAGCATTTTGGAATGTAGCCATGGTAGAAGCCAATATAGAAGTTGCAGAAAACTATATAGAAATGCTTACTGAACTTGAGGAGCAAATGAACGACATGTATGAAGTAGGTTTACAGCCTGCCAGCGAAAGGTTGAAGGTAAGTGTACAGAAAAACGAAGCCGAACTACAGTTGTTAATCGCAAAAAATGGTCTTAAGATTTCAAAAATGTATCTGAAACAGATCATTGGCCGACCTTTAGGGGAGGATATTGTAATTGAGTATGGAAAACTAGATACTCAGCTTTTCAGTCTTACAAATGGTATAGGCCAAGCTATTGAAAACAGAAATGAGTTAAAGGTATTAAATGAGCAGGTGGAGCTATCAGAGCTGAACAAGAAGATTGCTTTATCAGATTATCTTCCGCAATTGGGTGTTAGTGCGCAATATACAGGAACTTATGTAAGTGATTTTAAGGAAGACTTGAGTTTTAGCCCAATGATAGCAGCGCAATTGAGTATTCCATTATTTCAGTGGGGACAAGGTTTTCATAAGCAAAAGGCAGCGCAAATAAGAATTTATCAAGCGGAAACAGAATTGAGCCATACCACTGATTTAATTAAATTAGAGGTTTTACAAGCTCAGGTGAAAGTGGAGGAAGCCTTCGAAGCAATTATCATTGCTGAAAAAAATATTGCTGAAGCAGAAGAAAGCCTCGAAGAAACCAGAGCAAGTTTTGAAGTGGGTTTAAATACAACCACAGATTTATTAAATTCGCAAGCAGATTGGCAGAAAGCTAAATCACAACATATTCAAGCCCTTGCTCAATTTAAAGTATTGGAAACTACTTGGCAAAGAGTTATAGGTTCTATAATTCCTGAATAAATGAGGAGGGAAAGGATGTTTAATACAGGAAAAATGAATGATATTCTAAGCAAGCATAAAAAAGACTGTGGTTTCAAAACTCGCTTACCCAATTATACCCCTATGTCCATATTACTTAGAATGGGTGTGCATATGTTGATTTCATTTTTGTTTATTCAACTCATGATAGCAATAAATGATTTCACCCCCATTAAACCTGTTCGCATTTATGATTATTTTAGAGTATTCACTTACTTTGCTGTGTTAAGTGAACTCCAGATTCTTATTGATTTATTGTTGGAGAAATTCTTTCCCATTCCTAAAAAAATCAGGCTAAGGCTATTAGTTCATATTCTTGTTGGTATTGGTCTTTTAGTATTGATGTTTGTTTTTGCGAAAAGCCATATGGTATATGAACCTGGTATACCTAAACCGAATTTTTATTTAGGTTTGGCCATAGGTTTGGTCTTTGTTTCTATGTTTTCTAGTTCTCTATTAATCATGCGATTTACCGAAAAATGGATATTCAGTCAGAAAGAAATGGATAGATTAAAGCAAGATAAACTAAAAATGGATTATAATTCCTTGCAAGACCAGCTCAACCCTCACTTTCTTTTCAATAATTTGAGCGCCCTAAAATCTTTAATTATTTACGACCAAGACCGTGCAGTAAATTTCACTGAGAACTTTACAGATGTTTACCGATATGTACTACAAAGTAAAGATAAAATGGTGATTAGAATTGCTGAAGAGTTGGAGTTTATTGAAGCTTATATCAAACTGCATAAAGTTCGTTTAGGCAATGGATTGGTCACAAATATCGAAATTAGAAATTCGTTTAATGATTTTGAAATAGCTCCTTTAACCTTACAATTGCTCATTGAAAACGCCATTAAACACAATATTACCAGCAAAGATAAACCCTTGAATATTAATGTCTTTGTCAAAGCCAATTACTTGGTGGTTGAGAATAATAATCAGAAAAAAGAAACTTCCTACTCTACAAATACTGGCTTAAGTAATTTAAAGAAACGCTATAAAATGCTTACTGAAAGAGAAATCATTATTTTTGAAGATAATGATACTTTCAGAGTAAATATCCCACTTTTATAATCAGAAAAAATAATAGACTATGGATGTAATTAATTGTGTAATTATAGAGGATGAGGAGTTCAATGCGAAACTATTAGTAGGGATGATAAAAAAACTTCGCCCTAAGTGGAATATCCTTGCTGTATTAGAGAGTGTGAGTGAATCCGTTAAATGGTTTGAGTCTAATCCTTCGCCCGAATTGGTTTTTATGGATATTCAATTGACTGACGGGGTAAGTTTTTCCATTTTCGAAAAAACAACCATTGAGAGTGGTATCATATTCACCACGGCCTATGACCAATATGCTATTCAAGCATTTTCGGTAAATAGCGTCGATTATTTATTGAAACCCATTAAAGAATCACTGCTTGAAGTTGCCATCGAAAAGTTTGATAGGTATGTATCCTATTTGGAGGAAGAGAAACCAGATTATCATCAAATTCTCAATGCCATTCAAAGTAAAACCAAAGAATATCGCGATAGGTTTTTGGTAGCTGGAGCCGTTTCTTACACCAAATTATATGTGAAAGATATTGCCTATTTCTATTCAGAAAACAGAGTAACCTTTGCAGTTACTTTTGACAAACAAGAACATATCATCAATCATACCATTGAAAAAATTGAGGAGCAACTAAATCCTAAAAACTTTTTCAGGGCCAAAAGAAGCCATATTGTTCACATTGATGCCATTGATAAGATAGAACCCTATTTTGGTGGTAAACTTGTGGTCTCACTCAACCCACATTTCGATACTAAAATTACCATTAGCCGTTTAAAAGCTACCGATTTTAAAAACTGGATGGATGAGTAATTTTAATTAGCCTCCTCAAAAGGATATGAAATCTCTAATTATCAGTCTTTTTATTTTATTAATCCCTTCTATTCTTTTTGCCACTGGTGAGAATGATAGTATTAGTTATAAGCCTCTGGTAAAATTCCCTGTTATGGGGATGAGTACCGTACAATACGCTAAAATTCAATTAAAAAACACTACTGTAAGTAATGATATTTCCATGGCTGAATATCAACTGTTTCTAAATTTTGTAGTAAAATTAAAAGAGAAAAAAACCTACCTATTCAACGGAGTAGATTTCTCTACTTTTCGGTTTTCATTAGATAGTCAAACTCATCAGTCCTTCGATAAAGGCCTTTATTCATTGGCTTATAAAATTGGAATCATACAAGTTTTAAAAAACAGATGGCAATTAATCGGTTTTATTACACCAACACTTGCCTCAGATTTAAAAAGCAAACTGAGTACAGAAGATTTTGTTTTACAATCTACTTTAATGATTAACAAAAGGCATAATGAATATATGGAATATGGTTTTGGACTTTCATTTAATACTCGGTTTGGTCGGGAATTACTAGTTCCTGTTTTTGTCTTCAACTATAAAAAAAGAAATTGGTCTAGTATAAATGCCTTTCCAGGTTTCTTATCTGGATACTACCATTTTGGTAATTCTAAAATTGGACTATCTGCATCAATATTTGGTAATTTATATAATTACACAGATACCCAAACCCATAACAAACAAATAGATAAAGTGAGTTATTCTAGAATTTTACTGGGTCCTAAATTTCAGACTAAGTTATATAGAGACATTTATCTTAAACTAAGTTTAGGTACTGTGTTGATGAATATGCATGAAGTTTATAATGATGATGACCAATTATACATGGAACCAAGTTCAAAAGAAAAATTCTTTTTCAATATGGCCATAAATTTCCTAAAGTAAATTAATTTTAAACATTATTTGCCAAGCAGCATCATGTCATCTTTTATGGCGATTTAGAGGAGGGTTTTGTTTGGGTTCCAAACATTATAGAATAGTGTGAGATTTAAAAATTAACTTTGCAGCATGCCCAAAATCATCTTCCTCTCCGATACCCATTTGGGTTTTGATTATCCACTACGACCAAAAAAAGAAAAGCGGAGGAGGGGTGTTGATTTCTTTAACAACTTCGATAAAGTGTTAGAGTATGCACGAGAAGAACGAGCCGATTTGGTAATTCATGGAGGCGATCTGTTTTTTAGAACCTTAGTGCCAAATGCCATAATTGATATGGTTTACGAGCGCATTTTCAATTTTGCAGAAACTGGAATTCCCATAGTGATAGTCCCCGGAAATCATGAAAGTTCTCGTTTGCCCGTTTCGCTTTTTATGCAGCACCCTAATATCTATTATTACAGCCAGCCACTAGTTTTTCAATTTAGTTTTAAGGGTGTTGATTTTGATATTGCGGGATTCCCTTGTGTGAGAAAAGACGTTAAAGGCAAGTTTCCTGAAATAGTGGAGCAAATCCAGCCTAGCTTAAGAGCCGAAAGCATTAAGATTCTGTGTATGCATCAATCCATAGAAGGGTCTAAATGTGGACCTTCGGATTATACTTTTAGAGGAGGTAAAGATGTGATTCCCATTTCGGCACTTCCTTCCAATTATGACTTGTTTTTATCTGGCCACATTCACCGCTCTCAAATGCTCTATTCGGCTTGTCAAACTCCCATTATCTATCCTGGCTCTATAGAAAGAACTGCCTTTGCCGAGAAAGATGAAGACAAGGGATTCTATGAAATCAACATTGATGAAAACCAAGAAATTTCCTATCGCTTTATCAAGCTAGAAACTCGGCCAATGATAGATGTGACGCTTCAAAAAGACCTCTACACCGCAACAACCTTAAAAGCTGAAATCTTAGAACAAATAGAGCATCTCCCAAAAGATAGCCTCCTCCGTTTTAAAATGAAAAACCCAGCTCATATCTCTTTTTTAAAGGTGAAGTTTTTGGATGAGATTATTCCTGCTTCTATGAATTATCAGATTGCTGGATTGAGGACAGAAAAGAAAACACAATAGAAAAATATCATCAATTTTCAAGCTCGAAAAAGTGTATTTTTGACCATATTAAAAGCAATAATTAAACATCATGAAGACCATCATCAAATACGATAACAAACTCATTAATTACGAAGAACCCACCACCATCAAAGACCGCCTTATCATTTCATTAGACTACTGGTGGTTAGAGTTAGATGAAAACAATTCTCCTACTCGTGAGTTAGGGTTTAGCAAAGACCATCAAGTGCAAATTGCAGCACCAAAAGAGGAGGACTTCGGAATGTGGTGCAATCCAGAAATTCAGTTTGAGAGCACTAAAGATTTTGAGACTGTTTTAATTGAAGAATTCGATAACAAGTGGGACGAGTTTGTGGATGAGTAAAGACTGGAGTTTAGAAGTTTTTTCTTTCCGTAAACCAGAGTGGGTTTTTAATTAGTGCTTGCCAGAAAACGCCAATTTCTTCGTTACTCTTGTTTTGAAAGCAGTTATCCCGACGTTCACTGTCGGGACGCCTGATTTTCAAAACTGCAAAAGCCTCGAACTTGACGCCTTCTGACTAAGCACTCCAAAAATCAGCAGTTTTCTTGCTGACACTAATTAGTATAGTGATTTGCAATTTGTCACTGTTTTAACGCTAAAAAGCCCATAAACCAAGCAATATCGTATATTTGCTTTGATGGATATAGGTAAATCAATTATTTCTGTTTTTGGGCTTCTTTTGCTATTGGGCCTCGCTAATTCTGCTATTTGTAACGAAGAATCTGCTTTAAACAAATCTCAGATAAAGCTCTCGAAAATGCCTAATGATTCTACAAAAGTAGAGTTGTTGATTAAATTATCTAACCAATCAGAATGGTCAGATAAAAATGCATCGGAGTATTATGCCAAAGAAGCCTTAGAAATATCGCAAAAGCTAAATTATAAACGAGGATTGGCCTATTCAAAACATCGTCTTGCCAAATTATTCCAGCATTATGAATTTGATTTATCAGAAAGCCTAATCTTTGAATCGCTAGAATACGCAAAAGATAATAGGGACTCTATTCTCCTTGCAAAGGTTTATAATGTTTTAGGAAATTTGAATTTCAACCTTGGACAAGGCGAAGAGGCCTTCTCATGTTATCAGAAATCAGCAGGAATATTCATTCGACATCAACAGGATTCTTCAGCCGCCTATATTTATAGTAATATAGCTGCGGTACAGGATATTATGTCTGTCGATACCAGTTCTATTAAATACTATCTAAAGGCAGCTGAAATAAACAAGCAAACCAATAACTTCTTAGGTCTTGCCATTGTATATATCAATATGGTGGACAATCTAATAGGCTATGGTAAACTAAATGATGCATTTGTCTATTCCCAAAAGTGCTTAACAATAATAGAAGAAAATCATTTATCTCGTCTATACTCCTATTATTATAATAATATGAGTTTCTATCATGAAAAGAAAAAGGACTATCAGAAATCGCTAGAGTATGCTGATAAAGCCCTTAGTTTCTCTAGAAAATATTCCAATAGACTTCAAGAACTAGATGCCCTCGTCACTCTAAAAAGGATACATTATTTATTATCTGATATAAACATGGCTTATCAATATTCTGAGAAAATTAACTCAGTTAAAGATACCATTAACAATCACAACAGATTAAAAGAACTCGATTTGTTAGAGCTGAGATTTGAATTTGCTGAACATCAAAAAGCTCAAGAACTCGAATCGGCTCGTATTGAAGCTGATTATTATAAAAAAGAACTTATTTATGTCTATATCATTTTAGGTTCTGGTTTAATCATTATTTCGCTGGTGTTTTTATACTTCACACAACGAAATAGAACCCATCGTAGAAATCTAGAAAAGAAAACCATCCTCCTAGAAAAAGAACAATTGAAGAAAGACTTGGAGCATAAAAGCAAAGAGCTTACTACAAATGTGATGTACCTTCTGAAGAAAAATAAGTTTATTTCTGAGGTTTCGAGTAAATTAAAGAAATCGAGTTTTGAACTTTCAGAGAAAAATAGAGATGGTATTGAGCGCATAGCTACAGATCTTGACAAGAGTATTTCGGAAGATAACTGGGAGGATTTTGAGGTTCGGTTCCAGGAAGTGCATGTTGATTTCTATAATAAATTGAGTAAAGATTTTCCAACACTTACTCCAAATGAACTTCGTCTTTGTGCTTTTCTAAAATTAAACATGACCTCAAAAGAAATTTCTGAAATCACCTTTCAGTCACTCATTAGTTTAAAAAGTGCGCGATATCGATTACGAAAAAAACTCAATCTAGAACGCGAGGACAATCTTATTGCTTTTCTTACTGCGTATTAGAAAACACCTTTGATTCATATGTTTTTGACTTGTCGTCACCATTAAACATAGCCTTGGTGCCTTATTATCACCCTAAAATCACCTTCTGATACCTTATTGTCACCCTCATATTTAGATTAATATTCATCAGCACAGTTTCTTTGTACCTGATTTAAATATGAAAAATTCATGCATTATTAAAACTATGGATCTAGATAAAAATAATGATAAGGAGTTGAAGCAACGATTTGATCATGTGATTGAGAAATCGAATATTCAAGTGAAGATTCTTAAGAAAATTCTCAATGAATTGAATAAAAAGAATAATCCTGAAATAAAGAAACCTTCTTCTTCAAGCATTAAATAATGAGACACAATTTCAATTAATCTTTTATAAAAAAACAGACAAAATGAGACAGCTTTTTACATTATTAATTGCCTTAGTATTAACCAATTTTTCAATTGGTCAAAATACTGAATCCAAAGGTACAAAAGAGATTTCTTGCGAAATCACCTCCCTGAATTTCTTTCAATCTGGAGCTAATAATACTCTAAATTTTACAATTTTAGCCAGTGGAACAAGTGGTGATTCCTTGGCCATGACTTTTCCCGTTGGTGTTACGCCCATTACTGGATCAGAAATAGTAGGTCAAGTTGGAGATTGGAACGAAGAAATATTAAATGGTGTAGATGGTCAAGTCATTTCATGGGGAGGGATATTCGAGCAATCCCCAGGTTATCAAGGTGGTATACGCCCAGATGAGCTTTATGAATTTTGGATAGAAGTAGATATTGATGCTAGCATTACAGACAGTTTCGAAATAGGTTTTTTCATAGATGCTGCTGGATTTGATACTGGTAATTTTGAAGGAACAGTTGTTGTTAATGGAGTACCATCAGCACCAGATTTAGTACCCAATATATTAAGTGTTGTTGAGCGATGCTATAAAATGCCCCTAAATCATGCTGTCTTTTCACCTGAAGGTCAAGTTCAAAACATAGGCGAAGAGCTAACTGAAGCGACAAACTTTAATTTAACAGTGGGAACTTCATACGATGAAAACTTACCCATCTCAGTTCCTATGGGAACTGATGTCATAGAGGACTTTACTTTTCCTTTATTGACAATTACAGAAACTGGAACAATAGATTTTACATATACTGCTAACGCAGCCGACGATGCCTTTCCCGAAAATGGAACAATAGTAAAAAGCATAGAGATTACAGACTCTGTTTTATCAATACATAATGGTGATGTCATTGGCGGTACTGGAAATGGAATACCTGGCGGTGTTAGTGCCAATGTATTTACTGTTACAACTGAAGATGTTTTAACTGCTGTTTCATTTTACTTGAGCAATTGTCAAACTGGTGATAATACCGTATGCGCAAGAGTATATGAGTTTGACGGAGAACCTGGTGATCTTATTGCACAGACAAATGATGTTCAGATTACCTCCTCTAATACAACATACACTGGTGTATTTCCTGCTCAGGTTACTTTAGAACCTGGTCAGTATTTAATTGGCATAGTAGATGGAAATCAGTTTTTGGGACTTGCCACCACCTCAACTCCATATATTGACCATTCATGTTGGGGCTATTCCGTAGACTCCGATTCTTGGCATGATCAAACAGGGGGAAATTATGCAAATACTTATGCTATGGAAGCCATATTTGGAACCTATCAAGCTCCTGACTTCGATGTATCTATTGAGGAATTAACTTTACCAAACTATGCATTGGTAGGTGATGTTGACATTACTGGAATAATTAAAAATATGGGAGGAGAAATACTGACCTCAATTGATATTGAGTATACAGTAAATGGGGGAAGTGCTGTATCCGAAACCTTATCAGGGTTATCTATTGCTTCACTTGCCACCTACGATTTCACCTTGTCTACGCCTGCTAACCTCACTTCTTCGGAGCCTTATGAAATTAGTGTACATATCAGTAATGGAAATGGTTTAGGGCCAGATTCTAATCCCGATAATGATGATATAAGCACTACAATAAGTACGGTAGAATATATTCCAACAAAAACTGTCCTTATTGAAGAAGGAACTGGTACTTGGTGTGGATGGTGTGTTCGTGGCCATGTGTATATGGATTATATGGCAGAAGAATTTCCAGATTCATTTATTGGAATTGCAAGTCATAATTCCGATCCAATGACAGTTCCTGCATATGATTCAGGCCTTGCACCTATTTTACAAGGATTTCCTAATGCTTATGTAGGGAGATCTATCATAGCCGACCCATTAGATATGGAGGATGCTTACCATATTGAGAAAGAAGTAATTGCTCCAGTAGCATTAACTATTCAGAATAAAACCTATAATGAAAACACTCGCCAACTCTCATTTACCTTGGTAGCTGAATTTGTAGCCAGCGTTTCAAACTTCAGATTTAATGCGGTAATAGTAGAGGATGAAGTAACAGGAACAGGTTCTGCTTGGAATCAATCGAACAGTTATTCAGGAGGTACTACAGAAATGGGAGGATATGAGAATTTGCCAGATCCTGTACCTGCTGAAGATATGGTTTATCAAGATGTAGCTAGAGATATTCTTGGTGGTTTTGTAGGTACTCCTTCAAGCTTACCAGCAACTATAAGTGCAGGAGAAACTCATAGCTATGAATATACCACTACAATTGATGAAAATTGGGATATCAATCACATTGAGGTTGTGGGGATGGTCATAAATATGAATAATGGGAAAGTAGAAAATGCATGTAAGACAGAGTTAATTATAGGTATGACAGAATTGCAAACATCACACGAACTTAGTGTTTATCCAAATCCTGCTACAGATGTTGTAAGGATTTGCGCTTTAGAAGAAATGAAACACCTACAAATATTTAATGCTACAGGTCAGTTAGTACTAGAACAAAAAACAAGTGGATTAGATAGCAAGATCAATATTAGCAAATATGAATCAGGATATTATTTTATTAAAGTTTATACATTAAATAAAATAATAGTGAAAAAGATAATAATTAGATAGAGTTTTAGGTTAGAGTTTGTTGAGGCTATTCGCATTTTTGGATAGCCTCTTTTTTTTGTTCCAACTGAAAAGGTTAGTATGATCAAACCCTACAAAAAATAAATATATTTGTCAATCGAAGTAAAAGGCTTCAAAATATATTTATGGGTACTAGATCGTTTTATTTTGTCTTTGTAGCAACCGTTCTGTTTTTTATGGGATTTGGTTGCACACGCGATTCCTCAAATCTAAAGAAGATTAGTATAAATACAGATTTAATTGACAGTCTAAATGCTTGTATCCCCGTAGAGAACCTCAAAGTAGAATCACAGCTAAAAGAAACAGATAGTCTATTTTTATTATCTGAAGCCCTCAATTATGAGAAAGGAATTGTAGAAGCAGCAGCCAATTATATCTATATCTTACGAAATAATTATCAATATGAGGAAGCCTTAACTTTTGTTTCAAATCATATAGAGCAATTTGAAGATATTGAAGTTCTTTCGTCACAAGCAAAACTGTTCAAGGAAATTGCAGAGCTATATCAAGAGTTTAATAATTTTGATCAAGCTTTTAATTATTATACTAGAAGTTTGAAATATTACCAGCAGTCTGGTGATCAGGTTAACGAATCAGCTATTAACTCAAAAATTGGACTTTTATTCCGTGTTAATGATGAAAAAACATTCGTAAAATATCTTAGAAATTCAATTGATATTTCCATAGGAATTGGTGATAGCGTGGGTATTGCCCGTGAATTTAATAATATTGGAGTTTATTATATCGAACAGCAAAAATACGACAGTGCCCGCTACCTTCTGCAGCAGGCGGCTACCATCAATAAAAGGATAAGAAACTGGGATTATTATATAAAAAATCTCATGAACTTAGCTCACATTGAGAAGATAAATAATGACTTTGTACTTTCAGAAAAGCTGCAAGTAGATTTGCTTCAAGTCATGGATTCTACTGAGGATGTGGAATTGTATGCCAACTCCCTTTTGCTAATTGGCGATTTATATAATAAGATGGGGAAATATGAAAAAGCACTTCCTTATTTTGAAAATGTAATGCTATTGTCAACTAGGTATCATTGGTTAGAAATACGAATGTATGGCTTTTATGGATTGTATTTAGGCCATAAAGGTCTGGGCCATTATATTGATGCTATGAAATATCAAGATGACTATGTTCTCCACAAAGATAGTTTAGAAAAGAAACGCAATTTTAGTGAGCTAACACGACTTGAACTTGTATTTAAAAACAATAGGATTGAACAGGCAAAGCAATGGAAACAGCAAAAGCAAAAAATTCTATTATATGCCTCATTAGGAATCCTTGTTGTTTTTCTGGCATTTTTATTTCAGCTTTACCTAAAACAGAAACATAAGATTGCAAAAAACAAACTCGAAGGTATAGTATTACAAAGGGAATTAGAGACCAAAGAAAGAGAACTAACCTCCTTTCTGCTAAATATGATAAGGTTAAATAAAAAGAAACTAGATATTATAGATTATTTAAAAGAGCAAAAATCTAGACTCAAAAAGGAAAACCAAGATGTAATTGAAACTGTTATTCGTAACCTTGAGTACGATCAAGATGCCCAAGTTTGGGCAGAATTTGAGGTTCGGTTTAATAATGTGAATAGCGATTTTTATCAAAAACTATCTGCTCGTTTCCCAAATCTTAGCAATAATGAGAAAAGGTTATGTGCTTTTCTACAAATGAATATGACCACAAAAGAGATTTCTGCTCTTACAGGTCAAAACCCATCGTCAGTTGAGAAAGCCAGATATCGCCTCCGTAAGAAATTAAACATCACTGGGAGAGATATTGGAATATTCAGCTATCTATCAGATATATAGCACAATGTTCTTTTATGTCCAATCTTTGTCTGGGTCATTTATTCACTCTTCCCAAATTTGTCCTATCCATTATTTTGGGTTTTTTCCATTCTAAAGTCATTTTTGTCGAAAGAAATTGAATAGTAATGCTTTCAAAATAGTTGAAGTAATCATTCTATTTAAAAACAGTGCAAATCTTTAATGACAATATCAAAATGACATAAACCAATCACATATTCATATGAGAGATAAATAGAATTGATTTACAATCAATATGGATTGTTACTGGTTTTTAACCTAAAACAATATTAATAATCAAAATTAAACAAGATGAAAAAATGCTACACATTATTGCTTAGCCTACTATTCGCTATTAGTTTAAACTTACAAGCTCAATTACCAGATGGTTCCATTGGCCCCGATTTCGTGGCTACCGATTTAGATGGTAACGAACATCACCTTTATGAATATTTAGATGATGGTAAAGTAGTCATTATCGATTTTTTTACAACTTGGTGTGGTCCGTGTTGGACATATCATAACAATGGTATATTAGATGAAATGTGGGAATTATATGGCCCCGATGGTACTAATGAAGTTATGATATTTCAGATTGAGACCGACAATTCAACTGGTATGGATGAACTAACCGGAGGAAGTGGATCTCAAGGTAATTGGATTGAGAATGTTCCATTCCCAACCATCAATGATGCACCAGATCCTGATAATCCTCCAAATGGAACTGTTTGTGGAGGACTTTATAATGTTGCTTATATTCCAACAATTTATGTGATTTGTCCATCGCGACTTACTTATGAAGATAAATATCAGGATGGTTATATGACTGCTGAAGAATTGCACGAATTCATGGGAGATTGTCCAGAGGCTACAGAACAAATTGATGCTGCTATAACGAATGTGATATGCCCAGATGTTTATTGTGGAGATGGACTTCATAATATTCAAGTTAGTGTTCAAAACCTAGGACTTAGTGGAAACCTGACTTCTGCTACCATTAATACCATTTTGGATGGGTCTATAGTGTCTACCTTTGAATATGTAGGTGACCTAGAAATTTATGAGACTGAACTTATCTCCCTTAATTCTCTAACAGATATTCCGTCGGAAGTTGAACTTAAATTCCAAATTGTGGTAGATGGTGATTCTAACTCAGAGAATGATGAACAAACCGCTTCTGCTGCACAATCAACTATAGAATCTAAACTCAGTATTACTGTAGAATTATTACCAGATGACTATCCTGCAGAAACAGGTTTCGATATGTATGATCAAAATGGAAATTTACTTTTTGAACTTCCAATAGGTTCTGTAACAACATCTGAATTACAAACTTTTGATATTTCTGTTGAAGAATCCTCATGTATTACATGGAATATATATGACCAAGCAGGCGATGGCATTTGTTGTGGATATGGAGAGGGGACTATTCGCTTATTAGACACAGAAAGTGGTGAAGAAATTATGGAAATTAATGGAGATTTTGGGAGTGAGGTTTCAACCGTTTTTACGGCTTTAGATCCTACCACAGGAATAAAAAACCTTTCAAAAGAAAAGGTTCAAATATTCCCAAACCCAGCCAGTTCACATACGACAATTGTTGTGGGTACCACAATTAATAAAATTGAAATGTATGATCAATTAGGTAAAATAGTAAAGAACTACATAGCAGATAAAAGATATTTAGATATCAATACATCTGCTTATAAAAGAGGCGTTTATTCAGTTAAAATATATACACCTAATGGAATATCTGTTAGAAAGCTAATTATAGAATAGAGTGAAGTGAGTTTTGATCAGTGTAGCCCTTCAATTTTTTTTTGAGGGGCTTTTTTAACATATACTACTTGAGCTTGATAGAATTAAGAAAACAGCATCATTGTATTGGCGCTACAAGAGGACTTTCTTTTTAAAAATATTCTCTAAGCAATAGTAATACCAAATATATTTCCAATTGATTGATATAATTTGTATCTTTACGGTATGCCAAAACGAATAGAAATAGATATAAAAGAAGACCTTAATTATTTGAAACAGC